>JAWBXT010000008.1:0-27262 GCA_038867695.1 Thermoproteota archaeon
ATATCATGTGAATTGCCTCCACGATGTCAACAGGTTCGAAACCGGTTACAACAGCTGGGACACCGTGTTTCTCAACTAGCTCAACGTATGGTTTAATACCTATTATCGTGCTTACGTGACCTGGAAGAATCAACCCATCTATCTCCAGGTCATCTGCTTCTAAAAGCTTGTTTAAAGCCGGAGGCATCAGTTTGAAAAGACTTATCAGCCTAAGGTTTCTAATACTCCTGTTCTTGCATTGAAGTATAGTTGAAGCGAAGAGGGGGGAAGTTGTTTCGAAACCTATACCAGCTGTGACGAATTCTTTTTCAGGCTCTCTCTCAGCCATTTTAAGAGCATCGTAAGGAGAGTAGACAACCCTCACGTCAAGCCCCTCACCCTTTAGAGTCAACAGGCTCCTACCGTTCAACGGGACTCGCATCATGTCCCCGAAAACTGCCACGGTCTTACCTGCCTCTGCTGCTTGAAAAACCATCGAGAAGCCAGAATCTGGCGTAACGCAAACTGGGCATCCTGGACCCGAGATTAGGTTAAGATTATCTTTGAAAAGGATTTTTAAACCATGTCTTGCAACGGCCATCGTGTGTGTTCCACAAACCTCCATTATCTTGACTTCTCTCCCAAGTTTCTCTAAAAGCTCGTTAGCTTTATTCGCAATTTTCATAACAAGTTCCCTATCTCTATACTCATGTATGAACCTCATTCTCTAAGCATCTCCCTCAGCGTATCCAACATTTCTATAGCAGCTTCCTGATCTAGAACTTGTATGGCAAACCCCGCGTGGACGATAACGTAGTCTCCGACTGAAACATTGTCAACAAGATCCAGCCTCACGCTTCTACGCGTGCCTCCGAATGAGACTATTGCCTCATCCCCCCTTACTTCTTCAATCCTACCCGGTATGCCGAGGCACATGTCAACCACCAGTCTTAAAACCTACGGCTACGGCCTGTCCAAGAGATATTCCACCATCGTTGGTAGGTATTAAATTATTGTAGAAGACTCTTAGGCCACGTTCCTCCATAGCCCTCTTAATCCTAGACGAGATTATCCTGTTCTGGAAAACACCTCCACTTAAAACGATGTTCTTAACATCCTCTTCAAACCTTATTGTTTCAGCAAGCTCAACCGTAAGCCTTACGATGGTCTCATGGAACCGTATACTTATCCTCCCCACTGGAACATTCTTCATTAAATCTTCAACTATTGAACTTATCATTGGTGCAGTATCCACGACGTATTCTCCTCTCCCAATTATGTTGAAAGGATAGTTTTTTTCAATACTGCCAGAAGCGACCATTTCAAGCATCATAGCGGGCTCTCCTTCAAAAGTCCTTTTTAAACAAACTCCGAGTAGCGCCGATACAGCGTCGAATAATCTACCTAGGCCACAGGTCATCGGCGTATTAACCCTTTTTTCAATCATCTTTTTCAGAATTGTCTTTTTCCTATCTTCTATTCCAATATCGATTTTCAATGCCTCTTCACCCATAGCATCGTATAAATAGCTGAAAGCCATTCGCGAAGGCTCTACGATGGCTTTTTCACCACCAGGCATTGGAACATACTTCAGATGTCCTCTCCTAAAACACTTCCCATTCCTAACTACGAGAAATTCTGAGCCCCATAGGTTTCCATCATCCCCGTAACCTGTGCCGTCGAAAGCTATGCCAAGAGCATCCTGGTTCAGAATCTTGTTTTCAGCCATCGCTGAAAGAATATGAGCATAGTGATGCTGCACGGGAATCTTATCGCCTTTCAACGATAATCCTATCTGGGAAGAGTAGTACCCAGGATGTAAATCATAGGCGATTGTTTTGTAATCCAAGTTGAGAAGCCGTTGTAAACTCCTTATGGTTTCAACGTATCTCCTCCTGATGAAAATGTTTTCTAGATCACCCATGTATTGGCTGAGGAATATCTTACCCTTCTTCGCTATCGCAAAGGTATTATTCAAGTCAGCACCCATTGCTAAAACACCGTCAATATTCAATTCGACTTCAACCGGCTCTGGTACGAAGCCCCTGCTTCTCCTAACTAGCCTTAAAGAACCATCTTGTACAAATCCAACGGAGTCGTCGGCAAAGTTAATTATCCTACGATTATACGTTAAGATGTAATCCGCTATATTGTTAAGTTTTTCAAAGGCCTCCTTATCCTTAAAGATTATCGGCTCCTCTGAAACGTTTCCGCTCGTTAGGACTATTGCAGGAGGTTTAACTTCTCTCATGAGAATGTAGTGTATGGGAGTATACGGTAGGAAAACGCCCAGATACTTCATGCCCGGAGCGACTTCTTCTACAACTGGATTAGGCTCTCTTCTCCTCGCAAGAATTATAGGAGCAGAATAGTGTAGAAGCCATTTTTTCTCAGAATCATCGAGCTCAACTATATTATCGGCCTCCTCAATATTCTTAATCATGATTGCGAAAGGCTTATTGCCTCTTTTCTTCCTCTTTCTCAACTCTAAGACGGCATCCTCATTAGTTGCGTCACAGGCTATGTGGAATCCACCGTAACCCTTAACCGCAACTATGAAGCCCTCGTTTATTAGTTTCGCAACCTCCGAAATAGGATTTGCTATTCTCAACAACCTACCTTTACTATATAGCTTAATACGAGGGCCACATAGTCCGCAAGCATTCGGCTCAGCCTTAAACCTCCTGTCCAATGGATTGGAATACTCCCTTGAACATTCTCCACACATTTCGAAGGAGTTCATGCTCGTGTTAACCCTGTCGTAGGGGAGCCTCTCCAATATTGTAAATCGCGGACCACAGTTTATGCAGTTTATGAAAGGATATAGATACCGCCTGTCACTAGGATTGAAAAGCTCGTTCAAACAATCTTGACAAACCGCTACGTCAGGTGGGCAGAGGGTTTCGACCTCCTCGCTAATAGTTTGTTCAACTCGGAATCCTCCATATCTCCTTAGAGGAATCCTTTCACAAGTAAGGGTTTTAACAACTGCCCTCGGCGGCTTCTCCGTCCTAAGCCTTTCTATGAATTTCAAACAATCCTCCGGTTTTCCTTCAACTTCAATTATGACACCATTACCCGAATTGAGAACAAACCCATTTAAACCAAGCTCAGTAGCTACACGATATACGAATGGCCTGTATCCGACACCCTGCACTATGCCATTCACGTTAATCCTATAGGTGACTACCTCCTCAGACTTCTGATCATGCATCTAATATTTTAGAAAGCATTCTAAATCAGGATATAAATAGGTTTTCCGAATGTCTTAGAAATTAAATTGCGATCTTCAGATAGCAAGTATACTAACTAATTTGTATTTCTCATCATCTATTTTTTTAACACTTTCGCATACTTCTCTAATATTCAAGTCTACTACTCGACCATCCCTAAGCCCTACGAGCCTATTTTCCTTTCCTTCTGCTGCTAATTCGACAGCACGGTTTCCGAATATGCATGCCAAGTTTCTAGACCTTGCAGTTGGTACGCCTCCTCTCTGTATGTATCCTAGGACAGTTACTCTCAGATCGTAACCAGTTAATTCTCTTAGTTTTGAAGCCATTTGAAATGGGTCTCCAATAGCACCCTCTGCCTTAACTATTATGCTGGACTTCTTACCTATCTCACCCATTTGCTTTATCCTCTTAGCGATCTCTTCCACGGTAATCGGATGCTCAGGTATTACAGCGAATTCCGCACCTGAAGCTAAGGCAACCTCTAGAGCTAAGAAGCCTCGATTCCGCCCCATGACTTCTACTATGAAAACCCTATCGTACGTAACTGCAGTATCTCTGATCTTGTCTATTGCTTGAACTGCAGTATTCACTGCACTATCGAAACCTATTGTCTCATCTATTCCCGCAATATCGTTATCGATCGAGGAAGCTATGACCGTAACCGGTATCCCGCTTGCTTCGCTAAGGCTTAACGCTCCTCTCATGGAACCGTCTCCCCCCATTGCAATAACCCAATCTATTCTTCGGGCCTTCAGATTCTCGGAGGCCTTTTCCAACCCTTCTGCCGTCTTAAAGAGGTCGCACCTACTGGATTTTAGAATACTCCCGCCGCTGTTTATTATTCCGCTGACATCCCTAGGGTTGAGGGGTTTAAACAAGTTCTCTATTAACCCTAAAAAGCCTTTTTCAACCCCCAGAGTTTTGAAGCCTTGTCCAGAAGCAGCCCTAACCACAGCCCTGATGGCGGCATTCATGCCAGGAGCGTCTCCTCCGGAGGTGACTATTGCGATGTTCATTTTCCCAATCGGTCTGATCCAGCATAGATAAAAGCTTAGCTTAAAATTCTAGTAGTCTTTAAATATATGTTAAAGGCTTAATCACCATATTGAAAGGCAACTCCAAACTCATTGAAGTACTTGAAGAGGTTGCCAGGGAAGTTGAGCCAATAATCTACGACGCGCTCTCGGAAAACGCCTCGCCTGAGTTTCAAGAGGCCCTAATATACCCAATTAAAGCAGGAGGGAAGAGAATCAGGCCAGCAGTAGTCCTTTTGAGTTGCGAAGCCGCTGGCGGGAAAGCTGAAAACGCTCTTAATGCTGCAGCGGCCATCGAACTGGTTCACAATTACACGCTGATAATCGACGATATTATAGACCATGGCGAGGTTAGAAGGGGTATGCCTACTCTCTGGAAGAAGTACGGATTAACAATAGCTCTACTTGCAGCTGTACAATACAGGGAGGTTATTTCTGAACTCCTTTTGAAGTCGGAGAACGGTAAGAGGCTGCTTTCAATAGTCGACTCGTATATAATGAGGCTTGTTGAAGGCGAGCGGCTTGACGTTCTATTTGAACAATTTGGCAGGGAGGATGAGCCTTACATAGCGGAGCATAGGAGGATGAGTGTGAGCTTCGAAGATTATATTGACATGGTCACGAGGAAAACCTCTTCGCTATACGAGGCCGGTGCGATGATGGGGGCGGTTGAAGCAGGTGCTGGAGACAAGATTGTCGAGTCCTTTAGGAGATTTGGCTTAAACCTTGGAATCTCGTTTCAAATAGTTGACGACATTCTGGACTTGTTCGGCTCCGCCTCGGAAACCGGTAAGCAGGTTGGAAAAGACATTATTGAACACAAGCTGGGGAACATGTTGATACTCAAAGGCTTAGAGAGAATGAATGGTGATGAAAAACAGTTCTTCCTGAACGTTTTGAGAAGCGAACGCGTTTCCGAAGAAGACTTAGAGAAGGCTTTGAACATTCTTGCGAGAACCGGAGTTAGGGAGAACGCTGTTAAAGAGGCTTGGCTTTTCGCGGAGAAAGCGAAGTCAATGCTAGAAGTTGTCCCCGACTCTAGAGCTAAGAGCCTTCTTTTAGAGCTTGCAGACTATGTTGTTTACAGGAATAAGTGAAAAGAGAAATGAAGCCTCTAGTGGTCGTTAAGCTTGGCGGGAGTATGATCACGATAAAGGACAGACCCTTCACGCCAAATATTCAAGCAATAGAAGAGGTTTCTAGACAGGTTTCTGAGCTTCGCAGCGAATATCTCTTAATACTGGTTCACGGCGGAGGCTCCTATGGCCATCCTGTTGCTTCAGAGTATCGCATTGCAGAAGGCTTCTTTCACCCGGATCAACTGATAGGCTTAACGAAAGTAAAGCTTAGGATGAACGAGCTTACGCATCTAATACTGTCGAGCCTAGCCTCCTACAACGTTCCAGCGATTCCAGTTACTCCCGTAAGTTGTTTAACATGCTCTTCTGGGAGACTTAAGGAGTTCTTCACGGAGCCGCTTAGAATGATGCTCAAACTTGGAATAGTACCTATCTTACCAGGAGATGTTGCAATGGACTCTTCTGAGAAAAGGTTTACAATAGTCTCTGGCGACCAAATTGCAGCCCGTCTCGCCGTTGAGCTTAACGCATTTAAACTAATCTATGGGACTGATGTCGACGGAGTGTTCACAGGAGACCCTAAGCAAGATAGTAATGCAAGTCTGGTCCCGAGGCTTAGTAGAAGCATGATGAAGAATCTGAAAGCATCAACAATGGTCAGCGATATAACTGGGGGGATCTTCAAGAAAGTTGAAGAAGGGTTTAACGCAGCTGAGAAGGGCGTAAGAGTTATAATCGGGAACCTGATTAAACCTGGGGCGCTCATCAGCATTGTTAGAGATGAGGCAGGAGCCGTATACACTACGTTAGAGCCGGGATAAGCCTTGAAGCAATAAAGTATAGGAAAACTCCTACGATAACTCCGCCAATTATCCATAAAGGCTGATTTCCAGTAATTCCTTTGACAAATGCTATTACAACGGGAATGACTCCTACGATTACTGGAATATACTTTACGCTTAGCCTAATCCCACCTTCTTCAGCAATCGGAACATGCTCCTCATTACTCGCTTTACCCATTTCCAGATGTATTTTAAGTATCTCAGAAAGGATCGTCTTTCCACTATTGGTAATGCTGTAGATCTCCATGTTCCCCACTCTCTTCTTTGAAACAAGCCCGCCTCTATTCAGAGTATCCAAGTGGTGTTTCACTAATTGTCTAGAGTATCCAAGGCCTTTTGCAAGAGAAGTAATTGTACCATCTCCCTTAGATAACTCCATCATTATCTTTACCCTATGGATATTCGCCGCAACCTCGATCATTCTCAGTCTTTCCAGATCCAACTGCCCCCCTTCTTCTCCCATAATGTTTCCTTTAAAACATACCAACCTCTTAAGGGTTTCATTTCGGCAAAGTGGGAAAAATCGTCGAATGAACGGAGAGTGAGAAATACGTCTATTCTTTTTCAGCTATCAGCCTAAGGTCGATGGATTTGTCTCCCCGCCTTAAGACCTCTATCCTGGTTATCCTCAGGTTCATCTTCATACCCTTGGATTTGAAGACCATCCTTTTAGGATTTGAAGGAGACACTTCCTTAGCCTCCTTCAGGAATTCATCCAAGGGGATTAGCTCACTACCCCATTCGACCGCCTTGAAAGTATGGCGGTCTCCAACTTCTTGTATCCTAAGCGTTATCTCAACTTCGTATTCGCCTCTCGCCCATCTCTTAAACATCTTTATTATTCTGATGTTTTATTGTATAAATTTCCTTAAAGAACTTTTTCCAAAGCATATGAAGAAAATACTTTTCCTCTTCATCGTAGACCCTATTTTCTCAACTGTTTTTCTAACATTCTCATTAGATAACAAGAGATGCGAGAAATCATCGGGACGATCCGTAGTGCCAAAGCCTTTTACCACCTTGCGAAAGCCCAGAGATTCTAAAAAACTAGCCAGCATGGACTCGTCATACTCAGGAGGAGTGTAGAAAACGCTTTCCACACTAACCCCGCCCATCCTCGTCAAATAATCTATATGCCACTTGACCCTCTTAGTCTTCCTCAAATGTCTAGAAACCCTCTTCTCGAACCCTCCTGGCCCTTTTGCTGAGCCCACATAAACGTAACATCCTGGGGACAGTTCGACCATAGGCAAAGACCCAGGCCTAAATCTGATTCTTCCCTTAACCGATAGGATTAGCAAGTAGGAGCCCTTCAAAAACAGCTCACATCTACCCTATCTAGATAAACCGGTGTGCTATTTACAGTATTCCGATTCAAAGACCATAGTTGCCTCATGCATACGCTTTTTCTCCAGAGTCTTCTTAAAGCCGTAGTTGGAAATCTCGTTAACATTCCCGCTTAGACCATCTTCCCTAGCCTTCGTCACTGCTCTAATAACGTCTAGGATTATGTTGCCGGCGTTCATACCATCATTAGACCTTAGGTTTATGTTTATGATTATGTTACTGCCCATGAATCCTATTGCATTGAACTGGAGGTAAGTAACCCTATTATTGCCCAAAAAGTCTACGTAATCCGTGGTCCCAGATACAACCTCCCAACCCTCGTTAATCTCCTCAGCTATTGAAGAAGTCTTAACCTGCTTCTTGAAATCCCTAAGGTCTTCATACATCGTGTTCAGCGTTTCAAGACCTCCACCCACGTCAAGCTGGTAGCTCCTAACCGGCTTAACACCCCTATACTTGAGGAGGTGTACGAGCCCCCTGTGGAGAGCAGTGCCTCCAAGCTGACTCATCAAATCATCTCCAACAACGATAATACCTCTTCTCTTAAAGGCTTCAATGATGCCGGGGTTTGTCGCAATGCTGGTGGGAGTAGTATTCACAAAACTAGTACCTGCTTCACATGCCGCATCAGCATAAGCAATCGAAGACTTATCTAGACCGCTGGATATGGTGTTAACAACAATATCCACATTATTCCTCTTCAAGCATTCGACTACACCACTCTTATCCTGCTTCGATACTTTAAGATGAGACGCAAGATATGGGTTAAGTTCGTCTTCTAACAGTCCCCTTTCAACGATTACCCCGGTCCTCGGTATTTCGCAACGCTTTTCAACAATATTTGGCTCTGAGAAAATAGCTTCTGACAGGTCCTTACCGACCTTCCTACTATCTATGTCTAGCGCCGCAACGACTTCAATATCTTTAACACCGTATCCTCCCACTACAGGATGCCATAAGCCACTGTTCCCACGGCCTGAGGAATAGTAGAATAAGCCCTGTATGGTGGTAGAAGCACTATTTCCCACTCCTATGAAGGCTACTCTTATTTTCCTCTTTGGCATGGATGAACGATGTTTTACTGGTATATAATTATTTTCTTCGCCCTAGTCCTCAATAATCTCCCTTCTGATCACTTCACCTACGGGAGCAGGTTTACCCTCATGTGCCTCAATACCCGCTTCAGATATTCTAACCAGGCAGCAAAACATCGTTGGTCTTGAAAGCGCTTTCTCCAAGATGATAGCTTTAATATTCTCACCTAGGCTCGTTGAGACCATTCTTAGAACAGTCTTGCTCATGTAGACAAGATGCTGCCCGCCTATTACGTCAAACTCTCTCGAGCCAAAGCCCGCTTCAGGATCTATAAGAATATCATTACTCTTCACGCATCCTACAACATCTTTCCTCCATTTCTCCTGAAAGCTTCGGCCAGCACTACTTCGCCGCCAGCTGTTTACTAATAGTAAGGACTCGTATCCAGAAGCAATCTTAACCAAGTTGTTTATTTCTAGGGATAGCTTGCCCTGAAACTCTCTGGCTTTAGAAGCCAGGTGTTGAAGAGGAGTGTTTAGCAATTGAGCATGATAATGCGGGACAAGAGAGTCGACGATTATTAGCGTTGGCATCCAATCGTTCTTTTCAACATCTCTCGGCATTACTTCAGTTATTACCTTATGCTGCTCGCCGAAGCTATTCGCCTCGTAAGCCTTAACTCTGTTCAAAGCATCCTGCTTAACACCCTTCCTTGTACATATGGTTCTTAAACGGTCCATGTCCCAACTCTCAGTCAAAACAGCTATTACAACATCTTTATCCTTTGCATTTCGAAGAGCCTCAGCCACCAGGGTCATTGAAAGACTAGTTTTTCCTGTTGCGGGACTGCCGTAAACCAGGTTTGAGACTCCAGTTGGCAGTCCTCCAGCGAGTTCGTCTAATGATTTTATCCCAGTGGGGATTTTTCTCATTCCCAATTACCTCCGTGAAGAATAAGGTATTGCTCATCCACTTCCTGAGCCTGCTTCAAGTAACCGTGTCTCAACAATGTGGCGAGTGCCCTAAGCCCACCAGCTCCTATCGTTGACCTTATTTCTTCGACAAGCCTGTTTAAAGCAGCCTTGCCGCCAAGTCCCTTGATCATGTTTATTATTTTCAGCCCAAGCTCATAGTCTTCGTTTAGAATCTCTTTCAGCCTATCCGACTCCTTAAAGGTTCTTAGATTAGGCTTAAGCTTCTCACGTTCCTCCTCGTTCAAGGGTTTCATCAAGATGTTTGCAGGAATCATAAAGGGTTTGGCCTCACCCCTCCTATTCAAAACCACTGCCGGATAATCTAAGATTTCTTTCTCCAGCCGGGTATGCAGACCCCAGGGATTCCAAGGGTCTAGAGCTTCCGACGAAGGCGAGAAAAAAATCGCATCAAGCTCGTTTACGATTTTCTCAGACAATTCTGAGAATGCTTTCTCAGCAAACACTATTAGGAAACCCTTCCTCTCTAAATCGTCTGGAAGCACTTGTTCAACATATAACTTAGCTGCATCGCATCTCCTACCCTTAGGCCAAACAATACTAGGGTAGGTGATCACTATAACCGTTGGATGCTTAGGCATCATGTATGAAAGCTTGTTCAATATAATCAAGACTACTAGTGACTTTGAAGAAGCTGTTGGAAGGCTTGAGAGGTCGAAAACAATACCCGTCTCTAACACTTCATTAAAATCCAATTCCTCTCTCCTTCCGAAGACTTTTCTTAACGTACCGAATGTGAATGGTTCTAAGGGCGAGTAAATCGATAATCCTCCTTCAGGATTTTCAAAATCCAACTTGGATACTACTTCAGGTATTGTTATCTCAGACGATGAAATATTGTTAATCAAAGCTTTCGTAATAATGCTCTTCATGTTTAAGGTTCCAAAGCAGTAGTCGATTATCTCTACTAGTGATTCAACATATCGCTCAAGAGTTTTCCAGCAGGGTGGTTTAATTGGGTTAATACTATGCTCAGCAACGTTATAATATTTTGCCCCGTTAATTCTTACAACGCAACTGAACTCATCACTCAAATCCAGTAGGATTATCTTGTAGTCTTTAAATAACTTTGAAAGCAGGAATACAAGTGCTCTCCTAAAGTCCCATCCAGCCAACCCTATTCTGCTCGTCAGCTCAGATTCTCCATATGAACCTGGAAGAATAGGCGTCATGTTAATATCCTCACCCCATTAGCGGAGACCATTACCGTTTTCCCTTGGAGCGAGAACCCGTATCTTGCAGGTATGAAACTATCCAGAATACTCTTGTCAGGGTCTAATAGCAATAGGCCGTCTGCTTCCAGAATCGGCTTATGCATACTGCAGGTTAAAACTTTCAACGGTGTGTTTAGGTCCAAGTCTTCTGAGCATTCTCTTAACCATACGGCGACGAGGGGTTTTGAAGAAATCTTCCTAATTAATTTCTCTTTTAAATCAGTTTTCCTAATTAGAACCGCCTCGATCTTTCCGTGAGCCGCAAAGGTTCTAAGCCTACTCCTATTCGGCTTAAAACATTCTGCTTTAAGCGCTTTCTCTATTTTACTTTCAAAAACCGGATCTTCCTCACCGTTGATGATTAGAATCATCGAATTACTTCTCAACTGGGATAAACATGCTTGTAGTGCAAACCTCTCCGCCTCCTCGATACTTCCCGCTACAAACAGTCTCTCAGGAACTATTCCCGGTTTAAGCAAAACACTGCTATTAGCAAGCTTAATCGGCTTAACGCATGGTTTTAGCGATAGCCATTTCTCAAGAGCCCACTTTAAATCTTCTTTTCCATCAAGCTTGGAAAGATTCTTGACGATGTTGTTTAAAACCTGCTTATCATCTGAGGCTATCTTAACCCTGAGCTTGAAAAGACCCTTCTCGGGTTTTGCTTCACAAACTATCGCTACCTCGCGGTTCCAAATATCTGCCACCGTTCTCACAAAAGAAGCAAGGCTTCCCTGAAGTTCAACTATCCTAATATTCTTGAATGATTTGACAAAAAGGTCTCCAGAAGTAGTGATAGTGGCTTTAGCCTTACCCCTCAAAATTCCCAGGATACTTCTTAACCCAATGCCTTGAGTAACGAAGATCCTCGGAGTTGGTGCAACCCACATGAGTATAGTGTCATCTCTGCGTATTTCGGAATATTCTTCAAGTATTACCTTTAACCCGATGATTGTAGGGATGCTAAGCCTTAGGAAAACGTAGAACAATGCTGGAATCAAGCCTATAGAGACATGCTTAGGTTGATGCAAGAGGGCCATGGAGAACGATACGCTAATCCAGATGAATGAGAAGATGAAAACCTCCTTGAACAATCTATTCATCCTAATTCTACTTCCATCCTTAAGGGGGAGGAATAGCGTGAAAGAGAAGGCCATGGCGATAAGTGCAACAAGGCTTGAGAGGCCGTTGGAATCCAGACCCGTAAAGACAAGCCATAACGATTCTAAAAAATGCTTTATTGCAATGCCTATTAACAGTACTATGGCAAAGGATAATATTCTAAGCATACTTTTAATCATTCTTCATCATGCTTATGGTTAAAAACCATCTATTTATGATATGTGCAAATGCAAATTTTCGCCAACTGGTGGAAAAGTTTTCCATCAACTGACAAAAACTCGTTTACATCCGAACGCACATAAAAATGGTTTTAGCATTTGGCATTAGGCATATAAATTTCCAAATAGTGATAATCGGTATTAGGTTGTTAGAAGCAGAAAGCAAAACTTGATTGACTGGAGAAAAGACAGATGCTAGAAATCCTTACGTGTACAATAGCTCTGAAAGCCTGCATACAATAAGTGGGACTAAAAGTTCGTTGAGGGTTAGAGAACCATGTGCTCCCGCCCTAACAAATTCTGGTTCAGTTCTCTCCTTCAGATCGTAATGGAAGATAAGCCTCCCCTCGCCCCTGGATAGTGCCACGTAATCCCCTATCCTATCTAGGACGCAACGATTAACTTCTCCTAAGCCAAAAATACCTTTTTCCAAAAGCTTCCTAGATCGGAATAAAACGATGTTTTTACTGATTTTCTTGCGAAAAACACTTTCAAATTCCTTGGAACCATTTTTCACATACAGATATGCTGCTCTAGACTCTCCGGCTGGAGGCATTAAGAGGTTGTCATTAAGCCATTTCAATTCTTCGATCCTAATCGATTCTTCGTCTCTGACTTTAGACTGACCATGGTCAGAAGTAACCACAAGAAGTGTTCTCCTAGCAACGTCGGGAGCAACCTTATTGATAACAGTCTTCAATAACGTGAAAGTATTCAGGAGCTCCAGTTCAGCCTCTTGACTGAAAGGCCCGTAATAATGCGATTGAGCGTCGAAACCATCCCAATAGGCCATTATGAAATCAGCCTTCTTATCGTTGATTAACTTAACCAAGTTTGTCACAAAGTCCACCGTAGTCAACGCAGGCACTATTTCGGAATCTCTGTAAAGAATCGTAGAGAGACCGCTGTTTCTAATGCCATATCTTATGAGCGTCTTTGATTTCAGTCCGCTCTCCTTAATTCTTTGAGTAAGAACTTTAGCTCCTAAAAGCTTCTCGGCACTCATACCCAATTCGAAAATCCTGTTTCTCCTCTCATCATTCACGGGGCTGAGCGATATCATGTTAACCATTGAGCTTAGCTCTTTCATGAAAAGGACGTAGGCAACTATACCGTGTTCCTGAGGAGTTAAGCCTGTGTTAAGACTTGTCAACGCCGTCGAGGTTGTCGATGGGAATACCGATGTCAAAACCTTGAAGCACACTCCCTCCTTAAGAAGGAGATCATTCAGGAATTTTCTGATACCATTAGAAGACTTTATGAAAATATTTAGGCCCATTGCGTCCATGATGATGAGAACAACCCTGTCTATATTTCTAAATCCTAAGAGAAAATCGTCATTGAGGGCCCTTCCGCGAGCCCTAACGCTCATAAGCTTTGCCAGGCTGTTTGAAAGATTCGGTAAAGAATAGCCGTCATACCCTGGTATGAAGAGCCCGGGTGAAACCCTTTTGAGATTAAGCTCCTCCACAGCTTCTTCAAGTCTGGAAAGCATACGGGATTCTAACCGCTACGTATAAAAATACTTATCTGAAACATCGTGGAAGGGAAATATTGTAAGATGCTTAGCTTCACCTATTGGCAGGAAGAAGACACTCTTATTCTGAGCCCGCTTGAACCCGGAGAGGCTATTGTGCCTCTTTCAAATACCGTCTTAAGGGTTTTCCTTGAAAAAACTGGAGAGGGGTTCAGAGTCTCGCTGCAAGCTACTGGAGAAGAGAGGATTCTCAGAATGCTTGTTCTCAAGAATGCTGGCCCTGCTGCCCTAAGCCTTACTGACGATGTCGTAGGAAGAATAGGCTGTTTAAGGCTCAGCTGGGATCTTAAAGACCTGAAGATAGAGCAGTTGAGGCTAGGGAGTAGGAGACTTGAGTTAAACTTCATACGCGTCCCTCTTCGGGCTGAGGATATTTAAAGGCCTTATAGCTATTCCGTTTCCTCAAACCAAGGATGTTCAGGCCTCTCCCTTAACCTCCTAAATTTCTCCTTAAGTCGCTTAGTCTCCTTTTTATGTCTCAAAAGGGCGCTGATTAGGAAGAGGAGGAAGCTGAGAAATATCGCAATCATATATACGAAGAAGAACGTGGAGAGATCCAGCTGAGCCCTAAACATTTCATAGTGGCTTCGATGCTTCACCTATATATGTTTTCCGCGCAGTAAAGCTTTTTAAACAGCTTTATCAGCGGTTAAATAGCCTTGCTTAAAGCATACTTGTTGATAGTTTGCGAAGTGGGCTTAGAGAGGAATATTGAAGAGGCTATTCGTAAGGTTGAAAACGTTACTAACGTAGATGTCGTCTACGGAGAGTATGATATAATAGTAACAGTAGAAGTCAACGATATTAAGCAGCTCGATAATGTTGTCACGGAGATAAGACGCATTAAGGGAGTTCTAAGAACGATGACGTTGCTCTGCGACTAGACTATTCTCAGCCCACCTATGTTAACCCTCAAGAACGATGCTTTCCAAGATTCGTAATCCTTAACTATGAAGCTCGGCTGCTCTAAAGCGTTTTCTTTAGAGCGATACACTAGTGTAACCACAGGTCTGCTCCAGAGCCTCCCCTTACTAACCTTAACTTGATCCAAGATGCTTAACGGTACCTCGAGCCTGATTAATATCCGCCTATCTCTCCTGCCAACATGCTCTTCGAAGAAGATCCTTTGATTAGTTAGTACGAGAGCACCCTTTAGCGGTGCTTCAAGAAATGTCGAACCACCTATGAATTTAGCGAAGTCTTCGAAAACTAGATTCTCGCCCAAAGGGAGCTTTCTTTCAGACATTTCCCAATACCTGAATGGGCTGATTATCTTTTTAACCTTTAATCGTTTTTTACTGTTAACCGTTTGTTTAGCCTCGTTTTTACGGCTGAAAAAGCATATTTATCTCTTACGCATAAAAAACAGTTGAAACAAGTTGGGAGAAAAAGATGAGGAAACACAAAGACTCGCTGAATTAAAACAATATTTGTCACAGAAGAGGGAAATGCTTGAAGAAGAGCTTGAGAAGCTAAATAGTATAATTAGCGTCATAGACGACCTTCTCGCTTCAAAGAGTTTTAAGACGGGTATTGAGATGATGAAAAAAGCTGAGGAGAAGGCTGAAGCTGAAACAGCATTACAGAAGATTGAACTCGTCTACAAAGGTACTAAAGTTGGCGACATGGAAGTCTATCAGAATTATGCTAAGGTTACACCGCTTCCAGAGCTTAAGCTTAGCACAATCACCTCGCCTTTTGAAGCATTCCTCGTTAGAAAAGTCCTGGAACCAATGAGAGAGAGGGATGTTGAAAGGGCTGCTAAAAACGAGCTCAGACCAGACCAGATGTTTTCATACGATATCATCGAGGAAGGAGGCTTGCTTAAATACATAGTTGTAAGAAATTTCAGAGATAGGATTAGACTTAAAGAACTCGCCAATGCCGTATCTTGGACCTTCTTTACAATGGCTTCTAAGAGGGGGAGCGTACAGACAAGTCTAGAAGAGCCCGATCAGGGCTGAGAGAATTCCCTTAAGCTCACTCGTATTTGAAGCAATATACTTCGCTCCGGCTTCTCTCAACTTCTCAATACCCCATAGGCCAGAGGCTATTCCAACAGGCACTACACTAGCCTCTCTGGCAGCTATAATATCTATTGGGGAATCTCCAATGTGAACCGTTTCTTCAGGGAGAGTCTTCGCAGCCTCGCATGCTTTGAGTATTAAGTCTGGGAATGGTTTAATCCTTTCCACATCGTCTCTTGTAAAAACATATTTAAAAAATATTTTTAAATTAGTCTTCTCGAGTATTATTCTAGAGGCTTTTCTACAATTATTCGTGCAAATAACCATATTGATACCAGTTTCCTTTAACCATTCAAGTAATTCTACGATTCCATTCTTCACAATCGGCTTATCCGCAGCCTCAAGCTCTAACGGTTCAACGGTTTCATATACGCTTCTTCTTAGGTTTTTCAATTGATCTTCGCTGAGCCCTTTTCTCCGCATGAACATTATGGCTTCCTCAAGGTTTACTGATGCGGGCTTAGATTCAGAAAGTATGCTTTCTTCAACACCCATCTCAATAAGTTTCTCGATAATCAACTTCCTAGCCAGGGAATAATTATAGTTGAATTCTATGAGCGTCCCGTCTAGGTCGAAGAGCACTAGTCTAACCATGTTTCTAAGCCTTAGCTTGTTGGACTGAGAGCACTACACGCGTATCAGTTGTAGCAATAGACTCTACCCCTCTTATCTTCAGGACTGTTTTCATAAGCTTCTCAACATCCAGTACATCAACCCTTATTAACAAGTCTATGTCTCCAGTCAATTCAATAACTTCCCTAACTTCCTCAATATTCAGGAGCTTTCGCATTACCTTCTCCCTGTCGAACCCCTTTGCTATTCTTGCTGTTACGAACGCCTGCAATCCGTAAGAAAATAGAAGTATCGGAAATATATCTTTTTCCTTAGGTTTCACTTTGACATGCGGGATAGGACTATTCGCGTATCGGTTGATTCAACACCCTTAATCTCAAGTATTTCATCAACAATTCTTCTTAAATCTGCTTCAGAAGAGGCAGCGATCTCTACCAACAAGTCTATGTCTCCAGTCAACTCGTAAACTCTCCTAACCCCCTTAACTTGAAGAACCTTCTCAACGTTTCCCTGGAAGCTGCTCGAAACCTTTACGAGTATTATCGCCTCCAAACCTCGTCTTATCAGAAGAAATAGCTTTAGATAAGTTTTTCCGAAGATCGGTTCTTTCCTCTATCGACAGGGTGGAGAAATTCTATACCAGTTAAGGTTAAATACACCAATGTGAGGGGGTTTCAGGAGATGAGAAGCCGTGTCCGAGCAATTTGTTAAGGTTAAGGACCTTAACACCAACTCCAAGCACGTTAACCTTCTCGCCAAGGTTCTCTCCCTCTCAGAAACAAAGGAGGTACCTGCGAGGTATGGTGGTTCGACGAATAGGGTGGCGGAGGCGAGAATAGGAGACGAGACAGGAACGATACTTCTAACGCTTTGGAATGAGAATATAGACTTGGTTAAGCCTGACGATGTCATAATGATTAAGAATGGTTATATAAACGTGTACCGTAGAACCATGAGGCTTAACGTTGGCAAGTATGGTTCTATAGAAAAGAGTGATGCCCATATAGGAGATGTCGATACTTCTAACGACATGTCTGAGAAAGAAGTTGAGGGAGGTTACGGTGGCAGAAGGTTCAACCGTGGTCCTAGGAGGAGGTATTAAGGAGGTTACTTAAGTTCAAGCATTCTAACGGAACCATTCGGAGAAGTTTCTTCAAACACTATCGCCTGGAAACTATAAATTCTAGTTTTTTTATCCCTCCAACATTCAGGTGGCAATCCAGCTTTTAGACAAGTGTATGAGAGGAAGGTCTCCGCATTCCAATTTTCCTCTACAGCAACCTGAGGGAGGAGTAGACCACGGTTAAACCCCCTCTCAGCGATCAATCCATCCCTACCTATTTTAATCATGCTTGGAAGCATTCCTCTATCTTCAACCTCTATGAGCTTTGGAGGAGTAAGGACACTAACATCTATAATAATAGAGCTTAGCTCACTTAAGGTTACTGGTGGGAAACGGGGATCTTCGACCGCGGCGGCCACAGCAGCTTCAATAAGCGCTGATACTAAAGGCTTAACCGGCTCCGGAAACCCTATACAGCCTCTAAGCTCCTTAAACCCATGTTCTAAAGCTCCGATGATCTTGTTTAGGGTTACGAATACTCCGCATGGCTCGTAAAAAACTTCTCTCAAATCTGTTGGAGGAGTATCGATGACGCCTTCTCTCAAATATTTTTCAATAGCTTTCCTGGCTAATTTAACTAATAACTCACCTTCTTCTAACGTCAGCTCCATTAAAATATTGTAATATCAGACTCATTAAAAAGGCTTATGATAAAACGGTCTTACTACGGCCTGCCTTCAATATAGTCCTTCCTAAAGACGAATACTCTGATGAATCCCGATAATAATAGGGTAAACCAGAGCGGCGAGTATATGAAGTATAGGAAGACTAGGCTTCCAAGTTTAAGTCTGTAGCCCATCTTTTTGGCTATTACATAGTATGATAATGAGAAGACGATGAATGATGCTAGAATAGCTATTAGGGTTTTAGTAAATACCAGTAATATTTTGACAAAGAGACCGTAAGAGAAGATTGCTGCAAGGGGCAATAGGTTAGTAAATAATGAAGAAACCATTAAAACACTAAGCCATATAATTCTATCCTCCAAGAGAGTGTTCATAAGGATTGTCATTAAGAAAGGGGCTAGAGAAGGAAGTATCACGAATAGCAATGAAAGCATTAATGATGGTTTTTCGATTAATATTTTCAGTAAAGTACGCCAGTTCTCCTTAACCCATATAGCTGCCCCAATTCCCCATCGAACACGCTGCTTAAACCACTCCCTCCAACTGAGTGGAGCATGGTTCACAACGTACGGGTTTGTTATAAAATTGAATCTTAAGCCGGCGAGGTAACTTCTAATACCCAAATCAAAATCGTCTGGAATCTTGTATCTGAATCCTCCAATCTTCTCGTAAGCCTTTCTCCATATCGCGAATGCCGCGCCGTTCAGTCCTAAGCATTTTCCAACTCTCCTAGCTAAAATGAGACTACCGTAATTGAAAGACATGAACTCGCAGTCTACTGTCTGTGCGAGTATGCCTTTACCTCCTACTCTTTTCATTATTTCTCCTATTTCACTATTATTCATAGATTCTACGATTTTCGAAATGAAACCATTTTCAACAATAGATACGTCATCGTCTAAGAATATAAGAAGGTCTCCCGAAGATTGTTTAAACGCCTCTAAAAGTGCACTAACCCTTCCAAACCTTCCATTACGAAAGATTATTTTCACCGGCTGTTTTCTAAGGTCTTCAGCAATCTCCGGAAGAGGGTTGTCGACAACTATAAGAACTTCCTTATTCTTATAATTATCTTCGGCAAGCTTTTTCACAAGCTCTACTAAGTAAGGCGAACCTCTGAGAGACGGGATTATCACCGAGACGCTTATACTCATCCTTTATTTCCCGTCTTCCTAAAAGAATATTTTTAAGTATTTAGTTTCTTGAACTTATATTGCCTACTCTATAATACTTCTTCCAGTGGTCACAGGGTGAAGAAGAGCTTGGAAAGAATTCAGTAGCCCCTTTGGCAGATTAAATAATAAAAAGTGCCAGAAACAATGTGACCTTTCATAATAAACTATGAAGTTTCCTTAGGAAACACGTATAACGTTTAGCTTTAATAACGTACTTTAATGCCCCTTCATATTAAGCCCATAGGCTTATTATTAAGAGTAAAAGTTAAAACATCCTTCTCCAGAGATTTAGGCTTTAAGGTGCGGAGGATGAAGGTAGGAGTTTTAACAGGTGGAGGAGACGCCCCTGGCCTGAACGCTGTGATAAGAGCAATATTAAAGGGAGCTGAAAAGTATGGGATAGAAGTCATTGGCATAAGATACGGCTGGGCTGGGCTTCTTAACATGGATACTGCACCGCTCCGCTACAGCGATCTAGAGGACAAGATTGGTGAAGCAGGAACCGTGATAAAAACATCGAGAACAAACCCTGTTAAGGATGAGGCTACGATGAACAAGTGTATAGAGAACTTTAAGAAGCTTGGCTTGGATGCTTTAATAGCCATAGGTGGAGACGACACTCTTACGGCAGCAAAGAGACTACACGAGGCTGGTTTGAAAGTCATCGGAGTCCCGAAGACAATAGACAATGACCTTAAGGGTACTGATTATACTTTCGGCTTTGACACCGCTGTAAACGCCGCGATGGAAGCTATAGAATCTCTGAAGAAGACTGGAGAGGCTATGGACAGGATAATGGTGGTTGAGATAATGGGGAGGCATGCAGGCTGGATAGCATTATACTCGGGACTAGCTGCTGGTGCTGACCTTATTTTAATACCTGAAGAGCCTTTTAAGATAAGCGATGTTGTTGATTTCGTTAAGAGGAAGAAGGCTGAAGGCAGGGGGAGCTTAACGATAGTAGTTGCAGAAGGTGCTTTAATAGCCGATTACAAGGGTCCAATAACTAAGGATACTAAAGTAGACCAGTATGGGCACGTATACCTAGGTGGAATAGGGGAATTCTTAGCTAAGGAGATTGAAAAAGCAACCGGCTTTGAAACAAGAGCCGTCGCCCCGGCTCATATAATAAGAGGAATGCCCCCGACCGCTTTTGATAGGGTTCTCGCTACGAGGCTTGGTTATGCTGCAGTAGAGCTTTTAAGAAAAGGCATCTTCGGCAAAATGGTTGCATTAAGAGGCACGGAGATAGTGAGCATCGATCTTTCTGAGGCTGTTGCTGAGACAAAGCTTGTTAACAGTTCTCTAATAGAGCTTAAGAAAGCGTTGGCATCATAGGGTTGTGTCTCTAAACTAGAACGAAACCTTTTCTCTTAAAAATTTCTAACAGTGTTGATTGCCTCTGGGCCTCCAGTGAAAATTCTTCTCGTTGAAAACAGGGTCAAGTTTTATCTCCCCCAGTTTTATCGAGTCGAACTTGGATGATAATGGGGTTTTAATAATGATCTCCTTAGTTGTAAGCGATTCTATAACTCCTACTCCAAGGAAACTACCTCCTTTTGCAAGCCCTACTAGAAGACCCTTCTCCCAGTCCTCGCCTAATACTATGATGCTCTTCCCCCCTGCTTCAAGGGAAACCGGTTCTTCTAGCTCTCCTCTCGTCCTAACATAAGTTCTCCCCATGTATAACTTCGCCTCTAAGATTTCTAAGCCCTTCCCGATGCCTTCAGGCGGGACTGTCGACTCACCGTTTAGGAAGGGGTGATTCATGAACACTATTTCATTAATGCTCTTCTTTACAAGCCTAGACCTCGCAAAATGCTTCCTATAGTTTAGTATCCTCAGGAGTCTTCTCTGCACCCTGCTTCTCTTCTTAACATATGTAGAAGCTTCCACTCGGATAAGCTTCAAGCTCTGATCAACCTCTCTTTCGAAAAGCATGTAATTTTCTTCTCCCAGCAAAGATATTATGAAGCATGGCTTAATCATATTCATCAATTCAGCCTTATACTTCAACCCCTTTGGACTAATCCACCCATCAGTGTTCAAGACAATCTTTCCAACCCCCTTCTGTAAAAGCCTCTTAATGATCTTGGCTATCGACTCATTAAGTTCCCCAGCTCCTGCCTCCGGGGCAGTTAAGCCTATAAACTCGATTACCTCGGGCCTGACTTGCCAGAGGTCGCTTAGACCCTTGTTTGCAACCCCAGCGCTAACCGTCCCTGGGACTCCCAAATCATTTTGACCAGGGTCGCCGTCTACAACCCCGATTTCTCCTCGGAAATTAAGATAGTAGTTTATTAAGAAGGTTGCCAAGCTTGTTTTCCCGGAATCGGTGCCGCCTACTATTGCTATAAGCTTAGCATCGTCCCCAGCTGTTTTCTCGGCACATTCTATCCAACTGCTGGGTATTGTTGATCCTTCTACCACCTGATATTTCTTACCGTCAACGATGAGGCCTGCATCAGAATACTCAGCGTAGAGGGGTGTCCTCCTGAACCTCCTTACTTTTAGAGTACTGCCCTCGGCAAACACAGCCCCCAATACGTTAACCATTCCCTCAGCAACCTGTACAGTAGCGGGCCCATCTACGAGCAACGTTCTCCCGATCCTAAGGCTGATTCTATGCCTCACGCCACCTTTCATCAGGAATCACTACCTCATAACAGATATTTATAGGTAAAACCCTAGGTACCGAGAAACTTTTTTAAATAACAGATTGGTTGAAGCCGCACGTATTGTCTGAGAGGGGCCTTGCGGAAGAAGTATTCGAAATAGTAAGGAGCCACCATATTTTCAGGGGGTCTTCCCTAAATCTTATCGCAAGCGAGAACATTACGAGTAGAGGAGTCAGAAAGCTTCTCACATGCGACATGGGACACAGGTACGCTGTTGGATTCCTCTACGAGAGGATGTATAGAGGATGCGAATATATAGATAAGCTTGAGGAATTGACTCAGTTCCTCGCCAGGAAACTTTTCAGGGTTGAGCATGTTAACACACTACCCATTTCCGGGACTGTTGCAAACCTCGTTGCAATAGGTGCTTTTACGAGGCCTGGGGATACGATGATGGGCCTTAGCGTTATAGATGGAGGCCATAGCAGTTTTAGAGAGGTATCTAGGTATCACGGTGTCAGCATGGTTCCACTGCCCTTCGACGCTGAAGAATACAACATAGACATTGACCAATCTAGGAAGATGATCGCTAAAGTAATGCCCAAAATGGTAATGCTTGGGGCTTCTGAAATCCTATTCCCCCAGCCTGTGAAAGAGATTTCAGAAGCAACTGCAAACGTCGGAGCTATTACAGTATACGACGGGGCGCATGTATTGGGTTTAATAGCAGGAGACAATTTTCAAGATCCTCTGAGAGAAGGAGCTGCAGTCATAACTGGCAGCACCCATAAGACGTTTTTCGGCCCCCAAGGTGGCATAATACTCTGCAAAAGGCAATATGGCGAAGCCATAGATAGGGTTGCATTAAGCATGATTAACAACCATCATATAAACAGGGTTGCAGCATTAGCCTATACCCTAGCTGAATTCCTAGCATTCGGGCGCGAGTATGCTAGAAATGTTGTGGCGAATGCTCAGGCTTTAGCAGAGTCCCTGTACAACAACGGTTTAGACGTAATATGCACCAATAAAGGATTTACTAAATCGCATCAAGTAATATTCCGAGTTAGGGAGGGTGCTGCAATGGAGGTCTCGAAAAACCTTGAGAGAGCATGTATAATAACCAGTATGACCCCGCTTCCGACAGACAAGTCTGAGACAATGGCCAGTGGAGTAAGGCTGGGTGTACAAGAAGTTACTAGGCTTGGAATGGGTAAGGAGGAGATGGACCAGATAGGAAAGCTCATAGCCAGAGTTGTTAAAGACCCTGATTCAGCCGATACTGTTAGGGAGGAGGTTAAGAACCTAACCAGCAGGTTTAGAAAAATCCACTATACTTTCAATGATAAAGAAGATGCTTATGATTGGGATTAATCTTCTTTAAAATTCTAAAATGTTTAACGGGTTTTAAAACCTGCAAGCACGATCAGCATGCCTAAGCTTGCAAGAAAGGCTACGATCGGGAAAACGGATAAGTAGGTGCCTGTAAAGTCTTTAAGCATTCCAGAAAGATACGTTCCTAGAATAGCTCCAACACCATAAGCAGTGAAGACGATCCCGTAGTTTTCAGAATAGTATCTTGTGCCAAAGAGTTTTTTCGTCATAGCTGGAGCCATAGCAAGCCATCCCCCTAGGTTCAACCATAGCAGGCTGAAAGATAAGAGGTATATTAGCGGATTGCCCTCACCGAATAGGTAGAGGATTATTGAAGACATGAGTATTAAGGCGAAAGAGAGCATTGCACCCCTTCTCGGATTAAGCTTATCGGTTACCCATCCGAATAGCGGCCTACCCAGGCCGTTGAATATTGAGAAAACAATTATCGTAAGATTAGCAACATACTCATCGATCTTAGCAACTTCCTTTCCGAATGGTGAAGAGATCCCTATTGCCATAAGGCCTGCGAGACAACCTATCATGTAGGCTGACCATAATGCGTAGAAGCTCGGCGTCTTAACCATTTGAACCCTATTAAGGCTGATACTTGCATCAGACTCTACTCTGCTGACGGTCTTCGATTCTCTACTCGTCTCCGACGGGGGGAATCTGAGAGTCAATGATAATACGGCTAGCACTATGAGGAAAACAAGTCCAGCATAGAGAAAAGTCTTGAGAGGACCTAACATTTTAACGAGGCTCGTTAAGAGAGGCGCAGTTATTACTCCAGAGAGGCCGAAGCCCATTACTGTTAAACCTATCGCTAATCCGCTTCTCTGCGGAAACCATGCTGCTGACACGGCTATTGGACACCCGTATGCAACTCCAACTCCAGCACCGCCGATCACCCCATACATTATAGTCATAACCTCTATGTTTGGAGAGAAACTTGCCCCAATCCATCCAGCACCTACCATTATGCCTCCCAATAAACTGGTCTTCATCGGCCCCCATTTCTTAATCAAACCCCCTGAAATCGCCATGAATATTGAGAAGAATAGGAGAAAGACCATAAAGGGTAGGCCGCTTTGAGTAGCGCTTATTCCCCATAGTGTTTCCAGAGGAGTTCTGAAAATACTGAAGGAGTATACTGCACCTAGACAAACGTTTATCAGAAACCCGGTTAAAACAAGGAACCTGCCTTTCATTTCTTCTTAAATATTTGTTTTGTAATATTCAGCCTCTCTTCTCTATAGCTTCTTTAATCATCTTGTATGCTTCCGCAACTTCTTTCACCGCAGCTTCATCTTCTAGGGTTGTTATGTCTCCGAGGGGTTTACCTGCAACCACTGCTCTTAGAAGTCTCCTCATTATTTTACCGCTCCTAGTCTTTGGAACAGAATTGATGAAAACTATCACAGCATCAGACGCTACTAATGGACCGATTGTCTTCCTTAAATGCATCTTTAACTCTTGCTCAAGCTCTGGGCTACCATTATAACCTTGTTTTAAGACTGTGAATATCATGGGTATCTCCCCTTTAACTTCATCAGGCTTACCAATGCATGCAGATTCTGCAACAGCATGATGCATAATCATCGCAGACTCCACTTCGGCAGTACCTATCCTGTGACCAGCCACCTTGATAACATCATCAGCCCTACCAAGTATCCAGAAATAACCATCTTGATCCCTAACAGCATAGTCGCCAGTCCAGAAACAGCCTTCCCATCTTTTCCAATACACATCAACATATCTCTGGGGATCCTTATAGAGGGTCATTAACATTCCAGGCCAAGGTGTCTTTATAACAAAGTATCCTCTCACACCCGGCGGGCAAGAATTTCCATCTTCATCAATAACATCAGCTTTAACGCCCGGGAGCGTAAAACCGTTCGTACCAGGCTTAAGCGGATATATCTTGCCTAAACCTGGAAAATGTCCTGTTAATATGTGGCCAGTCTCAGTCATCCACCAAGTGCTTGAACAGACAGCGTCGCTGCGGCACACATTCGCATACAGCCATCTAAAAGCCTCAGGGTTTATCGGCTCACCGACGGAATGGGCTATCCTAATTGTAGATAGATCATGCTTCTTAATAAGCTCGTCTGGAAACTTCATGAGCATCCTTATGGCTGTTGGAGTAGTGTAGAATATAGTGACCCCGTATCTTTCTATGATGCTCCACCATCTATCTGGAGCAGGGTAATCTGGAGCACCCTCGTACATAACCGAGGTCAACCCGGTCATTAAAGGACCATAGACTATGTAGGAATGACCCGTAACCCAGCCTATGTCTGCGGTACACCAATAGATATCGTCATCCTTAACGTCGAAAATCATATTCATGGTTGCGTATAGACCCACGGTGTATCCGCCTACAGATTCCTGAGAGCCTTTTGGAGCACCCGTCGTTCCAGAAGTGTAGAGTATGTAGGAGAAATCATCCGATGGTAGGGGGACAGCGTCAACCTTAACATTTTCAGGCACGTCTTTCAGAAAATCAGAGTGCCAAATGTCTTTAAATTCATTAAATGGAACATCTGTTCTATCGGTCCTTCTAACGATAATAACCTTCTCAACACTATGGCCTCTCTCCTCCAGTATCTTCACAGCCTCGTCTACAACCTCCTTAAGCTTTATTATCCTACCCCTCCTGTAGAGACCGTCTGCTGTTACGATAATTCTCGACCCAGCTGCCTCAACTCTATCCGCTAAAGCTACGGCGCTGAAGCCGCTGTAAACTATACTATGTTTTGCACCAATCCTTTGTAGAGCAAGCATGTAAAAAGGTAATTCTGGAAGCATGGGAAGGTAGAGGGTTACGACTTCACCTTTCTTAACTCCAAGCTTGTCTCTCAAGGCAGATGAAATCCTATTAGACATCCTGTAAACATCGTAGTAGGTGAATTTCCTAACCTCCTTTGGCTCCCCGGCCTCGTTAACCGGCTCACCTTCCCATATTATTGCGAGCTTATTTTTCCTGCCTTTTTCAATCTGCCAATCAGTACAGAGATAGGCAAGGTTGATCTCACCACCTACGAACCAGCGGTAGAAAGGAAGATTACTGTCGTCGAGAACCTTATTCCATTTCTTAAACCAGGGTAATTGCTCAGCCCATTTAACCCACCATTTCTCGACCGACTCCTTGTCCTTAACAGTCTCTTCATGAAACTTCTTAAAATCCTCTATATCCCAAACCCTGTCCTTCCAAGAGGGAGGTATGATGTATTCCTTAAACTCTTTATAGACCTCCTTTTTTTCCTGCTCCATTTTCAGTCGGGCAAGAGTCTAGATTATTCGTTTTTAAAGATTTCTACTATGCGAAGAACACCGTTTTAACCTAAAAATCTGTAGAAAAACTTTTCAGAGAAGTTTTAATGACGATGCCGGGCCTGATGACATCCCTCAGTCAATTCCTTAAGTTCATTGCGTTTATAGGCTGTAACAACTTCTCTAACAGTGTCTGCATTAGCCCTTAGAACAGCTATTCCCGCGCTTTGAAAACTACTAAGCCCCTCGGCCCCATTCCATAAACTATTATCGCATCCGGCTTCAGGCTCAGAATATTGTCGTGCATATGTCCAGCACCCCCAAAGTGCTCGCCAGTGTTTGAGACGATTTCAACTTTTGAAACCTCATAATTCTCATCGAGATCTATAACCGCAAAATAGGGAGCTCTACCGAAATGCTCCGCTAAGCACGAGTCCAACCCCTTCTCTTCAGCTACGGGTACGATGATTCTGATCTTCACATTTTCCCTTCCCTCTAAGGCTTCATAGACTCTTTGCTTAAAAGCTCTTTTTAGCAGCCTCCTCTTGGTTTAACTTCTCGTAGTAAGTTAAGTAGAATGCCTCATACTCATCGTAGCTCATGCGAATTGGTTCGCAACCTAATGCGCGTGAGATTGCTGGAGAAGGGATGAAAACCATCACCCCGGCTTGAAGCCTAAGAGCCTGGGTCTCATAGGTCTCCCAGGGCCTCCTCGACGACGACACCACCTGTACAATCCTGGTATTATTATTGCGGGTTCTAATTAAAACTGTTTTTCCTCTAATTCACAGTCTCAATTATTGTCTAATATTTTTTTTTAAAAAAAAAAAAGAGA
>JAWBXT010000009.1:0-25400 GCA_038867695.1 Thermoproteota archaeon
GTTTTAATTATTTCACCAATTATCTTCCAATCATCCATCATAATGTTTAGAGTACGAGGATTATATAGTGCAGTTGCAGGATGATAAGAAGGAATTATTTTAAGGCTTCCATAGGACAACGTGCTTACATTAAAAACCTTACCGTGAATCTGGCTCATCGAAGCAGGCTTAAGGTTAAACTTTCTAAACAAAGTGGCGGTAGCAATATTGCCAAGCGTTATGATTAGCTTAGGTCTTATGGACTGTATTTGAACGTTTAAATAGGGAAAGCAAGCCTCCACTTCATCTTCAGCGGGCTCCCTATTTTCCGGAGGACGGCATTTCACAACATTGGTTATGTATACTTGATTCCTTTCTAATCCCGCAATCTTGAGAAGCGTTTCGTTAAGCATTTTGCCGGCTTGACCTACGAATGGCCTACCCTCCTTATCTTCGTTGTAACCAGGTGCTTCGCCTATAAGCATCACCTTGGTGTTTAAATCACCCTCCCCAAACACAACGTTAGTCCTACTTTCCCATAGTCTACACTTTTTGCATCTCATTGCCTCGTTTAAAGCAGTCTCAAGCCCATTCAATTCCACAGAGTTTCTGGATTAAAGCTAATCCAAAAACTTTACTCATATCCTTCTAATTGAACGATCATACTATGATTGCTCCATCCCTTTTTTAACTATTAAAGCATATTCGACAAGTCTCTCACCCAGTAGCCTGCATGCTTTCAACGCATCTTCTCTAGGCTTACCTACTGAAACAGCACCGTAATGTAATGTAACTCCAGGTGCGACGTAGTCTGGAGTACCAAATACAAGCATACCGTAATTCAACATGGCTAGAATTATTGAAAGACACGCCATTTCGTTACCTCCTCCAAATCCGCCTGAACTGCTGAATGCAGCACCGACTTTCCCCTTCATCCTACCCCATGCGGGCATAGCGATTTTTGTAAAGAGCATGTTCATTTTACTCGACATTAT
Organism: Thermoproteota archaeon; assembly: GCA_038867695.1. Lineage (GTDB taxonomy): Archaea > Thermoproteota > EX4484-205 > EX4484-205 > JAAOZP01 > JAAOZP01. Next base: position 975 of record JAWBXT010000009.1, read on the forward strand.
TCCACAATGCGTTGGAGTACCGAAGGCGAATCCATCGTTCTCCAAAAAATCTTCAACTGTAACGTCATCAACCTTCTTCAAAACTACTTCGGCACCAGCCTTCTTCGCACCTTCTGCAACAGCCCTAGCCATTTCCTCGGTGTTTCCAGTATAACTGTCGTATACAACCAGTATTCTGACTTTAACCATGAATCTTTCTATTAAACGTTTTTTAAAATTTTTTAGCCTATGAGTTATGAAATGGGAAAAATCGAAGAAATTCACTTTTCTGTTGCAATTTTTACTCCAAATGTTCTTGAAATCTGATGGCCGCTTAACGAATAACCCATATCGTGCTGCTGTAGCTTACGGAGTCTGGTCCAGGATTCGCAATCACTATGGAATGGAAATGATTAGGATCATAGGGTGGAGTGAAGCTCATCGAAGCAGATCCACCTGTAACCTGCTGACCGTATCCTTGGTTAACGTTATTATCCATTATACCTATGATTACTCCTTGAGTTGTAGGTTGCCAAGACAAGTATACAGCAATCCGAATAATCCGATCCCAGTTGCCATGGTTAACATACTGTCCTGCGGACATAGCACCTGAGATAGGTATTGTTTCCGTGACCTGTATCGTAACATTATACTTGAACTCGAACCACTCGCCACCAGCCTCCAACCACCCAGTATAATTCGTGCCAGGTTCATCATCAGGTGAGAACCCGAGAAATCTACCAGTTACCATATATACTGGACGGCTGAGACTGCTGATCCCTTCCTGAACTCTCGCTCTCTCTAAAGCCCGGTTATAGCCTTCACTATCCAGGATCTTCCAGCTATATATCTTAGTTGTTGTCCTAGTTACTGTGCCCAGAGAAAACGGATTTGGATTAGGAGTGAATACACTCTCATCAGAAAGAATTAGCTTTCCATCCTCCATTCTAAACATGACAAGGTCATCCACTGAAGATTGCCTAGGAGCGATATTTCCCACTACTCCTAAGATTGCTGAGAACGATGAGAAACCGACAAGCAATAGCATGAAAATAGAGACCTGCATTCTGAAATAGTAGAACGGGTATTATTTAATACCTCTGTTATTGACAAGCGTTTCACATATTAACGAACATTAATCTTTCTCCAAGATGTTTGTAGGTTTATCAGGGAAATTATTGCTATATTCTTTTTAAAAATCTCTAGTAAAGAGAGGTTTACCCCCTTATTAGAACCTGAACTAGTCAATAACAGAGGTATTAAATACTCTAAAACTAAGAAAAATAATAGACATTATGGAGTCTTTAAGGAAGACTGAATTGTTCGAAACACTGGCCCATGAGACTAGAATCAAGATTCTAAAGGCTTTAGAAAATCAGCAACTTAGCTTCGCTGAACTTAAAAGATATCTAGGAATAGAGAGCAGTGGTAATCTCCAACACCATATCATAAAACTTGGCGATTTAATTAAACAAACAGAAGAAGGGAAATACGCTCTCAGCGACGATGGAAGAGAAGCATTAAGAATATTGAATACAATAGAAGTAATGCATAAAGGACCGTTGAATTTACATTCCAGAGGAGATTCAACTCCCACCAGACATAATTTAATTTCCTTAAGTCTTCTGCTCCTAGTAGCTACAGTATCCCTACTGTTTGCAATATTGCAGCATTTGCAATTAAAGAATTCGATTCAATTATATGGGAATATTAGCTTCAACAATGGCAAGGTACAGATAGGAGGAAAAGAATACTACTATCTTATTCTAAACACACCTGATTTGCAAGAGTTGGGAGAGATCACCTTTCACGAAGTGAGATTCAGTTATCAACGTTACCTGAAGCAATTAGCTATTAGACAATTTAGCATTAACAATAGTATTGGATTTCCATCGCATCACTTACAGCGTTACATAATCGAAATACCTCCGATTAATGAGTCCATTAAGTGGTATCGGGGTATAATTGAATTAGTTCTGGTTAATGGCAATAATGTCTCACTAATTATCATCGAGGATCAGATCATGAACAATATAAGTGATCTTTCATCCCCTCCGGATAAGATTCTAATACTGGGCAATGTTAGTAACATCCTATTACCCGTAGAATGTTTCAAAATTGAGTTTGACGATGGTGCTGTGGAGTTTATTTATCCTGCGAATTGGCCACAGAACGCGAATGCACCAACAAATGTAGGGTTTACAACTTATGAAAAGCCGAGAGCAGGCGTTTTTAAGATAGGCCCTAATACGTTTATCCTCCTAGTCAGCGTCATGAAATAATAATGGAACTTGTGAATAATCATAAAAGGCAGATGTTGCACATAAGGTTGAAAAACTTTTTAGCAAGTCATAAAGCCCCTTTTAAAGAACGGTTGCGTCATATTTAAATAGGGATATAAAGATTCCTTTTCGATACAGAAATTGATAAGAGATCTTAGGAATCAGGCTAAGTTTAGAAGTAAAGATGAGCTTATCAAGCAACTTACGGAGTTTAAGCTTGAACCAAAGTTTTCAGCAGGGATATGGTATTTCTCTCCAGCTGCATCAAGGTTCCACGATAACTATGGAAAAAAACTAAGCATAGAGGAAAGACTGGAAATAATTCTTAAAATGTATGATGAAAAAGTTATAGGAAGCGATTTCCGTATTGAAGCACACTATCCAAATGAGATCAATGAAGAAAACGTGGATAAGTATAAACAGGTTGAAAAAGAGACTGGAATTAGAGTGATAACAGTTATTCCTAATCTTTTCTACGATAGGATTTTCGAATTCGGCTCCTTATCAAACCCCATTAAAGAGGTTAGGGATTTAGCCATAGATAGAACTATTAAAGCTCTTAAAATGAACAAGGAGCTTGATACGCATTTTATGGTGGTATGGCCAGGCATAGATGGCTATGAGAATCCTTTCGGCACCGACTTCTACGGAATGTGGGAGCGTTTTGAAACTGGTTTAGCACAAGCTATGGACGAGGTTCCCGGAGTAAGGGTTGCAATAGAACCTAAGCCGTATGAGCCGAGGGGAAACAATATTTACAGGAATACTGCAAATGGCATACTGATGGCTAGAAATGTAGAGAAGCTCTTGAAATCCAGCGAGAACAGGAAGCTCCTTGAACAGGGTCATGCAATGGTTGCTCTAAACCCAGAGGTTGGACATGTCCTAATGGGGCATGAGGAGCTTGCATACGCCTTTGCTTCAATACTTAGAGAAGGGAGGTTAGCGCACACGCATTGGAATAGCCAGCCCCTTGGGAACTATGATCAAGACCTTAACGTTGGAGTGTTAGCCTTAGACCAACTTTACGCAGCATTATTCGTGTTGAAAATGCATGGTTACAATGAGTATTTTGGAATAGATATAAACCCTGAAAGAATGCCCGTTGACGTTGCCTTGAAGCTTAACATGAAGGCGATAAGAGTGGCCTGCAGTAGGCTAAATAACATAAGCTATGAAGATTATGGTAGGATCGTTGATGCAATGTTCAATCCGGAGAAGAATCGCGGAATAACAGAAGAAGTCCTGACGAAGTCCTTCGAATAATAAACTCTTTTTTTAAAATCCTAATCCCAGCTTAAAAAGCTATTAGTCTTTATGAAAACTTGCAAATACTTAATTTAGAAAGGAATTATCCATAATACTCAGTTTGAAAAACTGCTTTAAACTAGATTGTAGCAAGATTCTCGTATTGCTTATTTCAATAGTTGTAATTATTTCAGTTCTTCAGCTAAAAATAGAACAATGCCAAGCTAGTTTAGAGTCTGAGAAAGCAGCTTTCCTTACGTTAATAAACCAATATAGACAGCAAAACGGTCTTTCACCCTTATCGCTTTCAAATACTCTAACAACTGCCGCGCAGCTGCATAGTGAAGACATGGCTATTAGAAATTATTTCTCACATACTACTCCAGAAGGAAGGACTTTTGTGGACAGAATAAGGGAAGCAGGATACACGTATGCCACCTGTCTAGGTGAGAATATTGCTGCAGGCTTTAGTACAGCTCAAGCAGTTTTTAACGCTTGGAAAAATTCCCCTGGTCACAACCAGAACATGCTCAATCCGTGTTTTAAAGCCATAGGAATAGGATTAGCATATAGTGCAAGCTCGACTTACAAGTGGTATTGGACTACAGACTTTGGGGGTTATGACGACTCCAGTTCAAGCGGTGGCGGTGGGGGAGGTGGAGGGGGTTCTTCTCCCAGCCCCAATAATCCTCCATACAGGCCCGAGAAACCATTTGGCCCTAATTTCGGACATATCGATGAGAATTACAATTTCACAACAGTCTCCGAAGACCCTGAGGGGGACCTCATCATGTATATTTTTGATTGGGGAGACGGTTCTACTTCAGCAACGGAGTATGTTTCTTCAGGAGTCCCGGTAAGCTTAAGCCATTCGTGGTCTAAGCCGGGAAGCTATAGCATTAGAGTCATGGCTAAAGATAAACGTGGAGCGGGTTCTTCATGGTCATTTTCTGCGACGATTCAGATAATCGTCCCGAAATTAAAAATAACTTTTACGTCGAACATAGTTGGAGTCGAGATTAATGTGGATAATGTTAAGTATACTACTCCTAAGGATTTCGAGTGGCTTAAGAAGACGGTTCATACTGTGAGCGTCCCAAAAATTATTGAATTCATGGAAGGCGGAAGATACTTCTTTAAAGGTTGGAGCGATGGTGTTAAAAATAATACAAGGATTATAACTGTGAAGGAAAATGCATCTATAATAGCGATTTATGAGGTTCAGTATCTGTTTACATATAAAACGCATCCAGATAATTTTACTTCGAATTGGTATGCAAACGGCACAGTATTAAAACTTTCATTAGATCCCTTTATTCATCTAAAATATGGCGAGAGGTTTGCTTTCAAAAAATGGTCCAACAACGATACGGACTTAACCATAGACATAATCATAGATAAACCAGGTTTCATCGAAGCCCTATGGTGTAAACAATTCCTGGTCAGATTGCACTCGCCTTACGGTACTACGTATGGAGAAGGGTGGTATGATGAAGGGTCTGCGGTGAAATTCTGGATGGATCCACTTATTGTCGAGCTAGAAAATGGTACTAGAAGGGTTTTTGAAGCCTGGATTGGAGAAGGGCAGGGAAGCTATTCAGGCTCTGATTTAGCCCCGACGATACTTGCTAAGAACCAGATTAATGAGACCGCGTTATGGAGGACGGAGTATCTTTTGACTATTGAGACGAAGTATGGAAACCCCCTGGGAGCTGGCTGGTATAATATTTCCTCCATTGCCAAAATATTTGTAGAGCCCGTGGTGTATGATTCTCCAGTCATACGACATGTCTTTCAAGGCTGGGAAGGAAGTTTAGAAAATAGTAATAATATTACTCTTAAAGTAGAGGCTCCTATGGTTTTAAAAGCCATTTGGAATACTGAATACTACCTTAATGTTAGCTCGGAATATAGTGAAGTTTGGGGGAATGGATGGTACTTGAACAATTCGTATGCCTCATTTGGGATTAAACCACCACCTTTTCATATAATCCCCTACATTTTCGAGGGATGGGAAGGAGATGTTTATTTCCAAAGCCTAAACGCAACCATTACCATGGATGGGCCTAAGAAAGCTATTGCAAAATGGCGTAGGGACTATACTTGGTTAACTTTAATCGTAATCGTTTTCATTATAATAACCGTTTTTGTTGCATACTATGGTAAGAAGAGAAAAAGAAGAAAAACAGGCGATTAGAGCATCATCGGCATATTACGCCGTTTATTCTTAAGTATGGAGCGCCTTCGGATATTGCAAATCCTTTTTCGTAGCATGGCCTCAATTGAACTGAAGAACCTACCGCGTCTATTTTACTAATATCTTTAATACTGCAAATTATTTTCAAGTTCTTTATCGGAGTTGTTAACTCCTTGTTTTTTAAAACATACGCTATTTCTGGCTCTATTTCGATTCTTCCTTCGTTAATTCTACACTCAGCCCTCACTAAGCCTTCAGCGTAAATGCCGTTCTGAGTATCTGCAAAAATCTCTTCTCTACTCCAGTCGGACGGGGTTATGTAAACATTACTTACCATTGGCCTAGGCCTATGTAATACTCCTCGAGCGTTTCCAGCATCTGAATCGTTCTTTGCAGTTAATCTTGTGTGTAAAAGCCCAATACCATCTTTACTAAGCAGTGTTTTCTCCTTGGAACGAACACCTTCATCATCCCAATGGAATGAACCGTAAGCATCTTCCAAAATAGGATTGTCGACAAGTTTAATCCCATAGTTTAAACTCTTAAAGAAGCGTTCCTGATACACGTCTGCTTCTAGAAAATGCGCTATCTCGTGTGCAAGCCCTCCTGCAGCCTCATGATCCAGAATCACTTTGAATCTTCCTGAAAGATAAGGATATGTGAAATGAAGAGAAACTGATGGTTTGGCTCTTGTAGAATCGCTAGCTCTTCTAACTAAGTCCTCTACTATTTCTTCCCATTGCTGGTTTTGCAGTATTTCTAAACCACCCATGCCTCCAATTATCTTGCTGGCAAATCCTTCGGTCAGTCCCTTTAAAAATACGTAGATAGTTAATTCTGTTAGCGGAGTTTTCTCCCTTACTTCAGTACCTTCGGAAGTGTATAGCGTAGAATCCACCCGGTAATGTGATGCAATGAGCTCTGTTCTAATCCGCATGTTCACCTTTGTCTTTATCCTGTTATCAATAAATTTGAGGAGGCTTAGGACTTCTTCGACTTCAAACTCTTTTATAAGATGATGTTCAATAAAGCCTTTTTCAGGAGTTACGTTTACCAATTCAACGGACTGATTACATAATCTTGCATTTCTTAATGCCAATAGTGCTATATGTTCCACGGATGGCTTATCTAATCTATCAGTACTCGCCACACCGTAGCCTCTAGATACGACTCTACATACAGCACGATACCATTCTTCCTCAAGAAAATCTGTAGAATCGGTTCTTAAGGCAATTTGGATAAACTTATGTTTCAAAACCCTTATATCCGAATATCTTGCAGGAATATTATCTACGATGGAGTAGAATTCTTGCATCAACGATACCTTGGGAAAAAGGGGGCAATAAATCTTCGTCATGGTTTTTAAAAGCGAATTCTTTTAGGCATTAGAACATCCCGTAAAAACGGGATGTGTCGAAAATACCGTGTATTATCCATTAGGATGCAAGATATATTCTGTTTCTTCACATGGTTATGTAGAAATGATAGTTTACTAAAATTGTGAATCATAGTAGTATGAACAACACCATAAGCTTTTTATACTTTTTTCACAACGTACCAACCTTATGAAGAACAAGGTTATGATGATAATTCTTCTTGTCATCTCAAGCAATCCTTTAACGATGTATGCTTTTCCGCAGCCTGTCGGGGGTCTAATGCCATATATACGTGAAGCCAGAAGTTTTAAGGTTGAAGTTAGAGAAACGAGTGTTACTATTTCGGTTATAGGTCCAATATCGGAAGAATTTGCTGTAATCATCGATAACAATGGAGGGGTTCATAGTATAAGAGTAGCGCAAATTAACTATACTGCTGAAGGAGGAGCATTCATTTGGGATAATGCTTGGCAACAACTCTACGGAAGCGATTCTATTAGTAAGCCCATTGTAGAAGAGAAGCCTAATTGTGTAGAGATTACTACTTTTGCATTGTACAGAATACATCCTGTAAAAATCGTCACGAAAATGACTATTTCAAAAAATGGAGTAATAATAGTAGATATGAATGCAACAGCCGTTGAAGATGCAGATAAGATACTTAGAATCGGTTGGGGATTCTGGGGGTTTCCAGTTAGTCTTTTCGGAGGAAGATACGCTGAAGTCTGTAGAGAAGGAACCATAGTAAAGGTGGAATTACCTTTAGAATACAATTCAGCATACACCAGATTTTACGATACTAACCGAATGACATATTGGATGGATTTCAGCACCATATCGGAAGGTATAACTATGATAAATATTGCTCCATCTCTAACTACAGCTTTTGGAATAGGCGATAATAGGGGAAATACTGATCCCCCGCCTTCTCCCACTTTCTATGCGCACTTTTCTTTTACCGAATGGCAAAAAAGCGGAATGAAGAAGGGAGAAGTTAGGAGAGGCAGGATGGCACTATATATTCATGGACCAGGAGGCTATGAGGAAAACAAGGATATGGTAAACCTTATTCTCGATGTTGGGAGGGTAGAGGACGCTGCGATTAACGCAATATCTTCATCTACCAATCCCTCGGATAGAAATCTTGCACAAGAAGCATTGTTATATGCACATTCTGCTTATGAAAAAATATTCGAGGGGGATATTGAGGGGGCGAGGAAGTTACTGGAAGAAGCCTCCCACTTAGTTAGAAAAACAGGAGGAGCCGATAGTGCTAAACCCATTGTGAGCATACTAATATTGATAGTGGTTGCAGCGTGTATACTCGCAATATACTATTTAAAGAGACGGAGAATCGCCTTTAGCTTTAAATCCAGTACTACTATTACTTAAAAAGCTATTTAATCCCTACTATGAGACGGAAAAACCCTTAAAGTGTTGGAGAACTTTCTGATAAAACTATGTTACATACTTATCCAGATACTTCCTATGAATCCTAAATGGTTTTCTAAGGTTTCTGCTTACTAGGTTATGAAGCTCCTGAAGCTCTTTGTAAATCTCAACATCAGAAGCCCTAGGACTGACTCTAGTTTTTTCATCTAACTGCACAAACCTATCACATACCTCGCCAATGCTTATCTTTGAACCCATGTAATTAAGGTAGCACCACATTGCTTGCAATGCTGCACCGTAAGCAGCGCCTTCATCTACTTTTATACAGACTACTTCGGTATTGAAAATATCTGCAGCTATTTGTCTCCAAGCCCTGTTTTTCGATCCTCCTCCTGTTAGCCTTATTTCACTAGGCTTTATACCAAGCTCTTTCATCCTGTTCAAACCATAGTTCATGCCTAATGTAACTCCTTCCATAGCAGCTCTAGCAATATTCTGCTTGTTGAAAGTCCTACTGTTTAAGCCAAAGAACACGCCCGTGCCGTCTGGGACATTTGGAGTTCTCTCGCCCTCGAAATAAGGTATAAGCAGTAATCCATTAGCACCCACTGGAGCCTCTTCAACAGCTTTCGTTAAATCCTCATGTGTCATATTGAAAAGTTCTCTCACATACTCTGTCGCGACAGTAACGTTCATTGTGCATAGTAAAGGTAGCCAAGCGTTTGTAGAATCACAGAAAGCAGCTATTTCTCCCTTTGAATCAACAACCGGTGTCTCAGAGTAAGCGTATATGGTTCCGGAAGTTCCGAAGCTTGCTGTAACAATACCTTTCCTAACGTTTCCAGTTCCAATAGCTCCCATCATATTATCGCCTCCACCGGCACTAACTATCACATCTTCTCTGAAACCGAATTCCTCAGCTATTTCTTTTCTAATAACTCCAGCAGGTTTATCAGAACCCTGGAGAGGAGGAAGCTTATTTTCCAGATCAGGATCGATCGCATCAATAACCTTCTTACACCAGACTCTCCTCCTAACGTCCATTATCGCCGTACCGGAAGCATCACCATACTCCATAACCATATTGCCCGTTAAATAGTAATTCAAGTAGTCATGCGGGAGAAGAACGTGTTTCAGCCTAGAGTAATTCTTAGGCTCGTTCCTCTTAAGCCACAGTATTTTTGGAGCAGTATAGCCTGGTAGGAAAGGATTTCCTATCAGCTTTATAACCTTATCTATTCCTCCTAGTTTCCTAGTTAAATACTCGCATTCTCCAGCTGTACTAGTATCGTTCCAGAGTTTTGCCGGTCTTATCACCTTGCCCTCTTCATCGAGAGGCACAAAACCATGTTGCTGCCCTGAAACACCGATAGCCCTAATACTCCTCGGATCTATTCCAGATTTAGATAATAATTCCTTAACCGTTTTATGGAATGCGTCTATCCAGACCTGAGGATCCTGCTCCTTGTGACCTGGTGGAAGGTTCTCTATTAACCCGTAGTTCTCGACAGTCTTGCAGACTACAGAACCAGTCTCGCCGTAAACAAGCAGCGTCTTCATACCCTGAGTACCCAAATCAACCCCAATGAAATACGTATTACTCTCCAATTTACTCATCTAGAAAAAGTATAAACGAACATTATTTAAACATTAATTATAATTCCCTTGTTTCGAGGCTACTAATGTTTTCTCTGAAATTTAAAACTAGACCATCGACCTATGTTTGAATTAAAAACAAGAATTTATCGTAAACCTATTTCCTTCCAATTCTTTTCCGCAAGAATGTTAATCCAATTATGATAATCACTACTACTGCTGAAGCAATTATGAGGAGAAGATTTGATATTGCTTCTCCTCCAGCTATCTTCGCTTTCTCGATAATACTGTTAGCGTTTTCGAGATCTAATTTAGCTCCCTCCATATCGCCCCTAATCAGTCTATTGATACCAGAATCAACCGCCGCCATTGCTTGAGAAGCAAGCATCCAAGCCTCAGTATCCCGCTTATATTTTTTGAGCGCCCTCTCACATTCAACTTGTGCTGAAGCAAGTCTTGAAATTAGATTGAGAATCTCTTCGTTTGCCTGATAACCGCCTGCGCCATGAACATACAAGGCTACTTTTGAGAATCTTTTCTCTCCGATGCTCATGCCTCCTTGTCCATCAGGCTTATGCGTGATACGTACGCCGTAGACGTTATGGTAACCCCATTGCCTTTCATCCCTTACTCCCGCCGAGTACCATATCTCGGATCCTGGGGCCATGTTTATGAAAGTGATGCCCTCCACACCCCTGCTAAAATCAGCCCAGTAGAAAATCTCGTCTGTAGCAACGAAATCGCCAGTAGCTATGTCTCGCGGCAGAGCTATCTCCATTTTTTCCTTCTCAAGTTTAACGTATGCTTTCTCACCTTGAAAAATATCAACGGGAAAATAGATCATCCATAATGTGTTTCTTAGATCCGGCAGATCCGCCTTAGCCTCTATGACGTTTGAAATGAGAATAAGACCGGTCTTCGAAATGGTGTAATTCGTCTCTATATAGATTTCGGCATTAGTATACTTGCTGTAGAAGCGTGCTTCAACATAATCACCCTTGTTTTCAACAATGGGAGAGGCCCGAGGATTAGAAAACCATGTTTGCTCCCACGAATTCCAAACGTAGCAACCGGCGACGCTAGTATATGGTATCCGAGAAATCGAGACTTGAGAGATGCCGCCGTTCTTATTTATTACGATCCTAAACTTTTCCACTCCCGCTTCAAGATAAGCTACTTCAATCTCATTCACCTTTTCAATTATCTCAAACCCGCTCTGAAATTGCGAGTTTACTCCTAGGAAGCCAGTCTGCAAAATGATCAGCGCTATGCAAAACATTAAGGCGAATCTTGTTCTCAAAACTCCTTTTTCCATGCTCTCAGAAGATTTAGTGTTAAACTTAAATTTTTATCACGTAAGAACGTATTAATGTTTGAGACAAAAGCCTGTTAAAAACTTGATGAATATAAGGTCATCTTGACCAGCGTTCCTCAGGGGGCGGTAGTTGAGGGAATGAAGCATGAGGCTCTTTCTGGTACCAATATGCAACCGATGCAATATCATCAGTAAGCGGTTGGAATTTGCCATCAGGATACCACCCCAAGGCTTGAATTGTAACTTTTAAGTCATTTTTAAACCGAATCGGGTCGAGAATATGCCATCTGTAGAGAACATGCCTTGGAACTTCCCCCGGCTCTTTTCTATATAATGGATATCCTAAAAATGCTGTTGAAAAAGTTTCGCCTCCGAATCCCCAAGCTCCCCCGAAATAATCTTCCGTACCCGTTCCGCATATTGTTGGATACTCTGTATCACCGTCTATGAAGAATTTTATCTCCCCCTCTCCCCACCAACCGTTGGAAAGCTGTGTCCAAGCTAAGACTGTTCCCACATAGTGGCCTTTTCCTCTAACATTATCCAATATAGTATGCTGCGGGTTCTTCCTGCTAGTCATAGAGCGCCTCCATTGAGCATGAAAATACGCCATTTCTTCGCCAATGTTTTCTAGCGAGTATGTTATTTGGTAGAAGAAACCCTTTATGTCTTCTATCCACTGGTTTTCGATAGTAATTAGGGCCCTTTTCCTAAATGGCATGGGAAAGTAGCAATTGAAACCTCCAGAAGGGTTGACTACTATGGGCAGGGAGTTGACGTTAAACCTTAACTCGTGACCATTAGCAAAAAAGTCTCCTAAAGGAACCTCTATAGAGGGCGTTTCCTCATCATCCCAGAAAAATCGGAGAATACAGTTCCGGTATGCCTTCTGGTCAACAGTTATCCAGATATGCCTTATAACGCCGCTACCCCTTATGTCAGCTAAAGTTGTCACCTTATTAGATGCTAGAGTTATGCAAGGCATTACCTTCCACCCCTTGCCTAGTCTTGATGCTGGACTGAGTGAGTCAGGAACTACAGTTGCACCCTTGCCTTTCTCTCCAGTAGGGTTCTCTGCAGATATCGAGAAGGTTTCCGCATCACTTAACTTTGGAAGATCTGAAAGGAAGACCATCTCTCTCAACCCCATGAGAAAATAGGCAGTTAAACTTTAAAGTCTTTCTTATAGTGAGAAGACGCTATACAATACCTTTTTTAATCCATATTCTCCGGTATTCTTCATCCGACATTGATTCTAATAGGTTTTCCCGATTCCATAGATTTGTTAATAGCTAATGTTGCCTCTAGAGTTTTAACAGAATCAGAGTATGGGGACATTATTTTTGATGAATCACCAGTTCTAATGGCTTCTATGAATGCCAAGTCTTCGATGTAGAAGATGTCCTCCTCTGGAGGAATAATCTCAGGTTCCACTCCAATGCGTAATATTGCCAGAGAATGCTCCCATTTAGTGAATAATGCACTCATCGAATTAGAATAGATGCTTAAACTGATCCCACCGCCGCCAGCGTCGGCTGAACAAGATGCCCAGAAACTCCCCACGGCACCATTGACAAACTTTACGTTGACAACGGACGCGTCTTCAACATTATATTCTTTGGGAGCATGTTTGTTCTTACCCTTAACACAATAAGAGTGAACTTCAGATATTTCTCCGCAGAGGAAACGGGTAAGATCTATAGTATGGGTAACTTGATTATGTATCTGTCCTCCACTCTTCTCCTTCCTAATGACCCAATGTCTAGCAGGATTAGGAGTTCCCTCTATCCATCCTCCTAAGACCAGTATTGGAGGATCTTCTTTAAGCAACATCCTAACTTTGTTAACACCCTTACGGTACCTGTTCATGTATCCAACACTCGTAATAATTCTCTTATTCTCAACGGCCTTTGCGATCTTCATCGCCTGATCTAGATCCATTGCTATTGGCTTCTCAACAAAGAAAGGAATGCCTCTATTGATAGCCTCAAATTCAATACCATGAGCAAAAGGTGGAATGCAGAAGAATACCGCATCCATATCAGATTTTTCAAACATTTCTTCAGCATCTTTAAACGCCATTGCTCTTGAGCATCCGTATTTCTTTAAAGCCTCTTGTGCAGCCTCAATCCTTACATCACAGAATGAGACGATTTCAACACCAGGGATATTGGTCAGCGCTTTCATGTGTTCTTGAGCAATACTCCCGCAACCCACGAATCCTATTCTAATTGTATTCAAACATCTTCACTCCCTTAAGTACTAGCTCCCTCGTCTTAAGCATTTTGAAAAAAGTTACAAACAATCAAGCTTACTATTTTCATTTGGAAATAAACTAGCATTTATATACTTCTTTAATAAGGCTGTTCGGCATGCCGATAATAGACTTCCCCTTAGAACAGCTTAAGGTTTACAAGCCTCCTTTAACAAGAAGAAGCGATTTCAAAAGCTTTTGGGAAGAGAATGCGAAACTTGCAGAAGAGCAGCCTCTAAACTATGCTTTAAAAAGGATAGACTATCCTGTTAAAAAGCTAGAAGCACACATACTCTCCTACGAGGGTTTTATAGATAAGACTCCGATAAAATCCTGGTTTCTCAAACCCGTTGGGAAGGGGCCTTTCCCAGCACTCCTCATACCTCATGGCTACGGTTGGCACAGGGGCACGATATCCGACTATCTAGGTTGGATTCTTCAGGACATAGCTGTGCTCGCGATCGACATCAGAGGACAATTTGGAGATACGCCCGATTTCGCAAAGTACCCTTCTGGGAGCATAACTGGCTACATGACTAAGGGCATACTTGATAAGAATACCTATTACTACAGGTATGTGTATATGGATTGCGTTCGCGCGCTTAAAGTCCTTTCCCAGATAGATTACATCGACAAGAATAGGATTGGAGTAACTGGCGCCAGTCAAGGAGGGGGTTTAACTCTCATAATCTCTGCGCTCGGGAGAAAAGTTGCATTATCACTACCAGAAATACCCTTCTTATGCCATTTTGAGAGAGCCGTTGAGGTTGCGGCTTCAGATCCATATTTAGAAATACCTCGTTACCTTAAGATGCATCCTGATTCTGTTGAAAGGGTTTTCGAAACACTCTCTTATTTCGACGCTATGAATTTTGCTCCAGATATCAATTGTCCGATACTAATGTCAGTAGGCTTAATAGATACTGTATGCCCACCTTCGACAATTTTCGCAACATTCAACCACTTATCTTCTAAAAACAAGGAGCTAGCTGTATACCCTGGGACGGGACATGAATGCTTGAGCGTACATAGAGAGAAAATGATAGAATGGGTTTCGAAACACCTTTTGCAATAATGTTCTCGTAAAAACTTAAAAGAAACCTAGGCTATTATTATGGCGAAATGATTTCAAAGGTCCCGATTTATTTAGAGAAAGTCAAGAAGGAGGAGGTTAATAAGGAGGTTCTTCGAGTAGCGATAATTGCTGAACTCGACGCGATAAATCTTTACGAGCAGCTTGCTCAGACAACGGACGATGAAGAAATTAAGAAGATTCTGATGGATATAGCAAGGGAGGAGAAGACTCACGTAGGAGAGTTTCAAGCCCTCCTTTTGAAGATAGACGAGGAACAGGCCTCTGAGTTAGAAAAAGGCAGGGAAGAAGTCGAAGAGAAAATTGGCAAATAACTGAATTGTAGGAGAATCGATTACAACCACATGCTATAGAAGCAAGCATATTGGGAAACTTTTTACATTTTTAAAACTTAATAAACTATTAACTGTTTTAAAACTCAGAAAAAGAATGAAGGTTTCACTAATTTCCAGAACCTGCGTCGAAAAGAGCATCTCTATGAAAGAAGTTATGGATGCTGTAGAAGAAGCTTTTAGAGCTAAAGGATTGGGAAGAGTACAGATGCCAACTAAAACATATATTATTTTCCCAGACGGGGATTTTAGAACAATGTCTTCTTACATGCCCGACCTTAAAATGTCATGTGTTAAAATCGTAAACGTACATCCCAATAATCCTGAGAGATACGGCTTGCCTACCGTTATGGCTACGATAATTCTAATAGAACCTGAAACCGGGAAGCCTTTAGCGATAATGGATGGTACGCATATTACTAGCATGAGAACCGGGGCTGCCGGCGGAATAGCAGCCAAATACCTTGCAAGGAAAGATTCCAGGATTATTGGAATGGTTGGAGCAGGAACACAAGCTAGAACTCAGCTTCTAGCACTACACGAGGTTCTCGAAATTGAGGAAGTCAGGGTTTGCGCGAGAACTGTTAACGAGTGTGAAAAATTTTCAAGAGATATGGAACATCTTGGTCTAAAAATTTCTATTAAAAACAATGTAAAAGAAGCTGTAAAAGGTTGTGATATTCTTGTAACAACCACTCCAGTAACTCAGCCTATTGTTAGGAGCGAATGGGTTAGCGAAGGTATGCATATCAACGCCATAGGAGCTGATGCCCCTGGAAAAGAAGAGCTTGACCCCGAAATCTTGAGTAGAGCAAAAGTTGTTGTAGACGATTATGATCAAGCTTGTCACTTTGGCGAGTTGAATGTTCCGATTTCAAAAGGGCTTTTCAAACGTGAACAAATATACGCAGAACTAGGAGAAATCGTAGTTGGGAGAAAGACGGGGAGAATTTCTGAAAAAGAAATAACAGTATTTGACTCTACTGGTTTAGCAATACAAGACTTGGCTGCAGCAGCCTTAGTTTATGAGAAGTCTAAAAGACTTGGGCTTATTAATGAAGTCGAATTGCTTTAGACATAAATTTAAATTCAATTTTTTTAATCAGTATTAGGGAGAATCGTCTTTAGCTTCCTCTGACATTCCCATCAACAAGCAATTCTTCTTTATCTAACTCGTTTGTTTACGAGTTTTTCTAAAGCTATTTATCTCATTCTTCATTATCCTTTAGAATAGAACAAAAAGCTTATATAATTAAGAGAAACTCCTGAATTTTGAAATGAACGGTAAGAAACTCTTTGTATTGATGACAATATTTACTGCTCTGATGTTGCTAACGCCTCTATTTGCTAGCGCTCAGCCTTCTCTCAGGTACGGCAAGATAGACATATCCTTTGCTACTTGTAATAGGGTGTTCTTCAGTTACTATGGGGATCCTAAGGGAAACTTGAGGATGGTGCTTTTTGGCTCCGGCTGGTCTTGGGATAACCCGTGTAGTCTGCACGACCAATGGCAGGTGATAAAGGATTATACTGAAGCAGATGGAGAGTATGCCTTGAAATGTGGCTCATACTGTAGCTTCGCCCAGATAACTTGGAACATGAAAGCAGCTGTTAGAGAGAAAGTTGTTGTTTTAGAAATGGCTGCCACTGCGGATAGCGATTCAAACCTGCAGTCGATAGTTTTAGAGTACTCTGCGCCAGTAGACCAGTTTGCTAATAAAGAAGCATATGCGCTTCTAAGCGACGGGGGAAGGAGCAGAATTACTTTTCCAGCGACGCATGTAAAAGGATTATATTCATTGGGCAGTTTCCAGAATGCTGTCGCATGGATAGTACCCATGACCAGTAGCGAAGGGGTAGTAGTAGCAGTGCTAGGCGAAGACTGGCCGTTCGGCTTACAGTTGTATGCTCAGGACGAGCGTGAATGGGGGAACGATTTCTATAGTCTTAGGTGGAGCCTTTACTCAGGCTTAATGGCTCAGGGAGACTCTTTAAGATTCCTTGCTGTAATCTTTCCTTACAACGGTGCGAGTGAGCTGGATGAAGCATGCAATAAGATCATAAGCTTCCTGGACCTACTGATAGAAGGGGCATCGCTAGATGATGTTAAGGCACAGATCATAGGAGCTCCAACACCGACCCCCACTCCAACACCTACGCCCACTCCTACCCCCACTCCAACACCAGAAGCGACGCCTGAAGCGACTCCTACTCCAACACCAGAAGCGACGCCAACGCCCACACCAACTCCCACCCCCACTCCAACACCTACGCCCACTCCTACCCCCACTCCAACGCCAACGCCCACACCAACTCCCACCCCCACTCCAACACCATTACCCACTGAACTATTGGCAGTAATCATTGTAGCTATAGTAATCATCATAGCGGTTTACTACTTCATTCTAAAGAAACCTAGGACAAAATAAAAGTTCTTTTTCTACCTATTTATCCTGGATTTAAAATAGGATGACACTTAGTAGTCTAGAGATATAGAAGAATTTTTAAAGATGCTCGAGAAAATCCCCCAGCTTAAAACACTTATCTTCCCCCAAGACGATTGGAGTCACACCCGTGATTTCACAGAAATACTTCAGCTCCTGAACTCGATTTCCAGCGACTGCATGGATATGGTTTGCAGGAAACAGCTCTATAAACTCCTCGTATGAACAATTTAATCTAGCATGCACATGTGGCCAAGTAGGGTTGGTTTCAGTGTTTATTCTCTTCCTTGTCTCTTCATCAAGCTCTATGCTCTCGCCTTTTACGATAACCATGTAAATCTTGTCTTTAAACAAACCTAACCTAGCGAAAGTAAGCTCTCCAGGACAGGCGTCAAACGAGACCGAAGCACCTCCCGCCTTAAAGTAAAGTTCCAACGCAGGATATAGAGTAACCTTCTTAAGATTATCTCTGGGATTAAAGCTTCTTGAAGCATACCAGCTTGCATGATTTCCCGAGTTACAGAAGTCCCAAACATCTAAATTAGGATGGTATAGTCTAACATCCATGAACAATACTGGCAAACCGCCGCTAATATACTTCAGTATCTGCATAGTGAGGGCTGCGAATGAATCTGCTTCAGTTGCACAGACAGTCGGCTCCTTGGCGCCATTCCAATCATAAGGATCATTCAAGAGCATCTCTGCCACATCAGGTATAACCACGTATTCAGAAAGCTCTCTCTGACCCTTTATACCGCAGAAATCAAAACCCATTTCATCATTTATCTTCTTAACAGCTAGGTACATTCTTATCTGCTTACTAAGCGTCTCCCTCGTTAACATTTTCCCATCATACTTTATGTTTCCCCCCAGAATATCCTCCATCCATTTTAGGCCCTTCTCCACCTCTTGCTCATCAATTTCCTTCATTTTCTCAACTAAGATAAGTTGGTCAACTTGGCTTACGGTAGTTCCGAGGTATCGTTGTATCGGAACAAGATGGAAGTATCCTGTTTCCATCCCCATTGAATGGCCGCCATACATCCCGTAAACCTCGTTCCTAATGTTGGTTGCAGCAATAGCAGCCATAACCCATTTCTTCACCTTCTCTTTCACTCTAGGATCATCGGGGTCTCCGATAATCCGGTGAGTCTTTAATCCTGCTTGTCTTAAAGCACCGTCTGTCGCGAACAGCCCTACGTTACCAGGATATTTACCCTCATTGTTAGAAAGGCAAAGTATTGGCTTGTCTTTTCCAAGAGTATTCACGAAAGGCCAAACTAAGTATGGAAAATTCCAAACGTTGAAAACCAGTATAACCTGTCTCACGCCTTTACTCACGAATTCTTCCCCAACCCTCCTAGCAGAATTTATTGACGTTATGAGTTCAGAAGAAACAACTGTTTCTGGACTTCCTCCGTCAACAAATTTTATAGAATCCTCTATGAATCTGCTCCAGTTTTCAACAACCTTGTAACACCTATCGTAATAATTTGGGTAAACATGTTTTCTCTCGTCAAGAAGCATCGTCAAACCTATTTTCGTACTCTTCATACACACAACCTCCGAATAACATGAGCTTTAAGGCTTTATAACAATTTTTACAGCTTTCTTTCGTTTCCCAGCCAAGTCCTTAAAGACTTCCGGAGCCTCTTCAAGAGTATGAGTATGCGATATTATTGATCTGAGCCTAAGGCTTCCTGAGGAGGCTAGTTCAACCGCTCTCTGAAAAGTATATGGGCTCCTGTAGGATGTGAATATCGAAACCTCCTTATCATAGAGCTCAAAGGGCTTAACATGCCAAACATCCTGCTCAGGAGCTACTCCAAATATTAGCAGTCTCCCCCCTCTTCTAACGAGCCTGAAAGCAGCCTCTATCGTTGACGAGCTTCCTACGCATTCGATCGAAACATCTGCTCCAAGGCCGTCTGTTGCCTCACGTATTGCTTTTTCTAAGTCTTGTTGCATGGAGTTTATGACTAGAGTTGCTCCAAGCTCATGAGCAAGCTTAAGCCTATCCTCAACAATGTCGATTGCAAATATCTTCGACGCACCATAGTGCTTGACTACCTGTATCATGAGCAGACCAATCGGCCCAGTGCCGACAATTGAAACACTGCTCCCAACAGGTATTCCAACATTGTCAATACCCCTTATTATACATGCAAGTGGCTCGATTAAAGCAGCTTCTTCGAGAGGCAACTCGTATGGTATCTTGTAGACGTTTTGCGCAGGAGCCTTAACATACTCTGCAAAAGCACCGTCGATTGTCACACCTATAGCCTGAATGTTTTCGCACAAGAAGCTTCTTTCACTCATCCTACAGTACCTACATTTACCACACGGTATGTTCGGCTCCGCAACAACATGGTCTCCAACCCTTATATCATCCACCTTAGAACCTACTTTTGCAACTATTCCGGAAAATTCGTGTCCCAAGACTATGGGAGTCTTCACCCTCCATTCTCCCTTGAAAAAGTGTAGGTCCGTACCGCATATTCCACAGGCTCCAACTCTAATAAGAACCTCATTCTCATTTATTTCCGGCACATCCTTATCGATTATCCTAAGATCTCCTACCCCGAATAAAGAAACAGCCTTCATGCAGTTTTATACAACGTCTCTAATATAAAATTTCTTGGGAGGCACTGAGTACGCTACTGTGATTGTCGAAATATGTTAACGAATGATTATATTCATGCTATGCCATTTCCCAAAAAGATTTATAATTATGAATCCGAAACAGGTTTCATGAGCGAGTTTCCAAAGCGCTTCATGTGGGGAATATCCATGGCTGCTTTTCAGTACGAGATGGGTGTGTCTCAAGATTCTTTAGACCCTAACAGCGACTGGTACTTGTGGGTTCACGACAAGAAGAATATAGATTCTAAGATAGTGAGTGGAGATTTTCCAGAGCATGGACCTGGCTATTGGGATCTTTACAAGAATGACCACGATTGGGCGGAATGGATGGAGCTCAATACTTGGCGTATGAACCCTGATTGGAGCAGAATTTTCCCAGAGTCAACTAAGAGCATTAGAGTTTCTGTAAATTATGATGATGAAGGGATTAAAGATGTAGAAGTCAACGAATCCGCTTTGAAAAAGCTTGACGAATTGGCTAATAAGAATGCAGTTAAGCATTACGGGAGGATTTTTAGAGACATAAAGGCTAGGGAGATGAAGTTAATACTCAACCTCTACCACTGGCCCTTGCCCACGTGGATTCACGACCCAATACGTGCTAGGGACACTGGCCTTAAAGAGGGGCCTCGAGGGTGGGTTGATAACGAGACCATTGTAGAGTTCGCTAAGTTCGCTGCATACGTAGCGTGGAAGTTCCAAGAAATCCCGGACATGTGGAGTACGATGAACGAGCCCAGTAACGTCTGGTCTCTAGGATACTTAGGAGGAAGATTCCCTCCAGGGGTGACAGATTTCAAAGCAGCGGAGCAGGCAGCGTTCAACATTGTTCAAGCCCATGCGAGAGCTTACGACCAGATAAAGAGGATTGTAGGTAAAAATACGAAGGTTGGCATAATATACATAGTTTCCCCAGGAGAGCCTCTTACCGATTCGGAGCAAGACAGAGAGGCTGTGAAGCATTACCACGAGGCTTCACTAGGATGGTTCTTTAAGGCCGTGTTGCAGGGGGTTGTGAAGAAAAGCCTGGACGGTGAGGAGATTAATAGGAAGGACATGAAGGACAAGGTTGACTGGATAGGGGTAAACTACTATTCTAGGAGCGTTGTAAAGCATATTGACCAGCCGCCATACTTCCAGGGTGAGGCTAACTACGGCTTCTCCTGTCAACCGTGCTCTAAATCAGCATCTGGAAGGCCTACTAGCGAATTCGGATGGGAAATATACCCTGAGGGCATGAGAAAAGCATTAAACATTTGCGGAAAATACGGGAAACCGCTAATAGTTACGGAGAACGGGATTGCCGACAGTAGGGATAAGCACAGGCCATGGTATCTAGTCTCCCACCTCTACAATGTTTGGCTGGCGATTAAGAAGGATAAGCTGAACGTAATAGGATATCTTCACTGGAGCCTGATCGACAATTTCGAATGGGCGATGGGATTCAGCAAGCGTTTCGGCCTAATACACGTTGACATGGTTACTAAGAAGAGAACTCCTAGACCAAGCGCATATATTTATCGGGATATTATTGAGAACAATGCTTTACCCGAGTACTTAGAGGAATACTCGAAGTATCCAAACATATTTATTGAGATTTAAGCTAACGTGTCGCGGGTTGAAGGGATACTTTCAGAAGCCAAGCAGTAGCCATTAAGGATGTTAAAGTCTCTTGTATCGCCACTCCTTTCCATCCCCATTTAACCATCCAAACAATCGCTGAGGCAATGCTTAAGGTAAAGGAGAGAATTCCAGTAGTATAGTTTTTCACGATCAGAGAGCAAAAACCATGTAGAAACATTACGAGTATCATCATGGTGAAGAACATTACGGAAACCAATCCATGTATCCTTCCAGTATCCTCCGGGAAAATGCCGATGAGAGCAAGGTCTATGCCAGTCAGCATAAGCAAAAGAGACCAAGATAAATACCTCCATGAATGATGCTTCAAAAAAGTCAGCAAAGAGAAAAAGGCTACTAAGAGTCCTGAGAGAACTAGTCCAGTGTTATACAGGTGTGCAATCGGGGCATTCCAAGCAATATTGCCCAAGTCGCTCAAAGCATTGTCGTAGAAATTGAACCAAGGAGTTAGAATTATTGAAAAAGCTATGAAAGGGTATGCTAAAACCGCACCCAAGACCCCTATGAGCCTATAGTACTTCATCGGATATCACATCCTCAATACTATGCTTTAAATTCTTTCTATAAAGAGTAAAGCATTCAAAAGCTATTAAAACCCTAGTTTTTCATCTTAAACCTCCCAGCTCTTTGTTAAGGCAGCTTCTTTTCTCCTACTTGCTACTAAGCATCGGTCAAGAATTTTGATGGAGGAATACCGTTCAGTATAAACGTGAGCCTAATAGCTAAGTATGAAAAATCTCCGACAAATACTGTTTACAACAGAACCATCAAACAAGCCTTTCAGCAAGAGGGAAGAATCTCCAAGCCTGAAAACTAGCTTTCAGGTTTCATCTCGGAAACGTCTATTCCCAAGTCGCTTAACGGTCTCCCAGATTTCCTTAAGCTTTAAAGGGCTTATTTTAGGGGTTCCTTCCCTGATGCAGCCCTCCATCTCCTCTATGAATTCTTCAGGCGAAATCGGAGGCATAATGATAATCCTCTTTTAGCTTAAGCTTATTTTCAACTCAGTTCTCTTCGCAAGATAATATGGGATTATCTCTATAGACGACGTTTCAAAGGGTTCACCATAATTTTCTATAGCGATTGCAAGCAGGTTTTCCTCTCTTAAAATGGATTCAGGCAGATAGAAGTCTCTTTGAGGACCAGTTTTCATATACCTCCCTATCAACTCACCGTTTAAGTATATCTTGCACTTTGTCCCCATCGAGCTTAGCCTCAGCATCAGTGGGGACACCGTGTTCCCCCTAGGCTTGTATAGGAATCTTTTTCTAAGCCATATTATTCTACACTTATCTAATACTTCTCCTAATCCGATTGTTTTCCAATCAGAATCGTTGAACTCTGGCTTAAACCATCCTTCTCTCTCACCTTGAAGACCTTGAGAAACCTTCCAACCGCTATCGAGAACAGTATCGTAGAGCCTTATGCACGGGTCACTCCATACCGGTGCACTAGGCATATTCTCCAATAGGAAAATAAATTCGTTTTCCTCACCTTGCTTCACCAGGCGAGTAACATCTATTCCCGCTCTACCCTCGTCTACAGGAATTGTTCCAGCATGCTCCCCGTTTACGAAAAGCATTGCTCTACCCCATCCTGAGAGGCCGGATGGCAGTACTAAGCAGAGCTTCTTGTCTGTCTCTGGAAGCCTAGCCACATATTTAAACAAGAACATTCCTCTCTGGCCCGTAATCTCGTCCAGACCCTTAAGCTCCTTCCAGCCTTCTGATAAGCATTCTGGTGGAAGAACTTCCATCGGCCTGTTTACAAACCTGGAATAGTCTAAGGCTGAGGGAACGCCTGGTTTAAGAAACGAATCTTCTTTCAAAACTTTAAAATACGGATTTTTCAGGGGGATAGTCTCCTCTTCACCTATAAAAACAGGCTCGTTTAAACCGTTTGCTATTGGGAGTATGCCATCATTCCTGTGGCCAGTTGACTCTACAAGAAGGAGGATCTCATTATCCCCGTCTTCCAAGTTTTTCTCATCAACTTCAGTCCTAGCCACGTGTTTAGCGTAGCCTAGGAATTCTCCGTTGAGAAAAATCGAAACATAGTCGTTAACCCTCGGTATGAACAGTATTATCTTGCCTCTTCCGGTTTTCTTCTCGAATTTAAATTTGTTAAAGTACCAGAGATGACCGTTTTCAACAATGCCGAGTGATTCTGGTGGACGGAGCCCCTGTATTTTAATCCAACTACCCGACTTAACGCTCTCCAAGTCTTCTTCAGCATACTTCCAACCTTCTTCAAGGCTCAGAACATGCTCCTGGAATTCGAAGTCCGGGAGAATCACGGATAGGACCCATTTTTCGTCATCGTAGGTGCCTTCGATTCTCTTATCATCTACTTTAATTGACTTAGGCCTCCAGGGGAGGATTATCCTAATAAGCCTCCCGTCACCCTTTTTAAAATCTATGCTCATTCTAAGAGAATTATCATCAGACGAGTAATTCCTAAGAAGGTTGAAGCTAGAGATTAATGCTATTCTCTTACCCAAGTATTCTGCGAACCATGTTCTAGCTGCACGTTCTCTGCTTAAAGCAACTAATAAGAGGCTTGAGGAAGAATCGCCGATGAGCTTGAAGAAGTCGTCCTCGTAGATCGTGAAGTTTACTGTTTCTCTCACTCCAC
>JAWBXT010000010.1:0-24239 GCA_038867695.1 Thermoproteota archaeon
TTCCCGCTGTTAACTTTTCAATTCACTATGTCTACAGTGTGCTCATGGTGGCTTCACAGGATCTCCTCTTCAATAGGCACTGGCATGTTTTTCAATACGTTAATGTTCGCATGGATTTCGGCTGGCATCTTTCCCTTTGGAGCTTTTAGTTAATAACCTAGCTTAACGTTTTTCAACTATTCAAGGAGACGTTTAATATAGAAGCAGGATTGAGATATAGCGTGTTGAGGTTGATTTTCAGGGATCGAGGTTAAACGGCTTCTGATTCAACCAATGTTTTACTCCCGCTCTATTACCTTTGTGGAACAGTTTTTCTCAACGAGGCTTGGGTAGGGCAAGTTTTCATTTCTACCTATAGTTTTTCTTTTAGCCTTTAAATAATAGACGTAGTTGCTTAACGATACGTCTGGAGGAACTCTGTGGTCAACCATTGGTATGTAGCCACCTTCCTTAACTAGTTGTGACAGTTTTCCCAGTTCCTCGTCTATTTTTCTTGGTCCCTCGATTAGCGCAAGCTTGTTCACTCCACCCATTAGTAGAATCTTGTTACCGTATTGTTCTCTAAGCCTTACCGGACTTGTGTACCTTGCCTCTATGGGGAGCACACCATTTATACCTGCTTTCAACCATCCTGGTATTAGTTCATCTATCTTCCCGTCGCAATCAACGATGTTGATTTCCACACCATACTCTTTCAACACGTCTGTAACTTTCATGTATCTTGGAACCATGAATTCTTCGAATATTTTTACAGAGACCAGAGGCCCCATATTATAAGCCATATCCTCCCACCATGTTGCGAAATCTACTTTAACACTTCTTAAGGCTCGGCGGATCAGCTTGATCCAGAGGTTTACCAAAGTATCCATCATCTCCTCCAACCAATCGGGATCCCTATAGAAGGCAAGAGAGATTCCTTTAACACCCATCAGGTTTCTTAGCCAACCGTAAAGGCTCCCGATAAAAATTCCAAGAGGATAATCTCTATCTCTAAATTCTTTAACAATATCTTCATAGCTCAACGGTATTCTTCCAGGAGTGTCAGGATCGAAAAAGGGCTTTATCTTCTCCCAGTCTTCCTTGGTTTCAATAGGATATTTTAAGTATTGAGGAATCGTTGATACCCATTTTTTATTTATGTAGATTCCTCCTAGACCATCATCTATTACCTCCTTATCATCGTATTCCCTAATTTTCCTTGAAGGAGGCTGTGGCCAGAGGCCGGTGTTTATGGGAAGCATGTCGATAGTGTCCCAGCCTTCAAGCATGAAGTAGTCTTCAATCTCATTAATGTTATGGAGGTGGAGAGGCAAGCCTTCCGCATGCCAGCGATCTATGGTTTCAACCCAGTAACCAAACTCATAGTCAGGCACTCTGTCAACTTCTTTGAATTGAAATGTCCTAAGCAGCCTTTCCCTCCTGTTCATTAACACGTGTTAACGAAAGCTAGACATAAATTTTTGTTCGAGGCTCTTTCCAAATGATCCACAGTTTTATATCTATTAGAGTGTTAAGGTTTGGGATGTCCTTCAAAGAATTCCCAAATAGTGTTAGTTGTAGAAATACCGTTAAAAGACCATGAGTGAGTACCATCCTTGATCGTGTAAAGGATTACTTCAGTATTGTTTATACCCTGCGAGTATGTAGTTTTAATAACGTTCCCCCCAGGACTTTCTTCGATAAGTGGAGTCTTAGAGCAATTATTAGCTTGAACCCAGAAGTGAACAGATTCTTTAACTGAAGATAAAAAATATTCGGATGGAAAACGACCACCAGCATATGGAATTATTTCATCCCGCATACCATGGATGATAATCACCGAAACAGCCCTTGATGGAGGAGATAGGGTTAAAGAGCCATTATGTGTTTTACCTATTGAACCAGCGACAACAGCAATAGCAGCAAAAAATTCAGAAAGTTCGGCGCCTAGGCGGTGGCTCATCATTCCGCCGTTAGAGAAACCGACCGCGTATATCCTTTTTGGATCGATTTTAAGATCTTCCATTGTTTTCTCAATTAGTCTCCTAATAAACGCGATATCATCAATATTGTTTAATGCAGCTTGTCCGCAGCAGAAGCCAGCGTTCCATGAGAAATCTAGGCTTATCCCCTCTGGGTAGATAACGATAAAGCCCTCCTTATCTGCTTTTAAAGATAGTGAGGTTGCTGACTCCATGCTTCTAGGGTTTCCACCATATCCGTGGAGAACTATAACAAGCGGTAGGGGCGTGATACTGTCGTATGAAGTGGGAATGTGTATCGCATAGTTTCTAACCCTTCCGTCAACATTTATGGATAAATCGTATCGTCCTGGAGAAGGATAAGAATGCCTAGGATTTCTAAATGCCAATATCATAATTATTAAGCATATGAGAACTATTAGGATAATTAGTTTAACCGTTATTCTTTTGCTTAACAACTCTTTATTCTCTGGGAGGTTTTTAATCCACAATTCTTATCCACTCAGTTGCATGTTTCTTAATAGTATAGTTAATAATTTTTCCCCTCCAAAACTTTTTTATAGAGATTGCCAACGTTTTCGTGGAAGCATACTTACGTGCTCAAGAGTATACCAAGGACAGGTATGGGATGCTGAAAAACAGCATAAAACCTCTGATAAGTAACTCTGTAAAGATCCATAGTTTCCCTGGAGGTTCTAGAGGATGCTGCAGGCAACTTCTTGAAATATGGTCTAACCCTGTATGATTCTTTATACGAAGTTGAATAAAGAATTTAAGCTCGTTAGCTTCGATGAGAAACTGGTTGATAAGCTTGTTTAGAAAGGTTTGGATGATCTTGGTTGGTATTAGAAAACCATAGTTATTGCTATTTTATTATGTAACAAATTGGGAAAAATAGGGGATTGTTAAGGTTTAATAGCTATTACTACTCGAATCGACGGGATGCAGGATTATTCAATTATCACCAGGGGGATAAGGAAAGTCTATAGAAAGGGAGAGGGAGGGTTCTCCTTCAGGAAGAAGAATCAAGAGACCATTATAGCACTTGACGACGTTAGTCTAAGCGTCGAGAAGGGGGAGCTATTTGGCTTACTTGGACCAAATGGGGCTGGTAAAACAACCCTGGTTAAGATACTTAGTACCCTTATCCTCCCGGATGCTGGAGCTGCTTTGGTTAATGGGTACGATATTTTAAAGGAGCCTGGTAAAGTGAGGGCTTCGATCGGTGTAGTCTCGAGCGGAGAAAGATCACTTTATTGGAAGCTTACCGCAAGAGAGAACCTTGAGTACTTTGCGAGGCTCTACAAGGTTCCCGACCATTTGGCCAGGAAGAGAATTCAAGAATTGCTTAATCTAATGGGGCTTGAGGATAGGGCTGACGAGCTTGTTGAGAAGTATTCGAGCGGGATGAGGCAGAAGCTTGCAATAGCCAGAGCAATACTGCATGACCCTGAAATCCTCCTTTTAGACGAGCCGACTCTAGGATTAGACCCAAGCTTCTCTAAAAGCATAAGGAGCTTTATAAGAGAGGAGCTTAACAAGAAGCAGGGTAAGACCATTCTATTAACTACTCACTACATGGAGGAGGCAGACCAGATGTGTGACAGAATCGCCTTCATAAACAAGGGCAAGATAGTTGCTGTCGATACTCCAGAGAGGCTTAAGAATACGACAGGTAAGAACGAGGTTTTGAAAGTGGTTGCTGAAGAGCTTAGAGATAGTGTTTTAAACGTGGTTAAGAACCTACCGTTCTTGGAGGACTATGGAGCAACCGGTATGGAGCAGAGCAATATAAAGACCGTTAGAATGTACATGAAGAATGTTGATGCGCACATCCAGGAGGTTGTTGAATCCTTCTCCAAGGCTGGATGCAGGATACTCTCTCTAAGCGTTGAAAAGCCGACTTTGGAAGATGTTTTCATAAAGCTTACGGGTGAGACTTTGAGAGATGAATGTTGATAGTTGGATTCTAGAATTGAAAGCATCCTTATCTACTGCTAAGAAGGAGATAGTGGTGAATTTAAGATATCCTCTGTGGGTCGTGTTCTGGGCTATAATGCCTATCTTCTGGCTGGCACCTTTCATATTACAGGGTCATGCTCTTGTCGGCGGGAGGTTTTCGGAATCCTTTGGAGGACTCGCTGGGACCAAAGACTTCATAACCTTCGCAATAATCGGAAGCTCGCTTTACGCATACGTAATGTCAGCGTTGTGGGGCATGGGTTTATCTTTAAGGAGGGAACAATGGGGAGGCACACTGGAGATGATCCTAATTTCTCCCTGCAACAAGTTCTCCATACTTTTCGGGAAGGCCCTTTCAGATAGTATTCTAACCTCTTTTTACGCTATTATCCAATTTGTTTTGGCAAGCCTTATTTTCGGAGCTATGGTTAGGGTTGAGAACGTTGCTTTCGCGATTTCAGTAGTATTGTTGATGATTCTAGCTCTCTACGGTATCGGATTCGTATTATCAGGCGTAATATTGATGTATAAGGAGCCTGGTGCATTATTGAACTTCGTCGACACCCTAATATACACTATCTGTCCTGTTAATTATCCTTTAAGGGCCTTGATGCTATTCCTAGGTAGCGCTGGTTATTATGTTACGATGGTAAGCGTATTTTTCCCATTGACTCCTGCTTTAGAAGTTGTTAGAGCACTCCTCTTACCCTCGTTCAACCCTTACCTTAATGTTGCTATAGCTGTCTCCTACCTCGTCGCTATAATGATGGTTTTCCTAGTAGGAGGAATGTACCTCTTCAATTTTGTAGAGAAGAGGATCAGGAAGAGGGGAGGGGTGGAAGCGTATTGAAGGGGGAAGGTAACACGGGACTGAGAGACGAGTTGAAGATTGTAGTAACAGTTATGAAGAAGGAATTGGTCTTATATTTCAGGTATCCAGTCTGGGTGCTTTTTGACGCCCTCATGCCCCTCCTATGGGTGATTTCATTAGTGATATATGGTATGGCACTAGTTGGCTCCCACTATTCAGATAACTTGGCGAGACTGGCTAATACTGGAGACTACGTGTCCTTTACCGTCGTCGGAATGGTTGTTTCGAGTTTTGCCTATTCAACACTATGGGGCATGAGCTATGCTATGAGGGGGGAGCAGTGGAGTGGTACGCTCGAGTCCACTTTCTTAACGCCGTGTAGCAGATTCTCAATCCTCCTTGGGAAGGCTTTCAGCACTATGCTTACAACATCAGTATGGGTCATTATACAGATAACCCTCGTAGCTCTCGTATTCGGCTTGAGAATAAACATTATCAACCTTCCTCTTGCCCTCTTGTTCTTCCTAATAGCCCTACCTAGCTTCATAGGAATAGGCTTCTCACTCGCCGGGATAGTTCTAGACTTCAAGGAGCACAGTGCCTTCGTAAACTTTCTAAGTTCGTTATTGGGTCTTCTCTTACCAATATCCTACCCGCTGAGCGTACTCCCACCAGTCTTGAGATACTTCTCTTACTTGCTACCACCGACTTATGCTATAGAGGGAATGAGAAGCCTGCTCATAATGGACTCCGGCCTGAGCGAGTTAACAGGCCTTGTAGTACCCCTAATATTCTTCGATTTTTTCTGGCTGTTTGCAGGAATAACTATATTCCTCAGGGAGGAGAGAAGAGTACTGAAGAGAGGTACCCTGGGCTACTATTGAATATTTTTAAGAAGGCCGGTCGGCTTATCAAAGAAATTATTTCTCGGAAAAATATTTGTTAAGGTTTAGGATGGCTTTTGAAGAATTCCCAGATAGTATCCGTCGTGGAAATCCCCCTGAAAGACCAGGAATGGACACCATCCCTAATGGTGTAGAGAACAACTTCAGTACCATCTACTCCTCCAGTATAAATGTTCTTAACGACGTTACCGTCACTACTCGTCTCCACCTGAGGATTGCTTGAACAATTGTTGGCTTTAACCCAGAAAGAGACACATTCACTAATCGAAGCGAACCTCTCTCTAAATCTTCCGCCACCGTAGTATGGGACAAGTTGATCCTGTTCACCATGGATAATAATTACAGAAACGGGTCCCGATGGAGCACGTATGATTAGACGACCATCAGAATCTTTCCCTATCGAGCCTGCAACAACAGCTATAGCAGCAAAAACATCTGAAAGCTCGGCACCGAGACGGTGGGCCATCATACCACCATTAGATGCTCCAACGACGTAGATTCTCTTCGAGTCTATTTTCAAATCCTCCATAGTCTTTTCAACGAGCCTTCGAATAAACTCAACGTCATTCACATTATTCTGAAGTGCTTGACCACAACAGAAACCCGCGTTCCAAGAATAGTCAGGCAGGTTCCCCTGTGGGTATATTACTATGAAATTCTCTTTATCAGCTTTAAAGGAGAAACCAGTGGCTTCCTCTATTATCCTGGGGTTTCCACCAAACCAGTGGAGAACAATAACAAGAGGCAATAGTGTGTCATCATCATATCCGAGGGGAACGTGCACCCAGTAATTCCTGACTACCCCGTTAACGTTTACGGAGAGGTTGTAATTACCGGGACGGTTGTATGCCACGTTTTCTGACAATTCTGAACTGCTTGGGGGCTCAGGCCTGTTTAATAAGAGTAATGTCACTGCAGTAGTTATCACCACTATTACTACCCCTAACAAAATCGCGGAAAACATCTTTTTCCTAATATTCTTAATGGAGCCCACTTTTACATTTTCCAGTTTTTTCTCAACCATTGGTTAAGGCAAGCCTTAAAATGAGCAATATTATAAAAGTATTTTTACACTGTTCTTTTTAACAACAGCCTTATCGCGAAGAGCGTTTAAGTTTAGAATCTTAAAAAAGGTTTTTCTATGGAGCCGTCTCCTCTTCTTATCCTTTCAACCAAGTCCCTTACTTTAGCCTCTATTTCATCTATTATTTTACGCGCGTCTTCAAGCCTCATTTCAGCAGGATCCTCTATCTCCCAGTTCTCAACATGCTTAACGTTGACTACGGGGCATTCTGAGCCGCTGCAAACTATTACTGCTATTTCCACCTCAGCCTCCATTTCCTTGGAAAGCTTCTTAGGCTTTTTATCTGAAAGGTCTATCCTCCTTTCCGCCATTAGCTGTATGGCCTTAGGATTCACCCTCTCAGCCGGCTTTGGACCTGCGCTTATTGCAACCCATCCTTCAGGAGGATTCTGGTTGAAGAAGGCTTCTGCAACCTGGCTTCTGAAGCTGTTTTGTACACATACGAATAGAACCTTCTTAACCATTAGCTATCTAGACGAGAACCTCTATATGTTTTTCTTAAACATTTCGGTTAATGTCTTATTGAGAACCTGTTGAATTCTCCCTTATAATCTTCCCACTCGACCTTAACGTCTGTAACCCTTGCCCCAGGGGGGCCTCTCTTACAGAACTCGATCATTTTCCCAACCGTTTCCTCCTCACCTTCGAAGACTGCTTCAACCCTACCGTCTGGGAGGTTTCTAACCCATCCCTTAACACCAAGCCTATCGGCAAGGCTCTTGGTTTCATACCTGAAGAAAACACCCTGCACCCTGCCACTTACGTATACGTGTGCTCTAACCATCAAGCTTGGAAGAGGATCCCCCTAGAATTTTTAAAAAATTTTGCTTAAGACGAGGCCAGTCTTGAAGAGAAAATATTTAGGAATAGCTCGTATGTTCTTATTCCTTGGATAAGCTCTTCAACAAATATGCTCTCGTTGAGACTATGTGCAAGCGAGGGGTCTCCCGGCCCCCATGCTATTTGCGGCTTACCCCATTTAATGCCAGTGTAGTTAAAGTCTGAAGTGCCCAGTTTTCTTATTAGCAGAAGGTCTCTCCCTGCCACTTTCTTAACAGCTTCACGTACAGAATTCAACATAAGCTGGTCCTTAACCGAGATGTAACCATCCAGGTGGTCGAGAAACTCGTGTTGAATACTGATGATACTCCTGTTATTCTCCAAGTATTCTCTCAAAGTCTTAGTGAAAAGGTCTAAGAGCTTCTCAAAGCTTAATTCAGGAGGGTAACGGAGGTTTAAGAAGGCCTCGCTCGAATCCGGTATCCTAGAATCACCGTAGCCGCCTCTAACCATTGTTATTGAGACCCCTATGTTAGAGAAAAGGTCTTTAGAAAAGGTAAACTTAGATTTAACATAATCGATGAGTTTCATAAGCTGGATTATCGCATTAGAATCGTCAATCGGCGACGAGGAATGACCACCTGCTGTTAAAACCCTTATCTTAACGTTTGCGCTACCCCTGTAAGCTATTGCAGCGGCCCTCATGCCCGTAGGCTCGCCTATGACAACATAGTCTGGAGGATTGAGTTTTTCAAGAAGATGCTTTACACCCTTACTATCAGACTCCTCACCCACTACGGAGGAGAATATTAGCCTCAGGTTCCTAGACTTGTAGCCTGAAGCAGCTAGAGCCATCGCTAGTAGGGGAGCCTTAGCGTCTACAGCCCCTCTGCCAAATATTCTTCCGGACTCTACCTTAACATCTATCATGCCGGGGACAGTGTCGATGTGCGAGCAGAACAGCATAGTCCTATCTCCATCGCCCTTCTCTCCGATGACGTTACCAGCACGATCCATCCTTACGTTTTCAAACCCCTTGGAAACTAGTAGTGAGAAAACCTCTTCCTGTGCTTCACCCTCCTCCCCGCTTGGAGAATATTTGGAGAGGAGCTTAACCAATTGCTGCACTGCTTCCGAGTTTAGATTCATAAGTCCTCATCGTTTCAACAACTATATCGCATGCTTCATTAACTAGGCTTAACGGTATGTTCAAAGCAGGCAAGAACCTGACTACGGTTGGACCCGCTGTTAAAGCCAATACTCCCCTATCGGCAAGCATGTCGACAATGGGCTTAGCTCTAATCCTGAGCTCTATGCCTATCATAAGACCTCTTATTCTCACTTCTCTAATTATCCTGAGGCTTTTTAGTTCTTCAAGTCTCTTGGAGAATGCTTTAGATCTGTCTTCAACATCTTTCTCTGTAATGGATTCGCGCAGAAGCCTCATCGTTGCGGCACCGGCTGCACAGGCCAGTGGATTGCCTCCATAGGTTGAAGTATGGAAGCCAGCTTCACCTACTGTTGAAGCTTCTTCGCCAAATAATGTTATTCCAATCGGTATACCTCCTGCTACTCCCTTTGCAAGCATTGTTACATCAGGTATTACATCCTCTTTTTCAAATGCGAAAAATGGTCCGGTTCTTCTCATCCCCGACTGTATTTCGTCGAATATGAGTAGCGCGCCTTTGTCTGAAGCGATTTCCCTTGCAGCCCTCAAGTAACCCCCTGGAGGAATCCTAACACCACCCTCGCCTTGAACAGGCTCGAGTATTACTGCAGCAGTGTTACTGTCAACCTTGTCCTTAAGGTCTTCTTCATTACCGTATTCAGAGAAGACGACCTTGTTATTCAAAACATGTTCTAGACCCTTCTTATAGTCCGGGTTCCAAGTCGCTGATAAAGAGGCTAAGGTTTTACCATGGAAGCTCCTGTTTGCTGCAACAATCTTGCTCCTCCTAGTTTTTTTAAACGCTGTTTTCAGAGCCAGGTCAACAGATTCCGCTCCACTATTAACAAGCAGCATCCTTGAGAAGAATCGTGAGGTGAAGTAGGAGATTTCCCTTAAGAACTCTGCTCTGGCATCATTATAGAAAGAACCGTGGCAGGAGGAGATTTTCTTCAACTGATTCACGACGGCTTCGACAATAACCGGATTAGAATGCCCCAGTAACGCAACCCCGTATGCAGATGTTAAGTCAATAAACCTACGTCCCTTTTCATCATATACTTCAGAACCGTTTCCACTAACTATCGCTATACGTCTCTTAACATATGTCTTGAGGAGGAGGCTGTCCTCAACATCATAAATATTATTCATGCCTAACATCCTCATTTGATTATAAGCGTGCCGAGACCCTTCTCCAACGCATTTGAGACAGGTTTTTCAACGAGGCCTGAAGAAATCCTAACGGAGACGGCGCCGTCCTGAAGTGCTTCGATAGAAGACTGTATTTTCCTCATCATGCCATGACCTATGCTTGGAAGGAGGACTGAAGCCTCCGCCATCGTCAACGATTCCACAAGCCTACCATCTATAAATAGGCCATCAACATTAGTAAGATAAAGCAGCTTACTGCCAAGAGCAGAGGCTATCTTAGCTGCGAAAGCATCGCTGTCAACGTTCAAAGGCTCGAAGCTTTTCCCAATCGCTATAGGGGCGAGAACTGGGAGAATACCGTTTTCAAGAAGCATTTTCAGTAACTCTACGTTAACCTTATCTATCTTACCTGTAAAACCCCCATCCATTAAGACCCTCCTACCATCATCTCTCTTAACCAGTATTTTCTCCTTTCTGCTGGCACTTGCCAAGTATCCATCAATTCCTGTCAAGCCGATAGCTTTAACACCCTTACTCAGAAATTTTGAAACAACCATCTTGTTAAGACGCCCCATGGTCATCAGGTAAACTTGCATTGTCTCCCAGTCTGTGACCCTGCTTCTCATTCCACTCACCGAGACGACGAACCTTGGTTCTATACCCATCTTTTTACAAGTCTCAGTAACCTCTGCACCTCCACCGTGTACGAATACAACACTCTCCTTCTTGGAGTATTCTGCCACATCCGCCACTATCATATCCAGAGTTTCGTCCTGTAGGAGCGCTCCACCAGCTTTAACTACTATCATTTCTCCAACACGCCTACGCCGGATGTAGTCCAGGGAAGGTTAAGCCCTCTTTCTCATCGTAGTTAAACATTATGTTGAAGCATTGGACAGCGTTGCCGGCAGCACCCTTAACTAGGTTGTCTATGGCTGCAAACAGTATTACCCTATTGAAATCAGGGTCTATTTCAAAGCCTATGTCGGCGAAGTTAGAGCCCACAAGGTACTTAGGGTCTGGGAGACCATGGACCATAGTAGGGTCTCTAACCAGCCTTACAAATGGCTCTTTATCGTAGGCAGCCCTGTAACATCTCCACAATTCTTGGAGGGAAGGAGGCTTCCCAGCGGGTCGTGTGTGTATTGTCACCAGTATGCCTCTAACCATGTTTACTGCATGCGGTGAGAAGCCTATTGATAGACCGTTTTTAGAAAACCGGGACACTTCTTGGAATATTTCGGCAACATGCCTATGGCCAGCTGGCTTATACGGTCTTACAACGCTATACCTTTCAGGATGATATCCTTCTAGAGTTGGTGAAGAACCAGCTCCTGAAGAACCTATCTTAGCATCGATGAATATTTGGTTTCCATCTATTATCCCACTTTTAACAGGCGGTACTAAGGCTAAGATGCTTGCCGAAGCCATGCATCCGGGGACAGCCACTAGTCTAGCGCTTCTTATCTCATCCCTGTGGAGCTCAGGCAATCCGTAGACGGCAATATTCAAAAGATCTGGATAAGGATGTTTAAAGCCGTACCATTTCTCGTAAGAGGAAGAATCTTTAAGCCTGAAGTCGGCACCCATGTCTATGACTTTCAACCCACGGTCCAGTAAGGTCTTAACCACATGCACCGATTGACCATGTGGAAGTGCCGTGAAAACTACTTCGGCATTGACCACGTTCTCAACCCTAGGTTCTACGAAGTTAAGCTGACAGACCTTTCTCAGATTAGGATGAACTTTATGAATAGGCATACCACTAAACCTCTTGGAAGTTGCGGCAACTATCTCAGCCCTACTGTGGGACAATAGTATTCTTAATAATTCTCCACCTACGTATCCGCTCGCACCATATATAGCCACTCTGACCAATTTACCCTTAGTCCTTGAAGAAGGTATTTAAGAATATTACCACTCTTTAAGAATAATTTAGCACGTTTAACTATTTACTTTCTAATTAGAGATACGAGGTATTTGATAACTTTCTCCGGTATGTTTACGCCGGTAGCCTCCATGCTTCCCCTGAACTCTGGTGTTGGATTAACCTCGTTAACCAGGTAGCCTTCTTTTGGGGATTCTAAAACGTCAACTCCTACGAATTCTCCTCCAACGGCTTCGGTTGCCTTTAGAACTATTTCAGCAAGCTCGCTATCGACTTCAGCCTTCTCACTCTTACCACCTAAAGCTATGTTTGTTTTCCACTGATCTGGAGGCGAAATCCTGTATATTGCAGATACGATTTCGCCGCCTATAACCGTTACCCTTATGTCGCGTCCAGGTTTTTCTACATAATCTTGAATATAGTAAATTTGGTATAGAGGGCTCATGTATTGACGATCCTCCAGTATTGCTTCAGCGGAATACCTGTCTCCTATAAGCGAAATAAGCCTACCCCAGCTTCCAACTACTGGTTTTAACACGGCTGGATAGCCAACTTTATTTAGAGAGTTTAAAGCAGATTGGTATGAAAAGGAGAGTACCGTAGTGGGTGTTTTAACGCCATTCTTAATAAGCGCCATGGATGTAAAAAGCTTATTGCCAGCTGTTTGAAGAGTCTTAAATGAGCTAACCGGCCTTATTCCAACACCTTCAAGATAGTTTGAGAAATGAAGCGACTTAAAGTATGATACGCATCTTAGGAGGGCGATATCAATACCTTTGATTTCAACTCCTTTTTCATTAAGCGTGAAAAAGAGATCATCGATATTCATCCTTTTGAAGGATACCGAAAGGTTTTCAGCCGCTTTAAAAAGCTCTTTCTCCTCAAACCTTATCTGGTCATAAAAAATTCCTATCGGCAATTCCGGCTTCTACTCGCCCCAATCTTCTCCCGAGAGCTGTACTTTCCTAGTTTTGACTATTTCGCCGCCTACTTCAACTATCTCAAGATCTGAGCCGCACTCCGGGCATGTTACTACTTCACCTACTATAGCATCATCAGAAACCTCGAATACTACCAGGCATTCTTCACACTCCGCCTTCATAAGGATTTGAAGTCATATTTCTCCTGCTTATAAATTTAGCTTTTTCCAGAACGCACTTCATTAGCTCTCACCGTTGAGAGACCCCAAAGCTGGATGAAACCATTAGCGAGAGACTGGTCGAATCTCGAGAGGGAAGAGTATGTAGCCCTCTTCTCGTCGTAAAGCGATTTTAATGATTTTCTTCCAACAACCATCGCCTCACCCTTGAAAAGTTTGATCCTAACTTCTCCCTCAACATTCTCCTGGGTGCAGTCTATGAATGCGTCCAAGGCCTTTCTGAGCGGCTCGAACCATAGGCCAGCATAGACAAGCCACGCCCATGTCGCTTCAATCCTCCTTTTCTCCTCTAGCTCCAACCTCGTTAAAACAAGCTTCTCAAGATCTTGGTGAGCTCTTATTATAGTAAGAGCAGCAGGAGCCTCGTAAACTTCTCTAGACTTTATCCCAACAACCCTATCCTCCATATGATCTATTCTTCCGAATCCGTGTAGGCCAGCAACCTCGTTAATCTTCAGTATCAGCTCAACTGGGCTAAGCCTCTCCCCATTCAGCTCAACGGGAACCCCTTTATAAAAGCCGAGAGTAATATACTCAGGATGGTCGGGGGATTTTGAAACGGGCTTGCTCCAGATGAATGCTTCCTCAGGCGGCTCAACCCAAGGATCCTCCAGTTCACCGCCTTCGATCGATCTGCTCCAAAGATTATCATCTATACTGAACCTACTCTTACTCCGTTCTATTTTAACACCCCTCTCTTCTAAGTATTTAACCTCCTCATCCCTGCTCAACCCCCATTCCCTGACTGGAGCCAGTATTCTCAAACCAGGGTTTAACGATCTTATGGATACTTCAAACCTCACTTGGTCATTTCCCTTTCCTGTGCAACCGTGCGCAACGGTAGAAGCATTCTTCTTCTCAGCAACCTCTACTATCTTAGAGGCTATGAGAGGCCTCGATAAAGAGGTACCCATCGGATACACCCCTTCGTAAAGCCCATTGGCCTTAATCGCCTTGAAAACATAATCTTTAACAAATTCTCCCCTAGCATCTATTTTCACAACCTCTGTCGCACCGAGCTTCCGAGCCCTCTCGATGACTGATTCAAAATCCTCCTTTTGACCTACATCAACTATAACGGCGACAACATCCATATTGTATTTTTCTCTTATCCAAGGTATCATGACTGAAGTATCCAATCCTCCTGAATAAGCTAATACGCATAGTTCAACCAACGTGGCCTTCACTGTTTTCTTTCCAGAAAACATAACCTTTTTAAGAATTTCCTTAACGCATAGGGATATGAATACTGTTACCAAAAGACTTAGTTACGTCAAAACTCTGCTCTTAGTAGTAATTCTTACTCTTCTCATTAATCCAGGTTTACAAAGGGCTTTAGGAGGACCTGAGTTAAGCATACCGTTATATAAGTCTCCTAAAATAGACGGCACTATTTCGAAGAACGAGTATCCCGTCACCCAGCTGGATACAGCATGGGGAAAGCTGTATGCCGTACATGATGAAAGCAATATAATATTCGGAATAGTTTTAGCAAATGAATGCATAAGGGTAGAGCTATTGTTCAATACGGGGTCTTTAGAAGCCACGACATTATCCGTAAGCACTCTAAGATATAGCATAAACAGGTCTGGTTCAATAGAGTATTATTACGGATCCGGAGGGAGGTGGGTTTCAAGTCCAGTAGGCGGCGTATCTCTTAAGGTTGTCAACAAGACGACAACCTGGGTTATCGAATTATCAGTGCCATTATCAAGCATCACCATTTCTCCAAATACTGAGAGAAAACTAGGGTTTGCGTTAATTGCTTATGAGAAAACAACCAGCTATTGTTGGCCGCCGGGCACTTCGCTCTACAATCCTTCATCGTGGGGCATTATCTCTTCGCCTGATAATTGGGCTACTAAAAACGATATCTGTCTAGAGGTGTTTCTGGACAAAGATCGCTTGATCGCGGGGTCAAATTTGACGTTTATAGCAGTCATTACAAATAGGGGAGATGCTCCTATACCAGACTACCACATACGAATCTGGTTTGACGACCGCTTGATAGAGGACTCGAGAGGAAGTAGTCTCGGACTCAAGACTCCCTTGGAGAAGACGGATAGGATAGAGTATAAGAAGAAGATATTAAACGCTCCAGTTGGCAATCATACGATAAAGGCAAATGTCACTGGAGTAGGTGTTTACTATGATTCTGATACTAAAAATAATTTTGGAAAGAAAAGTTTCTTAGCCAGATATGCGAAGATAGAAGTCTCGGGGCTCCCCGGGGTAAATGTTAGTCTGGAAGGGGAAAGTCAAACTATATCCGAAGAAGGCATAGCCCTATTTGATTCTACTGCAGGTATTAAGAAGATTAGGACTGAAAACATATACAGTCCTTCAGAAGGGGTACGATACGTTTTCGTAAAGTGGAGGAGCGACAATTCGGTTTTTAATAGTCCAGAATTAACTATAAATGTTGATAGGGATATAGTTTTCACATTAGAATATAGGAAAGAATACTTTGTTAACTTGAGTTTTACCGATAAGGATAATGCTCTCCTTAAACCCTCTTTCTACACGTGTCTATTTCCCAACGGTACTTTTTACAACGGTACATCGGGAAAACTCTGGTTGACAAGCGGCGACTTGAGGATAATGAGCGTCAGTTACGCTGGACTGAATGTTCTCGAGGAGGCTAGAGTGTATGATGTATATGAGCCAAAAGAGATTTTTGTTCCATGTAATGTTCTAAGTGGAACAATACGGGTAATCGATCCTTTTTCAACCCCTATAAATGGAGCAGAGTTGACCGTAGTTTTTCTAAATAATACTCGGAAAACCTATGTTACTGATCAAAATGGGATAGTGAATATGAGAAGGATAGCAGGTGAGAGAGTTAAGCTTACCGTAAATCATATGGGCTATTCCACCATAGTTAACATAGACTTCTCTAATGAGAGGGAAGTAACGATTAGAATACCGATGTCCCTAAACATAGTTCTTATAATAGTTATAGCGGTTTCAATTGTAGCCGTAATCATAATGTTTAAATTGTTTTCACATAAAATATTCCGTAGCAAAAGAGAGAAAGAATATGTTGTAAGAGAGGAATATGAATTCGAAGAAATATAGCAGGCTATAACCGTTCTTAATCTTCTTCAATCGATTTTTTAGAAGCTTCCAGAGCCTGCTCGCAGAACCTTCGAAGCTCTTCTAAGGGGGTAAGCTCCAGGGTGCTTTCAATAACTTCATTGCTAATGTTCGTGTTACTACCCTGTCCGTAGGAAAACCTCAGGGTCTCAAGGCTTTTCAGATCAACGTCCTCCGAGATAGTTAAGTAGGCTAATTTAACAAGGACCTCTGCATCAAGCAGCGCACGAGACTCTCTATGTGGCAACTTATATTCTCAAAGAGTTATGAAGTATAAAAACTTTATTTAATACGATCTAATATTTTCTTCATCTTCAACGCATCTAATTCAAGCAGAGGCGATTCACATATTATGATGAAGGAATATCCTTTCTCAACTATTATTTCAGCAAGCTTTTTGAAATCTGGGCCGTACCCACTCCCCAGGGGATGGTGCCTTCTCTCTCCTATACCCTTAGAGGTTGTCTCAACCTCCGAGAAATGTACTACAAGGTTCTTAATGTTTTCGCTACCCAGAGACTTCTCTACAGTGTCGAGGATCTTTTCATAGTCTCCGCGGCTCTTAACGATTCCACCTGCTCTAGCATGAATATGCGCGAAGTCGAGTGTTAGCCTAACCTCTTCAAAGCATGTTGAAAGCTCTATAAGTTCTTCAAGCGACCCGAATTGGTTGGGCTTCCCAGTTGTCTCAGGGCCAAGTTCGACCCTAATCTTTCTTTCATCTAATTTATCTAACACAGCCTTCAGCGCTTCTTTCTGAGCCTGCATGGCAAGTTCCCTGGGCAAGCCACTGTAATAACCCGGATGGAAAGTAAGGTGGAAGGCATTCATCCATGAGGCTATTTCAGCTGATTTGATTACTCTCTGAATACTCTGCCTTCTAACAAGCTTCTTGCTGGAAGAGAGGTTTATCGCATATGGACCATGGAGGGTCATTAGGATCCCGTTTTCGGAAGCGGCTGAGCCGATTTGTGAAGCAGCTTTTCTTCCAATCCGGATGCTCCTAACAGCCTGATACTCCATAGCGTTCAAGCCTATTTTCCTCAGGTATTCCATTGCCTCTGGACCATGGGGGCCTTCTAGAGGAAAGCCTGCAGGACCTATTCTGCAAGACGTTGACAACAGTTTTTAATTTTATACAGCCTTTTTTAAAGATTAAGTACTTAAGAAAAGGACCTCTTAGTATCTACCTTTTATTATTCTACTTTTGCACAACCTTAACCTTCTTATCTGCAAGAAGCCTACTATAGTATTCCTTCCAACTATTGTCTATTGGTCTGAATTTGAAACCGTAGCTTATTATTCCACCGTCTCCCTGTTCAAATAGCTTTCTGAAACATGCCTCCACCTCCATGCCTATGTGAACGTCTTCAGGCTTACAGTCAACTATCTGCGACATAACTCTTGGACCTTCTTCAAGCTCGATTAGACCTATTATATACGGG
Organism: Thermoproteota archaeon; assembly: GCA_038867695.1. Taxonomy (GTDB): domain Archaea; phylum Thermoproteota; class EX4484-205; order EX4484-205; family JAAOZP01; genus JAAOZP01. The sequence continues at coordinate 17,409 of JAWBXT010000010.1, forward strand.
GTGTAGCCTTCAAAGGTCTTAGATCCGACATTTATAATAGTGTAACTGAAGACTCTCCCCCTCCCAGAGAACTCTATCTGCCTAGTCTTACCCTTCCTACGACATTTTGGACAGATCTTCCTCGGAGGGAAGAAACTGCTTCTACAGTTCTCACAATAAGTGCCTAGCAGCCTGTATCTCTCCCTCATACTCCTCCAGTGCCTAGGTACACCCGAGTTGCTCATTTCTCCATCACCTTCTAGAAAGGATGGTTACGACTGCAGTGGCACCTGATCCGCCCACATTATGGGCTAAGCCAACTTCAGCACCATCAACCTGTCGGCCTCCCTCAGCATCGCCTCTTAACTGTTTTACAATCTCAACTATCTGCTTGATGCCTGTTGCACCAACAGCGTGTCCACCAGCTTTTAGCCCACCGTCAGTGTTTACTGGAAGCCTTCCTCCGACGTATGTTTCCCCCTCCTCATAGAGTTTGAAGCCTTCGCCCTTACGGCAGAAGCCAAGGTCTTCAAGAGCAAGTATTTCTGCTATCGTAAAGCAGTCGTGCACTTCGACTATGTCAACGTCCTTTCTTTCAATCTTCGCCTTTGCAAACGCTTTCTCAGCAGCATGGACTGTAGCATCTAAGGTGCAGATATCCCTCCTCTCGAGCAAGCTGAGAGTGTCAGAAGCCTGTGCCACTGCCTCTACTTTTATGGGAGTATCAGTATATTTCTTTGCCTCGTCCAGAGGAGCCAGTATGACACATGCAGCCCCATCTGAAACAGGGCAGCAGTCATTTCTCCGGAGAGGATAGGCAACAACCGGGGAGGATAAGACATCTTCAACCGTTATCCTGTTTCTGAAATGCGCAAGCGGATTCATGCTTCCATGGTAGTGATTCTTAACGGCAACTTTCGCCAGAGTCTCAGGCTTTAAACCATATTGATGCATGTATCTCGTTGCCATGAGAGCATAGACTCCGGGAAATGTTGCGCCAAAGTATGCTTCCCATTCGTAATCCATAGCTGCCGAAAGGATCTCTGTAGCCTGTACCGATTCTACGTCGGTCATCTTCTCAACCCCGCCCACTACTACGAGGTCGTAGAGTCCTGATGCGACGGCCATGTATCCGTGGAGGAACGCCACTCCACCAGAGGCGCAGGCTGCCTCAACTCTTGTAGCGGGAACCGGATTAAGCCCTAGAAAGTCCGCTACCAATGCTCCAACATGCTCTTGTCCTTCGAACATTCCGCCAGACATATTTCCGAAAACTATGTACTGTATGTCTCTTCCGGTTATCCCCGCTTCTTCAACAGCTTGAATACCAGCTTCCCACACAAGGTCTTTCATACCCTTTTCCCAGTGTTCGCCAAAACGTGTTGATCCAACAGATATTATAGCAACTTCCCTCTTCAAATTCTCAATCCTCCTTAAAAAGCCCTCTGTACCTGGCGTAGAGAGAGTAATCTACGTATTCGCGTCTGTCCAAGTAATACATTACCGGAGGGGCGAGTCCCCTCTTAACCTCTACAGCATCTGTAACAACTATGCTGAAAGAGTCTGAGCCTGCTCCGGAGCCGTATGAAGTGACTAGTATCCTCTCTCCTGGGCTTGCAACATCCAGTACAGACGCTAGGCCGAGTAGGGATGAGCCTGAGTAAGTGTTGCCGAGCCTACTCACCACGAGACCGGGCCATAGCTTACTCTCTTCGAAACCAAGTATCTTCGCCGCCCTCAGTGGGAATTTTGCATTAGGCTGGTGGAAAACAACATAATCATAATCCTTGGGCGTTGCCCCAGATTTCTCCAGCAAAGCCTTAGTGCAGTTTATAACATGCTCGAAGTAGGCTGGCTCCCCCGTAAACCTTCCGGCATGCCTTGGATAGGAAGAACCATCTCTCCTCCAGAAGTCTGGAACATCCTGAGTGTATGAGTGTGTGCACTCTATTTCAGCAATCACACCTTCACCCGCGCCTATTACGTATGCTGCTCCTCCGGCTGCAGCAGTGTATTCCAAGGCATCACCGGGGGCACCTTGGGCAGTGTCTGCACCAATAGAAACACCGTATTTAATGTATCCTGCTTTAACTAGTCCCAGGCAAGCCTGTAGTCCAGTCGTCGCAGCCTTGCAGGCAAATTCCATATCTGCAGCAGTAAGATTGGGTGTTAAACCAAGAGCCTCGGCTACTGTCGACGCTGTAGGCTTAACGGCGTAAGGATGGGACTCGGAGCCTACGAAGACCGCGCCCACCTCGCCGGGCCTGACTTCAAAAGCTCGCTTCATCGCATTCCTAGCCGCTTCAACAGCTATCGTGACAGTATCTTCATCTAGTGAAGGAACCGATTTCTCCTCTACTCCCAGACCATCCTTGTAGGATAAGGCATCATGCCCCCAGACTTTCGCTATTTCCTCGATCCTAATCCTGAGCCTTGGGATATAGACCCCGTATCCGACGATTCCAATTTTCATAAATATTCTGAAGTTTTAAGCGCTTAAAAGGCACCAGTATTTAACCTTGATATTTAATTATCGTAGATTACTCGTCTATTGTCGAATAATTTCAATACGTAAAGCATTCGGTAATGACGATCCTCATCCAACTTTTTCAATTACCGCTCTCAATTGTGAAACCACTTTTTCCTTACCAAGTGTCGCAAGCAAATAACCTAGCCTAGGGCCGCTTTCCGACCCGAGGAAGATCAAGTATAATTTTCTGAAGAACTCTGAAGCAGGAATGTTGTTTCTTCGGGCTGTGGAATAAATGATGTTCTGAATATCTTCTCCCCTGAATTCAGTTAGGGATGAAAGCCTTTCAACAAGGTCTTCAATAGCCTTTTCCATACCGCTCAAATCAACTTGGGAAGACTCTTTCTTAAGTACGTATCTTCCGGGATCTGCAAAAGTTGATAACCAGTTCTTAGCGAGCTTTAACCTAAACAATACCCTATTCTTATCCTCTTCGGAAACATCCTCATTCAATATTCCTGCTCTGATCAGACTATTATACGCTTCTTCAATAGGATAGAATTGGACAAGGTAGCTTGCAAGCAGATAGCTAATTCTAATAGGCTTTTTAGAAGGAACCTTCCCCATGAGTGTTGGGTATATTCGCTCAGCCTCTTCGGAGGATCTGTCGAAAAAGCTTTCTTCAAACCTGTCGAATTCTTCAACCAACAAGTGGATGTTCTTAAGATCAATATTTCTCTGCATCATCGGTCTCTTAGTATAAAGGTATTTCACAACCTCAGGCTCCAAGACCTTAAGGATATCTTGAAGTATGTATGCATTACCCTTCCTACTGGACATTTTCTCCCCATTGACTAGGAAGAACTCGTAAACCAAGCTTGCAGGAGGCTCTATGCCGTAGATCTCTCTTGCCAATGCCTGTCCAGACTTCCAGGAGCCTTCGTAATGATCTTTTCCGAAAGGTTCGGCATTTACCTGAAAAACCTTCCATTGAGCAACCCATTCGAGGCGCCAGGGTAACTTACCCTCTTTTAGCGTTGAAAAACCCCTGTAGCCACAGCCCTTTATCACGTATTTGCCAGCCAATACTCTGCCACGACACTCATATTCGACAACATCGTTTTCAATGTCAACTCTTAGAGCTGTAGTAGTTATCTTGCCGCAGTTACTACATATGGCATGGAAGGGGATCCAGTCCTCTTCCACAGTTCTCTGGTACCTGCTTAAAACTTCTCTAACAAGACTTGTCTTAGAAAGCGTAAGCTTAGTAACACCCAGAAAGCTCCCGTTAGCATAGGAGTCACTGTTATTATAGTTCTCCATCAGGATCCCTATCTTATTCAAGCCATCCTGTATAACGGAGTTGAAGTGTTCACCCCAAGACTTATGGCATCCGAATACGTCGGGTATGCGACTATAAGGCCAGCCCAAGTGTTTCTCTAACATAGAAATCTCCTCTTCTGTGAAAAAATGCCATTCGCCATCACCGTCCGGAGCGGATGGTGGAATAGTCCTGAGCGGATCCATGTCGTCATTAGTGTAGATAAGTCTCGCCGGAACACCTTTCTTTTTCACAGCATCATAGATGAAGAATGCACGAATCTGGTCATTCATATTGCCGATATGCTTACCGCCTGAGGGGGAGCCCCCGCTTTTAACAGTCACCCGAGACATTCCATTCCTCTCAGCGTGTTCAATAGCCGACTCTGCTACTACATCAGCCCAGAATGCGAATTTACCCCTGCTCTTGTTGTTCCTGTCCACTTGGAGCAAAATAGGTTTAAAAGCCTTGTATAAATAAGTTTTAACGGGCCCGTGGCCAAGCCAGGATAAAGGCGTCGAGGTTTGTTCCACGCAGGCCTCCGGAGCCGAAGATCCCGCGTTCGAATCGCGGCGGGCCCGTAATCTTACGACGTTCATGTAAGCACTATGAGAGACAAATTATGAGAATATAACTTCCTCAAAGAGCTTCAGGAACCTCTCCACGTCAACTTCCAAGCATATGGAGGCATTAGGCATACTCCCAGTAACAACGGTAAACCCCCTTGTATAATCTCCCTTAAGCTCAACATCAACTCTAGCATTCTCTACAGAAACAATTCTATTGTCTACAACTGTTGCCAAAGCCAAGGGATCGTGTAAAATAGGTTGCTTGCTATTGGTATTCTTCCTCCATGCTTCAAGCATAGAGTAAACAAGCTTGTGCTCAGGCTTATCGCTAGACCCAAGTCTTTCAACCATGCTCATTGGCATTGTACATTTTAAAGTAACGTCCAGTCCAACTAAGAGAGGATTTACACCTGATTTAAGAACCAGGTTTAAAGCCTCTGGGTCGCATTTAACATTGTATTCAGCACCCGAGCCGTTGAAGAACCCTGCCATGGAGACGAGATTAAGCTTCTCCTTAACTTCAGGCATCAATAGCAGTGTTAAGGCGATATTCGTAAGAGGCCCTATGCTAACCACTTTAAGACCATCTGTCTTCAACACGCTTTCAGCTATGACATCCCACGCAGGCAGGCTCGTTAGATTCAGATATTCCCCCGACTCCTCTTCAAGCACTTCAGCCTGAGGAGGCTTCCAGCTTGGAGCAAATCCTAGAAGGCTCTTGGAAGCACCTATGGCAACAGGTATTTTCAATCCTATGGAAGATATCAGTTTTGAAGCGAGCTTAGCCCTAGATTCAACATCGCCATAAACCACAGTCACCGCTTTAAGGTTCAATTCCCTACATTTCAACGCGAATAGAAGAGCAAAAGCATCATCAATATCATCTCCGATATCTGTATCCAAGACTATCGATTTAACCATTATCTGTACCGAGTGGTAGCAATAGAGTTATAAAAAGTTATTCTATACATTTAAGCTTCTTGTAATAGAAAAATATAGAGGACTAAAAATAAGGGTTTTTTTAAAAAAGCGTAGTTTAAATTCAACAAATGCTGAAGCTCATCTGACGCCTATTATTAAAGCGTCGTTATTAAACTCGGACATTTCTAACACTGAATAGCCTTCGAAAGCCTTTACATCCGGTTTGAAAAACCTCATTAATCCGAGGTCTATTCCCTCCCATTCGTATAATGCTCCGTCAATCCTCAGCTTTATGTCCCAATTATAGGGAGTGTAAACGATTATTTTATCATCCCCCTCCGAGACTCTTATCTCCGGAGCCTCGTTTAAAAGCCTGTAATTAGCTGGCTTTATACTAAACAAATCATATTTCTGGAAAAGCCATTTCGCAAAAGCAGCATCAAACGCTCCTGGAAACCTTAATGCAACACTCCATTCATATGGGGGGCCTGAAAAAGATTCGCCACCAAATATTCTCCCTTCTTTATGCCACGGCCATACTCCATGGGCACCATACGCTACTCCAGCTTTAGCACCAGATAGCAAGCTCTGCCATACGGCTTTTCTAACGTCAAAACTGCTAAACCTGCCATATTTATTTCCATGCGAATGGCCTTCATAACATGGCTCACCATTCACAATGGGTCTCTTAACAGGCATATTGTAAAACTTCTGAGCAAGCTCATAGGGCAAGTGTTGATGCTCCTTCATATGACCCGACTGATACATGTAGAAATCGTATTTAGGCGATTTTACGAGAACCTCAGGTAGGTTCCATAATCCTCCCATTATATGCATAGTGGTAAGAGAACCCGGAGACCTGCTCTTAACTATGTTTAATGCAGTTTCATAATACTCTACGGATTCATCGGTTTCGAAATTCGTATCCCCGCTTATTATGAAAATAGGATCGTATTTTCCAAACCTATCCACCACATACCCTACGTACTCTTCTAATTTTTCCAGTGGAATTATTCTAGAGGGGTTCATTTTGGAGCCCCATGTTCCCTTAACGTAATTGCACCATAACACCACTAGCGCAGGAGTAAATCCATTTTCAAAAGCCATTTCAACCATCTTCTCAGCCTTATCAAAGTATTTTTCGTTCCTCCTGCTGAAGTCCCACCCTCCATCTGGAAGGGTCTCGAAGGGTTCCATGGAATCTTCTACCCTACTTCTATCATGCTGTGGAAGAACGTTTATTTGCAACGCGTTAAAACCCTGCATCCTCCTATACCTCAAATAGTATTCCCATTCCTCAAATGTCGCGTTTGTGAAAGCGCTCCAACACGTGTCTGCAAGATAGAAGAACTTCTTCCCGTCTCTCAAAAAGAAATCTCTGGAGTTTGAAATAGTTAATTTACCCATAGTGCTTAACGTGAATCCCATCAATATAAACTTCTCCATACCTCTGAACCTCTTGCTCGAGGGTCATCATCAGGTCGATACATTAATCGGCAACATTCAGGTCATCCTCCAGTCCATTCTATACTCTTGCGGTTTATTGGTTTACTTCATCCGAATCCTATCGC
>JAWBXT010000011.1:0-23628 GCA_038867695.1 Thermoproteota archaeon
GATTCGGCCTCCCTATAGTGAGAACATACCCAAGTTTATTAATAAGAGTTAGAGTTATTTTGCAAAAGCGGGTCGAGGACGATGGTGGCTCAGAAATCAGAGGAGCCTAGTATTGGAGATTCAGGCTGGGCTTTGCCGAGTACTGAAGAAGTTTTGACTTTGTCTGTTGAGGAACTTCTTTCGCGTATGAAATCTTCGCTAGATGGGCTCTCTTCTGAGGAGGCGAAAAGACGTCTTGAATTTTTTGGTTTCAACGAGCTTGTTAGGAAAAAGAAGAGGGTAGCCATTACTGGTTTTCTCTACCATTTCAAAAGTCCGTTAGTAATAATCCTTCTTATCGCTGGACTGATTTCAGGCTTTTTTGGAGAAGTCGTAAACATGACTATTATACTTGTTATTGTGATATTCAGCGTAGTCTTAGACTTTTATCAAGAATCTAATGCTGAATACTTTTAGGAATTCTAAGCCTGAGTACAAACTTGAGTTAAGCCCATTAGGCGATGGCAAAGCTTCTAGGAAGATTTCCTCCATCCTTTCCGGAAAGCTTGTTTGATGACTCCTATTCTTTTTATTCTTATAGTGATGATCTTTACTATTTTTTAAACATCAATTTTACTGTTAGCATAATTATTAGTTTTATAGTGACGCTTTCTTGATGATACTCTTGCCTCTCGATTCATGGGTAGAATTTATTGAAGATATTGAGAATTTTTGAACACCGAATTTCTAATTGTATTATTTCTAAGATAGAATCTAAACCAGACGCTTATAAGTTAAGAATAGTTTATGAAATTTTAAAGAGATATAAGGGAACTTGATTTTTCAACGAAACGATAGAAAAATCAGTATCTTTTTCATTTCTTATTGTTACCAATTTCATATTTTATTTGGTACCCCCATAACTAATGCGTTTGTGATCTTGTATGGGATCTGAGAAGCTGAGAAATCATCTTCTATAAGAATTGGTCTTTCTTTAACGGTTATCGAGGAGAATGGCAATTGCTTATTGAGAAAATCGATTTTAGAAGTATTTGGATCTATGAAAACGAGGATCGGATCCGGATTCTCAACGAGACACGATGCAACTATATCATTGATTGCTTCATCTCTCATGGAGTGTCCGATTATAAGAAGGACGAGGCTGGATGGCAATTCCTCTCTAAACCTGTGGAAGAGTGTTAGATACGGGTAGCTGTAGGAATACTTAGCATCAATCGGATATATCATCAATTCCCCTTCTATTGGTTCTCCGCCTGAGGATTATGGAAGTAACTCTGAAATGCAGGACTTGCCCACTCGCCACGGCCTGCTTAAAGTCGGGTAGGTTCGCTCCTCCCAAGGCGGATCCGTACTATAAGCTGAGTCCGATGCTGGAGTCTTGGAGGCGAAGCCCTTAATGGTTGGGGCCTTAGGCCTCAAGGGCCTCCATGATCTTTGCAAATCGGATGCTGAGTCTTCTTTAGCAGGCATGTCTTGGTTGATAGAGGCTAGGAATTGGCACGCTTATTCGGGCACACCTTCTGGCGTTGGCATTATAAACTTGGGAATGAATCTAATGGAATGCAATTGTAAAGCATGCTTAGGCAAGTCTCCGAACCAGATTGCTGAAAACCCGGAGGACATAGCGTGGCATAACTGGGTAATGCTTAAGGAATATGCGGAGAAGGGGAGGCTCGACGAGATACCTGTTTACGACATTATATTGGAGAAGGATGACACTTTGGTGGTTGTAGGGGATTTGCACATAGGTGTTCCCCAGTCCCTCTGGCTATCGTGCTTGAGGAGGCTCGTGAAAATCAACCCTACCCACCTGGTTCTCCTGGGCGACGTATTCGACTTCGTAGAAGGGAAGCCGAAGGCATCGCACGTCGTTGGTTTCTTCAGGCTTCTGAAGAATCTTAATGTTCGCGTGAGATGCGTATTGGGATGCTCGGATTCTAATGCCACCGGATTTTTAGAAGCCTTAATGAGGCTTGTTTTCACGAAGGAACCGGAGGAGCCCCAATTATACGATTCAAGCCCAATGCTAACGGAAGCCGTGAGAAGTTTAGTAGCGTTCTGGAGGTTCTCGAAAGAGGAAGTGAGGGTTAAGCTGGCGAACGGAAAGGTGGCGGTGCTGAGCCACGGTCATGAACTCGGTCTTCAGAGGGATGCAAGTCCCGGACAAGTAATGGAGGAGCTCCTGAGGAATAAGGCCCCGAATGAGATCCGCGTGATAAGGCACTATCATAAATCGCTCCACAATCCTGAGAATGGGGGAGTGATGCTGGGCGCCTGGCGGACCATGACTTTGGAGGAGAGGAAAACAGGCTTCTCGCTTGATATCGCCGATATACTGGTAATCAGAGGGGACGGGTCAATGGAGCTGGTGAAGGGAATGTAGGGAATTTGGCCAATTTAGCGCTGAGCTGAATTACGAGAGGAGGCAGGAAAGGTATGAGGAGGAGGTAGAGGAGCGTATTCTCAAGAGCGAGGACTGGGAAGAGGAATTAGAGCACTACTTAGAGGAAGCGGTGAAAGAGATAGAGGAGCAGGAAGAGCCCAGAGTCGAGGCCGATGAAGAATACGGGGATTCTTCTCTGACGATGATGGAGGCGAATTTGTCGGAGGATGAGAAGCGGGAGAATGAGGAACGTATGGAAGAGGAGAATGAGGCAGTAACGTCAGATAGGCTTGTACTTCTGCAGAAGCCTGAGAAGGGAGAGGAGGGAGGGAACGAGGCACTGGAGACGGAGGATCATCTGCGAGAGTTGATAGAGGGGATCGAGGCGCTGGCTGAGGGTTCTCTCCAGAGGGAAGAGAAACCGGAGAATTTGGAGGAGAAGCTGAGCGACTAAGAAGTTGAAAAGATAAGGGGATTTACTGAGCAGGAATTAGGAATGCACGGAAGAGAAGTGGTTAAAGCTTACGTGGAGGACGGCAGGATTGCTGAAATAGGGGAAGCAGAATTTATTGGAAAAGAGGTTGAGATCAAAGTTACGAAGGAAAGAGTGGACTTAGTCTTCAGGACGAAGGATAATCAACTCGTAATTGTAGAGGCTAAGTCAAGCAAGACTTCTGAAGAAGAACTAGCAGAAAACATTAAAAATGGTTTAAACCAATTGAAACGCTATAAAAAGCATATCAAAGAGTATGGTTTGGACTTAACCAAGGAAGGCCTAGGCGTCGAGAAGGGGGAGAACATTAATGGTTACATGGTTGTTTACGTTTACTTTGACTTGAAGAATAAAGAGATAGAAGTAGGGTATGAGCTGTTGCCAGAGGGCTAGGAAATGGATAATCACGCAACCATCCCCAGGGAATCGACCCCCACTTGAATTTCCAGCCCCTCTCCCTCTCCAACTTCTTAAACTCTTCCCTACTCAGCACGACCACTGTTATTCGCTCGCCCTCGACCTGACAATATCGGTATCCAGTGTCCTCGATGAGATCGTTCAACTCCTCCAAGCCCATGTCCTCGATGTAATCGTATTTCAAAGCGATATCGATGCTATGCCTCTTACCCTTAAAATCGAAGCTAACCTCCTGTATTTGCCATTTTGGTCCCTCTGGCGTGAGCCATCTTGAGCTTACGTTCGTAGGCTGGAAAACACCCCTGGATATCCTAGCAAGCCTATTCAAGATGGCGATGCCCATTTTAGCATCTATAACTGTTTCAACCTCTTCCAATATAACCCTCTTAGAGTCAAAACGTATCAATTCACGGTCTATTTCGAAATCACTCGCCTTCGTCCAGTATCTTTCGCGATCGTAGAAATCCATAACTGTCCCCGAATGTAAAAGTCCCTCCTCCCCCCACCAACTGATTGAATACTTGATTTCCTCTCCGAGAATCTTATCAAGAATCTCCTCCGAGGATATGTTGGAATAATCTTTGAAGAAATCCATTTTGCGAAGATACTCTAAGCTCAGGATTTACCATCCCATAATTAACTATGAAGCTAAAACTTTTTAAACGTAACGCTCACGCGTGCTTAAAATCAGTTAGCGGCGATTCCTCAAGCATCTTAACAGAATGCAATATAATCTGGCAACTAAAAAGAATCAATAAATAACTATAAATAATTTTTTCATAGATTGATTATGAAAGTGGGCCGAGCCAGACTCGAACTGGCAGCCTCCTGCGCTTGCTGTGCGTTTTTTCACGCATGTCAGGCAGGCGTCCTAACCACTTAGACGATCGGCCCACGTTATTCTAGAGATATTTCTGTTTGGGGGGATTTTAACTTTTCTCTCGTTAATCGGCTGTTGAAAACGGTTTGATTTTAGAGCTTTTAAAAAAGCCTGATTCTATGTTTACTCGAATAGTGCTCCTAGGCCAGCCATTTCCTCAGCGGGTTTTTCTTCCTTCTTCTCTTCTTTCTTCTCAGCCGCTGCTTGCTGTGCTGGTGCCGTAGCAGTTGCCACAGGGGCTATCGCCAATGGGGAGGAGAGGACCTCGTCGATATTTATCTTGGAAAGCGAGGATACTAGCACTTTTATCCTAGCCTCGTCCGGCTCTATGCCTGCTGCCTTTATTATCGCCTTAACCTTCTCCTCGGTTATCTGCTGCTTCGCAGAATGTAGCAGCAGGGCCGCGTGTATGTACTCAGACATCAGCGCTCACCTCAGAATCTCTGAGGCTTTTCTCAACGAGGTGTTTTTAAGCTTTTTCAAGGCTCTTCTCAAGCTGTTCCGCCATGGCTCTGGCTGTTTGCAGCATTATTTTAACAGTGTTTTCATCATAGTATTCCGCTTTAACACCTAGGTTAACAGCCTTGGAGAAGGCTTCTCTGAGCATTATGGTGATGCTCTCAGGCGTTGGGAAGAGGGCTGCTAGGGCTATTTTCAAGGCATTCTCAACGCTCAATGCTATGCTACTCTTAACATCTTCGACTGTTGTTGACAGCAGTTCCTCCGTGTAGACAAGCCCGTCGCACAGTGCAGCATACGCTTTCACATATGCTTCAACAGGCCTTACGTTCAGTTTTGAAAGCACCGCGGCCAGTTGAGGAGTAATAACGTCGCCAGGCTTTGCTATAACAGTATCCTTTGTTATCCATATGCTTCCAGTCTCAATCCTTGTTGGGAGACCGACTTCATTCAAGGAAGATATGACTGGACCAGCTGGTAGGCCTGTATTCCCGGCAGGAATAACGATTTCCCTATCGACAACGTCCCCAGCACTCAACGGCAGCCTTATCGAGTATTTTCTCAGCTCCTGTTGCAACTCATAGGGTTCTTCATTTGAAAGCACTAGCATAATGGAGCCGCTAGAACCATGCTTCTTAATGAAGTCTCTAAGTTTCTGAGACCCTGTTTTCTCCGCAGCTTTCTGCAATAAAGTTGTCTTAATGTGTTTAAAGACTGCTCTTCCCCTTAACCTTCTTCTGGCCTCGTTTACTGTAGAAGCCTTAACCTTGTAAGTTTTTATGAGCATCACTGTCCTATACGATTCGAGTAAGCTGAGAATATCGTCTACAATTCTCTTCTTTAGTAGAAGCTGCTTACTCAAGACTTCCTACCCCCGTATGATACTTTAACTATCCTGCCCATCGTAGTCTTAAACCCTATGAATCTTATGGTCGCCGAATGTGGAAGTCTTCTCTGTACAGCGGATATTATTGTTTCCACATTCTCTAAGAGTTGTTGGATAGACATTTCCTCGTATCCTATCTTACATGACGCTGACAAGCTTGATTTCACTGTTATTCTCACGCTCCTCTTAAGCCTATCAACTATTTGAGATATTGGTGAGGCAGGAGGCACTGGCGTAGGCATCTTATTCTTAGGCCCTAGGAACTGGCCGAGTACTTTACCGACAATCGGCATGAGCGGCGCTTCAGCTATGAAGAAATCGTAGGATTGAGCGGTCTTTCTACATATTTTCTTCTTCCCGGCCATAGCGTTTAGAGAATCCTTAGTCATGTAGTCTATTCCAAGGTTCTTGGCTTCAGGTATTAACGAGCCTTCGGTGAAAACACATATTTTGGGAGGATCTCTATGAGGGGAATGTGGAAGTTCCACAAGCTCCGTAAACCTCTGGTCTGGTTTTGACAAGTCTATGCCACTCAACGATAGGATTATTTCCACGCTCTGCTTAAACCTCCTAGGCTTGTTATACTCTCTAGACAATGCTTTCTTCAACGCCTCTTCTATCGAATCCTTAGTGATTGGCATTGCTACCGACATTCTTACGCAGCCTCCTCGCTTAGCATACTATCATACATGCCTTTTTCAACTTCTTTAATAACCTCCTTAGGAGGCTTAGAGTCTACTGTAACACCCATACTCTGGCAGGTTCCAAGAACCTCCTTAACAACACCCTTGAGGGATTTAGCGTATGTGTCGTTCATCTTCATCTTAGCTATTTTGACAACGGTCTGGAAGGATATGTTGCCCTTAGCCTCCTTACCCGGTGCCCCCGAACCCTTATCTATGCCAGCCTCCTTAGCTATGAGTGCCGAGGTCGTTGGGGTTTTAAGGATTACTGTGAACTCTTTAGTTTCAGTGTCAACCTCTACTTCAACAGGGACTTTCATCCCCTTAAAATCTTTCGTGGCCTCGTTTATCTTGGCTACGACAGCCCCCACGTTAATGCCCAAGGGGCCTAGTGCCGGACCTAGCGGCGGCCCTGGTGAAGCGTTTCCACCTTCTACTATAAGGCTGATAGTCTTTTTAGCCAGCTTCAGACACCTCTCAGCGTCAGAGTTTTTGTTAAGCCTTAAAAATATTTCTCAGCTGTTTAAAGCTTTCCGGAGGATTTTTCCACAACCCTTACGCTATCCATCTTGAGGGTTATTGGAAAAGGCGCTATGGCTCCATCGAGTTCTACGGTAACCTCGTTTCTATCTGGGTTTATTTCTATTACTTTCGCACGGTTCTTCTTAAGCAGCCCACTCACTATTTCAACAGTGTCTCCGACTCTGATTTCAGCGCTCACAGGTTTCTCCTCGAAATATCTTTTAAACTCGTTTACGCTTAAGCTACCTTGCACCCTCCTCTTGATGTACTTTATGTCTCTTATAGCTTCCTCTACAGGAAATGGGGAATCTGCCTCTATGTAGATATAGCCTCTTAGGTCAGGCAAGACAACTATCGAATGTATAGGGAGCTTCTCCGTTTCACATCTGTTCCTTATGAGAAGTGCCGAAGTCATTTCTTGGCCTACTGAGGTCCTCACCAAAAAGAACTTTGGCTCGATTTTTCTACCTTCCTCCATTGCAATCACCTTAAGAAGAAAGACGAATTCCCCCTAGCAGTGAGGCAATTAGGTGTATTACAAAGGCAAGGCCACCGACCACTAAGAGGCCTATTAAGAACACTTTCAGAGATAGCATAAAGCTCTCTTTATCGGGCTTCTCACTAATTTTTAGAACACGAATCATTGTCTTTATTCTCTCTCTTATATTCATCAAAATTCTCTAAATCGCGTGTAGATATATCTTTTTCCTTAAGGGTCTTAAATAGCAGAAAGAATGTTTTTAACATACTTCTCTGAGTTAAACCTTTCCAGATCAGAATACCCCTGCCCAGTCCCGACGTAAATCACCGGTTTTTTCGAAACATACGACACTGAGAGCGCTGCCCCACCCTTATCGTCCGCGTCAAACTTCGCTAGTATAATTGCGTCGTAACCCACGTGACTCTGAAAATCCAATGCCTGATTCCAAGCGTCATTACCGGTTAAAGCATCGACAACTAGTATAGTGTAAGAAGGTTCTACAACCCTCTTTACCTTCCTAAGCTCATCCATTAGGTTGATGTCAGTATGCATCCTTCCGGCAGTGTCTATTAAAACCGTTTCAATCCCTTTGCTTAACGCATATGTTACTGCTTCAAAACCTACGCTAGCAGGGTCCGAACCATAACTTTTAGAAATTATCGGAAGGCCCAGTGACCTTGCGTGTTGACTCAACTGCTCCACAGCTCCGGCCCTGAAGGTATCGCTGCATGCAAGCAAGACGCTTAAGCCGGATTTCTTAAACATATATGCAACTTTCGCTATAGTTGTCGTCTTCCCTACGCCGTTTACTCCGATGAATAATATTTTAAAAGGTTTGGGAGAATCCCTCGCTTTCTCAATCAAGTCGAATCCACTTCCTAAGATTTCGAGCAAGAAGCCCTTAAGCTCTTTTTCTACAATCCTCCTGACAGCATCTCTGTCTAAAAATGATGTTCTCTGGCCTTCTAATGCTTCTACCAGCGTATTCTTCAAATCGTCTATCAGTGGTAGAGCTACGTCGCATGAGACAAGCTTAAGCCCATATTCATCTAGAACCCTCTCGAGCTCCTTCCTACTTAATGGCCTTGTAGAAATAGTTTCAACAAGAGATTTGAATAGGTCGCTTACCCTCATAAGAAACCCTATTTCCTGAGCTTCTCGTAGAGCGCTTGGACTCTACCCCTGCTTTCCTCGATTTTAACCTGCAGAGTACTCATCTGGGATTCAATCGACCCCCTAGCATTATTCAGTTCGTTTATTCTCTTCTCCACGAGCTTAATTGTCTCCTCCAGATCCCTTTCGATCAATATTCCTGAACCTGCGTTCACGAGAAACCTGTTAGTATCCTTTAGAAAGGCTTTACCATAAACTCCTCCACCTATGTCGATGAAGAGCTCGACACCCTCACCAGCCTTAGAGATATCTTCCAGAGTGGATTTTGAAACCTGCAGATCGTTTAAGGATGCAATTATTATCTGGTATCTAGACCTTAATTCTTCCATAATGCTCTCGAAAGACCTTAGCTCTGCGATTGCTTTTCTAAGTTCCTCCTCACTCATTGTTTTTCAGACCTAAGTTCCTCTACACTGAGTATTTTAATGTTCTCCCTCTTAACTCTATGTTTACTTCCCACAATAGAATAGGCCTTTTCTAAGGCAACTTTTTGTGAAGGTGCTTCCACTTCTACAGAGAAGCTGATTTTTCTCAAAGGCTTTTCGAACACTCCTGAAACCCTAAACACCGCCATGTAACATACCGACATAAGCCCTTATTTAAAAGCTTCCGGTCGACGAGACTGCTAACGATATATCCATGAGCTCAGCCCCCGTCGTAGATTCTCCAACCAATATACCGTGAGGGTTAACGAGCATGCCCAATCTTATGAACATTAATCCATTGTTAATAGTAACTGCATAAGTCTTAAGCTTTAATAATTCCTCGATAAGATTTTTCTCATCTTCGTTAAGCAATTTTGAAACGAAACATATTCTTTCACCAATTACTGCAAGAGCACCAATAGCTGTATAGCCAGCCAGATTCGAGAAACCATAATCAATGCTTAAAAAATCAATCACTTTTTCAGCATCGCTTTTAGAAACCTTGGGAGAGAATAAAACACCCTTATCGGATAAGAGCATCATGTTTCCCCAGGCTTTAAGGTTGCTATTCATGATCAGAACCTCTTTCCCAAGCTTCTTCAGCTCGTTCAGCTCTTCTTCCTCTATGGTGTCTGGTACGATTATGAAATTAGAATTTGCTGCAATCATTGATGAAACCGCATGAACCCCAGCAATGTTTGTAACAGCTATGGATTCGACTTTCAACACTTCTACAATTCTCTCCAAAAACCCTTTTGGAGTATTCTTATTAACAATCGCGTTTTCTCCGAAAACCTTAGAATAAGCACCTATGTAAGGAGTTTTCCATATGGATGCCTTAGCAATCTCCATGCCTTATCGCTTCTAAGGAACCTCCAGCAGTACTTCTTCCTCCTCCACGACCGCCTTAATTTTTAAGCGTCCCTTTAAAACTCTGCTGAGATTCGAATGGATATAATTGTTTAAGTCATTGCCTATAATCACCCTCTTACCCTTAAACATTTTAGATGCTTTTTCTCTAATCTTCCTAATGGCAACTTCTCGCCTATCTGGAACTGGAGCATTTTTAACTCTCGACAGATTTATGGAGAGTAAAATCTCGTTATTCTTGCTCATTTTAATCACCTCAGAGACCTATCTTACTCCTCCTCCAGCTTCTCCAACGGTGTGTAAACCTCACTTTTCCCCGTGTCTTAGCTATCACCCAGGTCGGGACAGAATAGGCCCTCTTTAACTCAGCTTGAAGACGTAGCTTCTTGCCCAAAGGCTTATTCTTAGCCAATCTCCTCACCTCGTACCCTTCTTCGACGATAAGTATATCCTCTCCAAGATCTCCTTTAGCTCAGCGTCCTCAACAGGTATTTTAAGCTTACCCTGTTGTGCCAATACTATCAGGTACTTCTCAACCTGGTCTGCTAATTGAGGCTTGACTAACCTCAGGTTGTTCAAGCGACTTCTCGCTTCGGGAGTGAAAACAATACGGCTCAGGGTCTTCACTACTCTCTGTTCTTCCTGTCTCCGTTGACTCTCCTCCAGTTCCCTACGCCTCTGTTCAAGAATTCTTGCAAGCTCTTCGTCCTCGCTCATGTCTTACTAACTACCCTTCTCGCCAGCTATTTCATACGACAGCCTATCTAAGAGCGACACTCCCTTCGGAGTAAGCAATCTCCCTTTACCCGTCTTAGCGATCAGCCCAGCCGCCTCAAGCTGCTGTAGGATCTTTCTTATTATGGCCCCTCCAGCCTTGACCTTGTGGGCCCTTCTCATTGGATATTTTTTTCTTCCACCATATATTTTCCTAAGCCTTGAAACACCCATCGGGCCTTTTATGTAAAGCTTTCTGAGAATTGAAGCAGCTCTCAAATACCACCAGTCCAAGCGATCAGGCGGCTTCTGCCTATGAGGCCCAGTCTTTACGAATAGAGCCCACTCTGGCATGGTCACCTCTTTAACGTTTTCCTTAAGGTATTCTGCTAGTTTCTCTATCAACTCGTCTGCAGGAACCGCCTTGACGTGTACAGCCTCCAAGAGTATATCGAGCATTAAATGGAAAACGAAGGTTTTATAAGGTTTAACAGGAGAATAGGGCCGGATGAAGTACCTGATATGTTTTTTTGACTCGAGTATGCAACTGGTCCCGAGGGAAATCGCTTCCCACTCCCAGGTGGTTAAGAATGCTTTGAGAAAAGGCAAAAAACCCTATGAAACAATGCTCGAGAGAAGTAAACATCATAAGGCTATTCTAATGCTTAAAAATAGTGAGAAGAGGGGGAGACCCGATATTCTCCATACATGCCTTAATATAGTTTCAGACTCCCCCGTATATAAAAAAGGATTGATGGATGTCATCGTTCACACTATTGAGAACAAGTGGGTAATATTCCACGATAGGATAAGGATTCCGGTAACTTATGATAACTTCATAGGGCTGATGGAAAAACTTCTAATCGACGATAGAATTACTGACTCGAGCGGCAAGGTCCTTATAGAGGTTGTCCCAAAGGAACGAGCCTTGAAAATCCTGGAACCCTTTACGCATAGAATCATGCTCAGTGAATCAGGTGCAAAGGTTGAGATGGGAGAATATGTTGAAAGAATCATAAGAATGAAGAGGCCTACTTGCTTCTTTATAGGAGCGTATCCTAAGGGAAGGCCCTCTAGGGAGATCTTGGAAATGGTAATCGAGGAAGTATCAGTATACGATGAGGTTTTAACCGCTTGGACTGTAACGGCATGGTTAACATACGAATTATTTAAGCATGAGATCATCCTATGAATATTCTTGACGCAATCACTTTTTCATAAACATCATCCGATTCTCTAATCTCTGAGAACAAGCCTGATAATTCTGCTATTCTCTGAGCAAGCAGGTGGTAGCAAGCGTATGTCTCTCCGGTCATAACATAGAAGAAGAAGTCTTTACAACTACAATATCTTATCGAAGGAAGCACCAGGTATTCCTCATTCCTACCAACTATTATCCACCTGATCCTCTTTGACGGGTGTAAAACATACTTCTTAACCCTCTTCAAAGCCACTAGCTTAAGAGCCCTCTTGCCTCTTTTTCCAAATGCTTGAACAAGCTTTTCTTCACACTCGCGTGTAATACCCTTTTCCGAAATGATCTTGGCAACTTCTTCAGATATTTTCTCAACGCTATCCTTATCTTCTCCACTCATAATTTATTTCCTACGGTGGTTTGAACAGAACTTCGAAATATAAGCTTATCAAAGGCGAGCCAGCTCTTCTTTCAGGAGATACGCTAGTAATTTCAGATCTGCATATAGGTTATGAGGGCGAGGTAAGGCTCAGGGGGATAGTTCTTCCAAGCCTTACTGAAAAGATGCTAGACAGGGTTTTGAATCTAATTAAGAGAAATTCCGTCAGGAGACTAATAATCTTGGGGGATTTAAAGCATACTGTCTACGGTCCCAAGGGCCTAGAGTGGAAGGAAATACCGGCTTTCATGAGGAGGATAGTCGATGAATCTGAATGGGTTGGAGTTATACCTGGAAATCACGATGGGGACCTGTATGCTGTACTACCTGATGGTGTTGAATTAATCGATCCCGATGGTATTGTTTTAAACAACATTCTCTTTACACACGGTCATAAGAGGGTCGATACTATACTAGAGAAAAAGCTTAGGGAAGGGAGTGTTATTAAGACTATTGTAATTGGTCACTTCCACCCTGCTGTTGAATTGGTTGATGACCTTGGCTACAGGTATACCATACCCGTCTGGATTAGGGGCGCTATTAATGGGGATATTGAGATGATAATGATGCCTGCTTTCAATGAGAACATTGGGAGGCTTGTAATGAATAATCCTGAGAAGCTTTCTGAAGAATTAAGAGGCTTTCTAAAAACAGGCTTAATGAATCTCAACGAGGCTGAGGCCTATAGCCTAGACCTAATCTTAATCGGCAGAATTGGCGATATATTAGTTTAGCTCTTAAGCCTCTCGGAAACAATTTGACCAACATAAAGCCCTGAGGCAGCGGCCTGTGATAGACCTCTTGTAATGCCAGCGCCATCTCCTATTGCGAAAAGATTCTTTACGGTAGTTTCACAATGATTATTTACTTCCACCCTGCTCGAATAGAATTTGGCTTCAACTCCATAGAGCAAAGTATCCTGCTTAGAGAAGATTCCAGGAACCAGCTTATCCATCGCCTTAAGCATTTCAACAATGTTTGAGAGAATCCTATAAGGCAGGATGAAACTTAGGTCTCCAGGAGTCGCGTCCGGCAGGGTTGGCGAGACTAGGCTTCTGCCTATACGCTCATGCGTAGACCTTCTTCCTTGAATAAGATCTCCAAGCCTCTGAACGACGACTCCATTAGAAATAAGGTTTGCAAGCTTGGCTATTGACAAACCGTATTCAATGGGTTCTTTAAATGGTTCAGTAAAGTCGGTTGAAACGAGTATGGCGAAATTAGTATTATCTGTCTTATGGTTATTATAGCTGTGACCATTTACAGTCACTATGTTCTCGAAGAACTCCGTTAAAACCTCTCCACGTGGGTTTACGCAGAATGTTCTAACGTTGTCATCAAACTTTTTAGAAACATACTTCAGCTTGGGCTCGTATAGGTCTCTAGTTATTTCCTCCATTACTTCTGCGGGGACTTCAACTCTAACTCCTAGATCAATAGGGTTACGCTTCATAGGGACATGTAGCCTCGTAAATTCTCTCCTTAACCAACCGGCTCCGGACCGACCTGGGGCGGCTACGACAACCTTGCTTAAGAAAGCTTCACCATTCTTTGTTTTTACACCCTTTACTACATTGTTTTCAACAACGAAGCTTTCAACCTCAGTCATGACTTTTATTTCTATTCTTTTCTTGAGCTCATCTCTAATACGACTCAGTATGTTAAACGATAGGTCTGAACCCATGTGTCTAACAGGATTTTTCTGAAGCTTCATGCCAGCTAAGCTTGCTTTTCTCTTCCATTTCTCAAAAATATCTGAATCGTTACCATAGACTTCTCCCGGCGCACCGTATTTAAGGAACACTTCGTCAACCCTCTTTATGCATTGACGCGTATTCTCTATAGAGATGACCTGAGGGAGCCACCCGCCTATTTCAGGGTCTAGAGTTATCTTCCCGTCAGAAAAAGCCCCAGCACCACCCCAACCGCTATAAATATTGCACACATCACACCTGACGCAGAGCCTATTAAGCCTCCTTGCAGGACAGCGCCTGTCGGTTATGTCGTGCCCTTTTTCAAGCATAATCACTGACAGGTTTTTATGATTCTCGATGAGGCTTAGGGCACAAAATATTCCTGCAGGCCCCCCACCAACTATTACAACATCATACAATATTCTTCCTTTTCCAAAATTCTCTTGAATGATGTTTTTAAGCATAGCGTTTACCGTTTAACATGATGAAAAGGGTGGGAATAGTCGGATCTGGGAAAGTAGGATGTTCAGCTGCACTTTTCCTACTCCCTGAGGCAGATGAGATCGTTTTATACGATATTATTCCAGGTCTCCCAATTGGAGAAGCCCTTGACCTTCAAAACGCTGCTGAAGCCCTTGACCTCGATACTGAAGTCAAGGGGACAAACGATATTTCTCTTCTCAAAGGATTAGACGTGGCGGTTGTAACAGCAGGATTCGGCAGAACTGCAGATATGAGTAGAATGGACCTCCTAAATAAGAATCTGCCAATAATAGAGGGGATAGCAAAAGAGTATGCTGCGGATAAAAGTAGTGAAACATTGTTCATAATAGTCACTAATCCCGTAGACGTGTTAACTTATGTATTCTGGAAGAAGAGTGGAGTAGAGAGGCATCGTGTAGCTGGTTTAAGCGGGGTCTTAGATACCAGTCGTCTAAAGACGGTACTTAGGATTGAAAATAAGATCAGGCTGAGAGACACTTCTCTTTTCGTATTAGGCGAGCATGGAGACAACATGATAATCCCTAAGGAGAAACTTCAGAAGAAATATGGTTTAGGCGATGCTGAATCGGAAAGTATCCGAGAACGAACAATTAAGGCTGCTGCTAGGATAATAAGTATGAAAGGAGCTACCGTGTACGGTCCGGGTGCTGCAGTAGCAAGGATGGTTAAGTCGATATTAGCCGATAAAGGAGAGGTCCTGCCAGCATCCGCAGTATTAGACGGCGAATATGGAATAAGAGATGTTTGCATAGGTGTTCCAGTGAAAGTGGGGAGGGGAGGATTCAAGGTGGTTGAGGAAAAGCTTAGCGATGAAGAAGAATCCATGCTGAAAAAGGCCGCTGAAAGCATCGTAATAGTGCTAGAGCAAATAGGGTATAGAAAGTGAGGGAATTAGATTGATATACAGGGGGAATTTCCCTTCGAGAGAATCAGCACATACAAGCTGGGGATAAAGGAATCTGAGAGATATTAGCTTTCAAGTATCTTAGAGGCTCCATTCATAAGGTTCAAATAGATTCGAGGGTTTTTCAGGAGAGTGCCAATATACGTTACTGTTTTACTGGCTGGAGTGACGATTCTAAGGAGACTGCGGGAACCATAAGAGTAGATAGAGGAGGTCTGAGACCAACCGGATTCTGGAAAAACAGTTCTTGTTAACTATAATTTCAGAGTATAGCTTACCCACGGGAGGTTGGTATGATGAAGGTAGCATGGTAACCATGAAACTAA
Organism: Thermoproteota archaeon; assembly: GCA_038867695.1. Taxonomy (GTDB): domain Archaea; phylum Thermoproteota; class EX4484-205; order EX4484-205; family JAAOZP01; genus JAAOZP01. The sequence continues at coordinate 15,449 of JAWBXT010000011.1, forward strand.
GGGAAAACTGCCACAGGCTTCCTCATCCAAGGATGTTTTTGACAACTTAGGGAATCGGAGCCAGAGATAAAGTCATTGGAAACGGAATCTTAGAGGTATATATTGATGATGCGAAGGAGATTAAGGTAATGTGGAGGAAGAACTATACCCAACTCATACTGTTAATTCTAGTCATCTTAGTAAGCATAATCGCTTTCGCGATTTTAAGTATGAGAAAAACTCCTGTAAGCAGGGAGGTCGGTTATTCACCATCTCCTCCTCCGCCACCTCCATCACTATCGCTTAGTCCGACAGTCTCGCGTTGTTATCTAGGGGAATTTGGATATCTCTGGTCATATCTTTTCCTAGGGGATGAGATCCTGAAGCTTAAAAACGCTTTCATTCGACAAGTGTTCTATCCTTATTATGATTTCTGGGGGTTATGGGTGCTGAGTACGTGGCCAAGGAGCTCAAGGCGTCTTTTCTCACCAGAAGTATGGAAGAACTTAGAGACAGTATTAAGGAGAGAATTCCTTATGTTTCAATAAAAAAGTTTAAGGAGCATCCGTGAGTTAAGGCATTGCTTGATAAAGAAAATTCACTTGTAGTAATTCCGACGACAACTTTGCTTTGCGAACTGGAATCGGAACAAGCCGATAAATTGATCGTTAAAGCTGGAAATCACAATTTAGAAGACATTCTAAAAATACTCCATCTTCTTACCGATGAATTGATTAAACGCAAGGTTGCTACGAGGATTCTTGGATACAGTCTAAGGGGTGACATAGAGAAGTTGGAAATAGACGATCTATATGTTGAGAAGAAGACTGTATACCTGTGGCTTGGTCCTCCAGCCGTTAAGCATTAAAGGCAGAAAGTGGACCGGGTGGGACTCGAACCCACGACATCCCGCAGTTTGTCCCCCCTAGGGGTCGCCAAGCGGGTGTTCTACCTCTGAACTACCGGCCCCGACTTTCCTCCCTATGACAATAATATTAAGTTTTACGGTTTCTAGAGGTTATTAGTTGGGAGAAAATCCATAAAAACCCTTTCCCTTACCCCTAGACTGGAATTGGTGAGTAAGGCTAGGATAAAGATCGTGAGCAATGAGTTGAGTGATCTCCAGAGTGTAGTAGAGCAAATACTTAAGATAGCTAAGGAGAATGGTGTTAAGGTTTCTGGCCCGATTCCACTACCTAGGAAGGTTCTCAGGGTCACGACGCAGAAGAACCCGAGTGGGCAGGGTACAATAACTTGGGACAAGTGGGAGCTTCGCTTCTATAGGAGACTCATCTACCTTGGACTTAACGATAAGGCTCTGAGAGCATTAACAACTATTAAGATACCTCCAAGCGTCTTAATATCTCTCGACCTGATTTCCTAAAGATTTTTAGATAGTTTTTATAAGATAGTTTGTACGAATAAAGAACCTGCTTTTAATAATGAATAGGAGTATTCTAATCCCATCCTTAAAAGGATTTAACTTCGAAAATCCTGTTCGAGCATAGTACTTTATGCGGGTCTCCATTATCTTCAGGTTATTTCTACAAGCTTCTGTGAGAACTTCTGTTGAAAAAGGCATTCCGTTTTCTTTCAGCCTCATTTTCAAATACGCTTCTCTAGAGAAAACTTTCATCCCAGTTTGAGTATCCTTTATCCTCTTTAAGAAGAGGAGTAGGAAGAACAAGTTTATGATAAGATTACCGATATATCGAATTACGCTCATTTCCCTAGGCTTGCTACTGAACCTTAAGCCTGTAGCTACATCAGCACGCCCACTATTTACAAGATCCACAAGCCTTCTTAAGTCACTAGGATCGTAAGTGCCGTCACCATCCATGAAAGCAAGAATATTGCCCCTTGCTATATTGAGTCCTTCTCTTATTGCAGCTCCATACCCCTTTCTCTCCTGTTTTATTACGGTAACGCCTAGTAATGAAGCTATCTCAGCAGTCCTGTCGCTGCTAGAGTCTACAACTATAATCTCAGCTCCGGGAAGGTTTTTTCTTATACCTTCTATAACAAAGCCTATCGACTTCTCCTCATTTAGGGTAGGAATTATCACTGAGACTTCCTTATAGTTTTTCAACAATGAAAATCCTTTTTCATTAAAAGAAATATGTTAATGATTAACAATGTTCTCACTAATTGAGACGGTAATATTTAATGCTTTTTAACATTTAAAAAATCTAAATGATTCATTTTCACGAATAAATCATTAAAATAGGCTCTTAAGGTCTTTTTCAGTAATTTTCAATTCCTTAATTACAAATTCTCTAATTTTAGGGAGAGATATTAATACTAGAGGCAAATTTTCAAATCCAATTTCAGAAATATAATCTTCGATAGCTTTACAAATGGGTTGTACCAAGCCATTTTTTAAAAGCTCTATTGAGCCGCGTCCTCTTAGAGAAAAAAGCACTTCACTTTCCTTATGGGCCCTAATATATTTCAATACTGTAGAATTTATGAAATTCTGCGCTGTGCGCCTACTCCACTTCGTACGAAAATACGGGTGGCGTGAAATCAGTAATTCAGCCAAATCCTTCTGGCAAACCTTATACTCATTCGATGATTTCTGCGTGTTTAGGGAGAGAATAGAAACAATTAAGAAGAGCGGTATGGGCGAGATATTCCCCAGATCCATTGCTCTCTTACTGTTTACAGGCATTAGTCTAGGGCCCAATATGAATCCCGCTAAACCTGCCATTGGAAATTCCTTGCAGGAGCTGCATAGCTTCATTATTTCTTCAGCAAGTCTTTTCGCGAAGGCCACATTCATTTCACTAATGATCTGAGAAGGCCTAATGCTTTTCAACTCTTTTCTCAATTCTTCAATCGCTCCACTGCTAGAGGACGACATCTTTTCAACAATCTGCGTAAGCATCCTTATTGCATTGTCTTGTTTTTCAATAGTCTTCTTGCTCAGATTAATGTCTCTCTTAATGCTCTCTAGCATGCTCAGGATTTCCTCAATACTTACTTCACTCCTGCTTTGAGCTTCTGTTTTTTCCGGAAAGAATTGTTTAATTCTGGAATCCATTACTTGAGCGTTAATGCTTAAAAGGAAAACCCCCGTGACAATCTTTGGGAAAACCTGGCCGTACATTGCGTAGCTCAGTCTGAGTATTTCAGCACCACCAGTCAAGGAGAAAAAAACAACTGCGAAGTATGATAAGAACATTAAAACATAGATGCCTACCCTGTAATTTAAAGCTACTTCTGCAGAAAGGTATAAGAAAATCAGCTCCAGAAAGAATATGAATGTAAGGTACATAAACCATTCCGTTAGATTTGGCGGGAGAATTATGTCTGATAGAATGTATGAAACGATGCTAATTAAGCTTATTGCCACTGCTCCAAAATATAACGAATATTTGATAAGCTTACTTTCTTCAAAGGGAGACACCAATACTCGTATTTGGAATACGAGTATTTTGCTTAGAACCGAAATTATTAGAAATATTGTCAATATTGAGATTACATTTCTAAGATTCTGAAAGTAAAATACACTCGGTGCACCCAAGTAGAATAAGACAGCAACGAAAATAATAAAGATCGGGAGAACAGCATAAGAGGTGACCCTCATGCTTTCAACCAGCATCAAGAAAGGATGTAATCTACCCTTTTCAAGTCTGAACTTATCCAATAGACCCACTATCAAAGTTGCCACTAGAACGATAATACCGATTTGAAGCAGGGGGACAGCTAAGAAGAACTTTGCAACGTCAAGAAGAACAGATATTGAAAAAAGATTTATTGTGGTTAAGACTAGTATAATGTAAAGCCTGCTGAAACCCCTCTGCCTTAGCCTGTAGAATTCCACAATGTCCTCCAGGCTGATCAACCTGCTCCTTGATTTAGCATTGCGTTGCGATACTTATCTATTTCTCCCCGTTTGCTTTTAGGAAAACTTATCTATGAGTTTTAAAAGTCTTAATATATGGCTAGGATTAAAGAGGTCAAAATCGGGATAATCGGTGGTTCAGGCCTTTACACTCTTCTTGAAGCGGAAGGATACAGAATAGTTGAAACGCCTTTTGGGAAAACTCCTAGAATAGAAATTGGTTATGTAAGCGATAAAGCCGTCGCCTTTCTTCCAAGACATTCTAAGCCGGGTAGCCTTAAGGTTTCGCATGCTGTCCCACCTTCAGAAATAAACTATAGGGCGAATATCTACGGTTTAAAGAAGCTTGGTGTTGAAAGGATTTTTACAACACAAGCTGCCGGCTCCATAAATCCAAACATCAAGCCAGGTGAATTTGTCATAGTAGATCAAGTAATAGACATGACTAAGAGGAGGATACCTACGTTTTTCGACGGTAAGACCAAAATCAAAATATTTAAGGATAAGCCTCCGATTAGTGGTGTTGTACATATTGATTTTACCAATCCATACTGTCCAGAACTCAGAGAGGTCTTAAAGAAGTCTTGTGAAGAAGAGAAAATACTTTATCATCCAAAGGGGACGTACATATGTACCGAGGGGCCCAGGTTTGAATCGCCAGCTGAAATAGCAGCATATCGTATACTTGGAGCAGATGTTGTAGGTATGACTGGATATCCAGAAGTAGCTTTAGCAAGAGAACTTGGGATATGCTATGCTAGTATAGTCATGTCAACCAATTACGCTGCTGGAACCGGGCCGGTGAAAATCACGCATGAGGAGGTCAAAGAAATATTTAACAAGAACATAGATAATGTTAAGAGACTTTTAACAAAGGCTGTTAAGAATATTCCTGATGAAAGAAAATGCGAATGCTCTAAGTCTCTAGAGGGGGCAATTGCTTAAACGTTCTAATTTTACTTTTCAAGGTCTTTTGGAGAAATATAATTGCCGAATTCTTTTTGTAAAGCTATTAAACGCTCTCTTTGCTCCTCTAGTACTTTAAACAGCTCTGATGGAGCATCTGGAACATTATCCTTAAAGAATTTCTCTACACGATTTATTTTTGCAATGTTTTCACGTATACGTATTGTGAACTGCTTTACGTAGTCTGTCTCAGAATATTCTATACCACGTACCTCGTAGAAAAGCTTTTTCAAATCCTCGTATTTAGGTATCCAACCCGTTGGAGACTTTATAGCATCTAAGTCATTGTGGACCCTTAACTCCATCCATTTCATCCAAACCTGTTTATCTCTACGATCATTCAGGAATTCTCCTGTTTTCAAGTCTCTGAGAAAGTAGTTTACTCCAAAGATAATTGGTTTTTTCTTAAGTTTTCTACCGAATTCTAAATTATTACGTATATATTTTCCCAGTGGTATTGAAACGAAGTCCTGAATACTCATGATGTTAATTTCATATTTCCCTTCTTCTTCAGTTATTGCAAATGTCGTCTCGGTTTCAAGCGCTGCCCCATATGCAATAATACCATGCTCCCAATCGAAGCTTTGTTGAACGGGTACATAGCCTCGTGCATCACGACAACCGTATATTATACCTCCCAGCTCCACACCCATAGGATTATCCAGTTCAGGATCACAATTCTTCAAAGCCCTTAAAGATACTGTATACCTGGCGTTTTTATTCGCAGGAGGGATTTCCTCGCCGTTTTCATCCTTCTTCCCTTCCCACCAGTAACCAGTGTAATTTATTCCTTCTTTAGGAATTTCATGGCCCATTCCCAGCCAATAAGGCCTACCATCCTTAACCAGTACGTTGGAAAATATTACTTCACCAGGCTTAGTCAATACTTCCCAAATAACTGGATCGTCAATAGGATTAACATCCTTGATTATTCCAAATATTCCTACTTCAGCGTTAACTGCACGACAAACCCCGTCAATATTTCTAAGGTAAGCAATGTCATCAGCTAGAATGGTGTTTCCAGGTATCATCGCAGTAGAAGTCTTACCACATGCACTGGGAAATGCGCCGGCAAAATAGGTCTTGCGTCCACCTGGACCATATACACCAGTTATCATCATATGCTCTGCTAACCAACCTTCTCGGTCAGCTTTACGAATGGCAAGCCTTAAAGCAAGCTTCTTAAAACCGACACTATTACCAGCATATTGAGTATTAACGCTATAAACAGTGTTCTCAATGTAGTCTATATATATCCTCTTCTTTTCCGGTTCTGCACTTATCATTCTTTCATTTAATTTTCCAGCAGAATGTAAAACGCAGAAAAGATCGTCAGGTACCTCTCCTTTTTTGAATACTTCAAAAGCGGGTCTGTATAGGAGGTCTACAGAGTGTGCAACATACCAAGAATCCGTACACTCCACGCAGGGAATGCTGAAAATCGAGTCCAATGGGCCTAGTGAGAGGAAACGAACTATCATTGTACGTCCCTTCATAATGTTTCTCATCAGGCTTTTTATCTCAGCGAGGCCCTCATCCCTATCTATCTGGTTAAGAGCCTTGCTCAAGTAATCATCTTTTGGAACAAGATATTTAGTTGCCTCTCTGTCTCTACCTTGATCATAAGGGCCGTCGAAGTGGTATGTATGACCAGGTGTTGCAAGAGGTGTCTCCTCACCAGACTCTATTGCCTGCCGCCTGACGTATTCAATGTCTCCACAAGAATCGGTGCAGATGAATATTCTATCAGGATTACACAGTTCAGTGGATTCTGCAATAAACTTATGCACTTTGGAAACAGGTATTGCAGCGAGTCTATGATAATCCTCGCTACTCATCCTCGGTTTAAGTATCTCAAGATATTGTAACATCAACAAACCCCCACCCTTGATCTTCTAATATTAAATAAGCCTTCAAATATCTCCCACGAAGCCATTGAGGTAACTGTTTCTCGACTAGCATCAATCGATTGTTGCCGCCTTTCGAAGGAGGGGGTTTAAAAAAGTTTCCCCATGATCTCTAACTTTTATTACGAAGAGAAAAACGTTTACAATTTGAGCGATGCTTTGAATAACCTTATGTGAGAATGCTTATTTCTACTTGCTTTAACAAAACGTATGTAAAAAAAGACATTTCCAAGATCCAGAAAAACTTTTAATATAACTTCCAAAACGACTTGTCAGCCATCATCTCTATGGTGGCTAGGAGATGGGGCTCTCCTCTAACCGCCTCAAAAGAGGCTGATAGCTCCTACATTGTTACAGCTGGAGGTATGAAGAATTGGAAACCGAGGCGGTTAGGATTGAGGATGCGTTTCGCTTCCGAAAAATAGTGCAGTACATTACTGCTAGACAAAATGACGACGGAGGCTATACTTCCGTCCAATATACGGATTCAACTCTCTACGATACCTATCTAGCCCTAGAAATATTGAATATGCTTGGGGTAGAATTTCCTAGGATTAACGATACTATAGCATGGGTGAAGAATTATAGTGCTACTAATGTTAGAGACTACTATCTTATTAATAAGGTCTTTAACCTTCTCAACCAGCCGTTAATAGATGTTTCAAATCAAATAGTTAGCCTTATGGATTCTACTGGAAGATTTGGAGCAAGTAGAGTTGATGTAGAAGCTATTTCAGAACTTGAAACGACATTCATGTGCGTGGAGCTTATGAGTATGCTTAATACTAGGATTCCCTCCAGGAAAATAGTTGAATTCATCTTATCCCTTAAAAATCCAGATGGAGGATTTGGTAGCGAGAAATCGAGTTTAAGCTCAACATTCTATGCGCTCAAAACCCTCCTGCTCTTGGGATATCATATTGAAAACCTAAGCGAGACCCTGCACTTCGTGAAGACTTGTGAAAACAGTGAGGGAGGATTCTCTTTAAAGCCCGGTGTCAAACCTTCTTTTATGGAAGCTACCTTTATGGGTCTAGCTTGTCTCAAATTGTTATCAAAGAAACCAAGTTACCCCCGTGAAACTATAGGTTTTATCATCGGTTGTCAAAATGCGAACGGAGGATTTAGGAGAAGTCTGGAACACGGAATCTCATCTTTTGAATACACTTTTCAAGCAGTATCCTCATTAGAAATGCTTGGCATCCGGGTGAGACTCACTTGAATGAAAGTCGCCTCGATAAGAAGCATGAAAGATATGTTTTCTCCGCAGCCTTGGCACTGAGGAAATACGTAAAAGACTTGAGAAAACTTGTTTGTGAAGGGGAATCTCCAGAGACTTCTGGTATATCAGGTAAACCTGCACCATTGCCAAGTGTTGACGCAGAGAATTTCCTTAATAAAATCAGCGAGATAGAACAGATAATTGACGAATTTATTGAAAAATTCAGTCTTGGAATGAATAGCGAACCTAGTGTAAACCT
>JAWBXT010000012.1:0-21991 GCA_038867695.1 Thermoproteota archaeon
CCTTAACGTCTTCAATATCCTTCGCAGCTTTGTCTTTTGATACTGTTGCCTTAATCATCCGTAGCTTCGCTAAAATCAATTCCTCAGGATCTTGGAAAAAAGTATTTACATCGAAAATCGTGCCCTCCCTCTTTTTAAACTTCCTTTCAGAAAATACTATGTCAACACTGTAAGGAGACTTCTCATCATTAATTGTTAGAATATTATACCCAGATTTCAACACTTTTCTTATTGTTTCTTTTTCGACCTTAAGTCTTGCCCTTTTAAGAGCTGAAACAAGTTTGTCAATATCTTTTTCACTAGAAACCGTTACCATAATATCAATATCAACAGTAGTACGCGGGACTCCATAGAAACTAGTTGCTATAGCACCAGTAAAAGCATATTCTAAACCTGTTTTATTTAACGCAGTTACAAGCCTTCTGACCAGATTTTTCAATGTATTCAAACGCTTATCCCCCTAGCGTTACACGATGCCTCTTCATCCATTTAATGCGTTTCCTAAGTTCCTCAAGCAAGCTACTCTCATCTAACCCCGGGTTTTGTGCCTTGATCCCAGCAGCACAAACTACAACACACACATCGCTCATTTCAATTGCTAATTCCACCTTCTTTTCCGGATTAAGATTCTTCATACTCCTCGCTCTCTTATGCAATTCCCACATTATGGTATTTTTGGGAAGTACTAAAATGTTAAGAGCATTTCAGTGACATAACCGGATTCTAGTAAGATAGCAAATTTTTATTTAGATGGGGAAACTTAGCAAAAGAAAAAATACAGTAAACTATTGGAATAACTAAAAAGAATTAACACAGCTTTTGACCAAGCAACTCCTTATTTATTCATGATTTTAGATTTATACTTAATTTTCATTTTTCCTTCCCATGCTCGCCTCTTACTCTAATGATTTAAGAAGATTTGAGGATGCGCTAAGGAGAAATCCCGGTACGATTCCTTCTGTGGAGATGGTGCTTATTAGGGCGATGTGCGACGTATTGCTCTCCATAGTTCCTCTGGGGTTGAGTGCGGTTTACATAGGTTACTTGGGTATGAAACCGGGAATCAAAAACAAATTTTGGAAATCGCCCACTACAAGGAAGCTTCAATTCATAGTTATAATTTGGTTGTTTTCATAGAGATGGCAGTGGCTATACTTAATTTAATGGACGAAGTGGTGGTTGGCATCGCTTTTTACACTCTACTAAAAGGATATGATGCGTTACTCTTCACATCGTCAAAGCTACTTTTTAATCGCATCTATTGCGGCCATTACGTTTGTAATACCAATCCTCTATTTTTACTTCAGCAAGGTCTTCAAAAGGTGGAAAAAGATGAAAAAGATCAACTAGCATTTTTGAACGTTGTTTCATATTTTTGACGCTTGTTCTCCTCGTACTCCCCAGTTGCTTTTAGGTACATCATGAATGATTATATTAAGCCATTCGGGTTTTACGCCGATTTCTTCAAATGCTCTCGTTATTCCTTTTATGAGTTTCTCCTTCTGTTCTTCAGTACGTCCTTCCCACATTTCAACTATGACTACTGGCATTCCAATCACCGTATCTTTTGGCAATACCGATTTTAAAAGGATTTCTATGTTTTTGAAGATACTTTAAGAAACTGGGATTTCTAACACGCAGTGATATTTTGTTTCCTCCCATTCGGCATAGGGGAAATTAGCTTCAATAACATAGATGCCTTCTTCATCAACCTTGTACTCGTATTCTGATCGAATCGCTTCACCAGCCTTTAAAACGCGTTCTTGAATAACTTGAACACATACTTTCCCAGGATCGTAACCTATCGGAAAAAGCTCGATTTTACTGCCACTAGGAGTCTGAAGGTATATTTTAAAGTCCGGGGAACAAGGCGTTGGTGAAGAATAGTGAAAATCCTTCTGCATAAGGTTTACGGCTACCGAATATATTTTTAACGTCTCGCCTTTGTTAACAGTAAGCTTGTCCGTTTTTAGGTAGAAAATTATGTTTCGAAAACCAAATGGGAAACCGCTAATTTCATGTAACAAGTGGTGGAGATAGGCGAGTTCTCTAGGCGGCTTTTCGCTGACATCGGTCCAATAATAGTTTATGGGCTTGCCCTTGTTGTAAATAGTCAGGTTATAGATGAAATAGTCTGCTGCACTTTCTTCAGGCTTAAGCTTTAAACCATCAGGATATTTTTCGAGAAGAAGACTCACCCTGCTCATTAATTCGTCAAGCACAAAGCTCGGTATTGAAGTCGAGCTATTTCTTCTCTTGGCCAGTATGGTTCCGTTAGAGTAGTATTCATAGGTCTCATATACATCCCAGAAACCACCTGAAATGGTTAGCTCTATTATTTTTCCATTCCCAGGACTATTCTGTAGAGCGATGAATGTAACACTTACCCCACCAACCAATACTATAGTCAACCAGAGTAGTATGAAAAGCCCATTTTCTCCCATCCTATTTTCTACCATAAAAAACCCGTTTTTAATTTGTATATTAATGTTTATGTTTTAGAACAACAGGACATTGGACAGTTAAAAACGTTAACTTCGAAATTTAGCCAAGACTCATGATAGGTCTTCCTGATTTCTTAATTGCTTCAACTAAACCCCCTCCTTAACTATCCTCCTTGTAGAGTGTCTCCAAATCGCATTTGGTATTTACAATCAAAAAACTTATTAGGTTGTCACTTGTTTTTAAACTGCCAGGAAATGATGGGGACTAGCAAAAAAGGGGCTCGCTGTCTATTGGTATTGCTTGCATTGTTACTTTTCATAACTTCGTTAAGACCAGTGCCTACAGCTCTTGCTCAACAACAAGTCATCGACCTCAGTATAGTGCCAAGTTTCTTTAGGGAATATGGTGGTAATGAGAGGATAATACAGCACGTAAAATATTTCACAAGCCTTGAGTCGAGGATGCCTGGCCACTCAGGTTTCTTTGAGGCAGCAAGTTACATTACTGGGTATTTAAGTGAAATTGGTGCTAAACCCTATGGTGACAATAATGATTTCTATGAGTATTATAACTTGACTTCATACGTCGACTGGGGTGCAAAGATAACTCTTGAAAACGGTGTAGAGTTGAGGGCTTACATGTGCCAGCCAAACTTTCTTAACACTAATAGTTATACAAGCCCCCCCGAGGGAGATAAGGTAATTTATGTCGGAGGGACTTCTCTTCAAGATTTTGATGGTAAAGATGTTGCAGGGAAATTCGTAATAATGGACTTTAACTCCAAGTGGTTTTTCAGATATGCTTTAATGTTTGGAGCCAAAGGCGTAATATATACCTACCCCAAAGATACTACTAGGGAAGAAGTTTCTCAGAAAATTTATAACAATCCTGTAAGGTTTCCGAGGTACCTCTTAAATTCCAGGGATTCTAAGACGCTTATTGATTACGTTGAGGAGCGGGGAGGGGAGGCTACGGTATGGATAAGCTCAAAAATGACTTGGGAAAGGCTGGAAGTTCCAAATATTATTGCGTTTATAGAGGGCTCGGATCCTGAACTGAGTAAAGAATGCATAGTGTTATCTGCTTATTATGATTCGTATTCCTTAACTCCTGCACTTTCCCCCGGTGCTACGGAATCGATAGGTCCCTCAGTCCTCCTTGAAGTTGCGAGATTCCTTGTTGAAAATAGACCTAAAAGATCTGTTATAATATTGTTTACCTCGGGTCATTTTCAATCACTCTGGGGTGCCAGAGAATTTATTGACAGGCATTTTGATGAGATAGGAACTAAGATTAAACTTTTCATAAGTTTAGACTTAAGCTACGGTTCAAACCAACTAGCTATAGTGAATAGGGGCTCAACATATGCATATACTATAGCACAGGTGCTTAATAACAAGTATATGCCATTGATTACAAGCATATTTGGTAAATACCTTCCAGCTTTAAGAAAGGCATTGAACAATACAGCTTATGGTGCTGGCTTTTATGATGGTATTCAACTAACAGTTCCTCCTTTTTCACGAATATCTCTTCCCGTTAGGTTTGGTTTAACAGCTTACGATTCTGAACCATTTACTTTAGCGTCTGGCGGCGGAGGGTTAACGATAGTGACTGTTAACGATTTTCTCGTTTACCACACGACTCCTCTCGATACTTTCGATAAGGTGATTTTTAGCAACGTTTTCGATCAAGCATACTTTGTTGCAGGCATCAGTTACGCGTTACTTAACGAAGTCGAGTTACCTATGACTGCAGGAAGAGCAATACGGTTCTCAACTGAATGGGGTTTCGCAACGCTTAACATAATGGCTGTGACTTACAATTTCACTAAAGACTTCTGGGATCCTATAACTAAAGATAGAGATCCTAAAATGTGGAACGACGTAATAATATATTATTCAGGCACTTATCAAGGATTAGCTACTGGAACAGAGTGTTTAGGTGCTGGTTCCACTGGAACGTTTTCAGTAATAGTGAAGCCAGATGAAAGAGGAGTAGCAACAATTAAGGGCTTAAAGCCTTACACAGGTCAGAATGCTCCAACTTATTTCTTCGGCCTTGCCGTTGATTCTTCTAATGGCAATATCTACATGGCTTTAGACTGGGGATACAGGTTCGGTGCGGGGGGTAGGATTGCCAGGACAGACGTTGCAATAACCTCTTCTAATATGTGGGCCTACGCACCATTATTTGAATGTGGGTCGATAGTTCTTCAGGGAGTGCTAAATCCGAGGGACATGACTAGTTCATTAAACCCAACGGCTTACAATGCTTTATCTCATGGTAGTCCTGTACGCTGGAGTAAGTGGACTGGTTCAACAGTATTTGGTGATCACATATTCTTCGTAGAAGTTGGCGAACCTGTAGAGATAGTAATATATCACAGTGAAACGGGAATGGTGTGGAGTGTTTTAACTAATGCTACTGGCATCGACTTAAGGACTGGCGGTGGATATAAAGTTAAAGAGAAAGGTGAAACAGTAGTAATAAACTATGGTCCTTTTGCATGTGCAGAAGGATTATTCTCTTTGAATGATGCTAGAGTATCTACAGCGATGAGTTATGGAGTTGTCAATCCTATGATACTTCTTTATCACAATCTTTCTAAGAGATATCTTAATGATGCTGTAAAAGCATTGAATGAGAATAGATATTCTAAAGTGTATAGTCTTTCCTATCCCTTATGGAGTTACGAGCAGAAAGCATATTCTGAAACTAGGATACTGATTGAAAATGTAATTGCCACGACAGCTCTCTTCTTTCTCTTGTTATTACCGTTTGCATACGTGTTTGAAAGACTCGTATTCGGTTATTCTGGTTTAAGAAGAGTAATTACCGTAATATCGACTACAGCACTCTTGACTATAATATTCCTACTATTCCATCCAAGCTTCCATCTTGCAAACAATTTGCTAATGATACTGGTGAGTTTGGGAGTTGCCTTCCTCATAGTTATATTACTATCTTTCCTCTACTCCGAAGCGTCAACGAGCACCCGAATGTTGAGTTCAAAGATATTAGGAGTACATACAGCAGCACCGACAAGAGGTGCAGTCTTCTCAACCGCCTTGGGATTGGGTATCCAATGGATGAGAAAGAGACCGTTTAGAACAATATTAATGCTCTCTTCAGTAACTCTGATAACATTCGCTCTCATGACTTTCACTTCACTTACATCGGTAGCAGAACCTAGAAAAGTTGCTCCACTAGCCATGGAGAAGAATGTAGATATACCTATCACCTACAGTGGAATAATGATAAGACAGAGACCTTGGACTTCTATACCAATAGAATTGTACTACCAGTTGAGATATGAATTAGGTGATAAAGCATATGTTGTACCCAGAGTTTGGTATTATCCTCCAGCTGGATCAGGAGGCAGAGCATTCATTTACTGGAATGCTTCGCAAGCAGGAGCTAGAGCATATGCAATGCTTGCAATGGTGCCAGAAGAACAGCATGTAACGGGAATATGGGATAAAATAGGGGTTAGGGGGCGATGGTTCTATTCAGGAGAACTATACTCTGTAATTATAAGTCAATCATTAGCATCTAAACTAACTCAAGAACTTAATTATACAATAGGACCTGGAAGCCAGATAACCATTTGGGGTCTAAACCTTACGGTCATAGGGCTATTCGACGGTAATGCTTTACACGGTGGTGCCGCTGAGGAACTTGGACTTATCAGTGGCTTGAGAGATCTGGATGGAGAGCCTATAACTCCAAAGGACCCTGTTGTACTAGCTACTGGAGTAGGTGCGATACCGCCACATTTGCTTGGTGATGAGGTTGTAATAATACCGTTTGACCTTGCTGTAAGATTACTCGGTCTCTCCAATATCCAGTTGATGAGCATTGCAATTAAGCCGTTTAACGATTTAGAGATAGAGCCTTTAGCAAGCGAACTAATCTACAGGCTAGATACATATGTGATTTACGGTTTAACTAGGTATGTTAGTCTCGAAGGATGGCTTATGGGAGAAGTTTGGGAGCTAGCAGCTAGAGCGTGGTTTACTTTCATGGGTGCAGAGACACTTATAATACCGTTGATAATAGCAGGCATTTCCATACTAAATCTGACGATAGGAACACTGTATGAAAGAATAAAGTCGGTTTCGGTTTACGTCGTGGTAGGTGCGTCTCCAAGTCAAACTGCAGGAATATTCTTGTCGGAGTCTCTAGTATATGGTCTGATAAGTAGTGTACTCGGCTACATCTTCGGTATAGTCGGAATATCTGCAATGACAAGGCTTGGCCTTTATACATTCACTGGATTCTTCCCCAATTTCGCCTCCTCTTTCATATTCGTAGTCGTAATTCTTGCATTACTAATACCGGTAATGGCTACGCTTTATCCCGCCTTTAAAGCATGGCAGCTTGTAACGCCTAGTCTTGAACGTAAATGGAAGATTCCAGCACCGGTGGGAGACTACTGGACTGTACCACTACCGTTCGTAGCTACTAGCGAAGACGAATTGATGGGTATACTAGCATTCATCTATGAGTTCCTCCAAGCATCTGCCGGCTTAGAGAAAACAGGGCTATTCGCACCTGAAGAAATAAGTTTCAGCGAGCATAGGGAAGGAGATAGAGTAGTTAAAAGGTTACATTCTCAAATAAGGCTTGCGCCATTCGACCTTGCTATAGTAGAGGACTTTGACGTAGAGGCAGTGGCTCAGGCGAAAAGATATAATATAACTCTATATTTCGTGAGAAAAAGCGGTATTGTGCGGAATTGGATTACTTCAAACAAGGCTTTTATAGACGTCTTACGTAAGCAACTCCTAATATGGAGAACGATGCCTCCAAGCGTAAGGGAGCATTACCTCCAAGAAGGGAAAAAGTTAAGAGAACTATTCCAGGAGGGAAAAAGCTAAGGGGGTTGTAAAATGACCCAGGAGGAGAAAGTGGCCGTCGGAAGAGGGTTAACATGGAAAACCGTCTTAGCTATTGTATTCAGTTCTTTCATAATTCAACCTGCAGTAATGTACCTGTATCTTGTAAGTGGACAGTGGCTGCCGTTTCAAGCATGGATAGTTATACTGTTGTGGACACAACTCGCTAGGCTACTGGGCTCTCCATTAACCAAGGAGGAGACTTTCATTATAACTGCCCTCGGAGGAATAACTGGTGCACTCGGTGGTCTAACCGGTTGGTGGGGTGCCTTACCTATGACATTCCTCACCCCAATTAGATACGCATACATACGGAGTACTGAGTATCCCCTGATATATGGTCTGGCGCATGTGATACCAGATTGGTGGGCTCCAAACCCCGTTATAACCCCGCGGCTCTACTTGGAGAGTTGGGTGTTGCTTGACCCTGCACTATTAATGCCGATGTTAATAAACACTCTTATGATAACTTTTAGCGTTATGGCTAATATCTCAATAGGATACTTTGCTTATGCCCTCTATGTGAGGGTTCAAAAATTAGAATTCCCAGCTGCTACAGCTGAAGCCAGGACTGTACTGACGCTGGCGGAAAGAGAGCCGACAACGCTCAGAGTTTTGATGCTATCTGCCATTGCAGGGGTGGTCATAAACCTCATTAGAAGCTTTATTCCAAACATTATCTATAACATATTAGGGGGAGGAGGAATTGCAATACCGCAAGTAATAGACTTAACGAGATTTCTGGTGGATATTCTTCCGGGTGCCACTTATACCATCTCTATTAATCCCATGCATTATGTAGCGGGCTTTCTACTGCCATCTGGTGTTGCAGTGGCTCAGTTTTTAGGTTCTATCACATACTATTTCATCGGCACGCATTTATTCACTTCCATGAATCTCTGGCCGCCCGAGGTTAATGTTCAAGCGATAAAAAGCTGGGAGAGTTGGCAGATATTAGATAGGTCCGTCATCTACTTCTTCATAAGCATCCACATAGGCCTATCTCTTGCAACCGTAGTCATACCGTTCTTATTACACCCGTCAGTATTCAAGAGGCTTGCCAATACTTTAAGGGAGATGAGGTCTGTTGGCGAATTAGGAGGGAGAATGCCAAGCCCCTATATCTTGCTCGGCATTTTCTTCCTCGCAACCTTTGGCTCTATAGGTCTAAACCTCCTTCTTATACCCGATATTATAAGCATACTTCCATTAATCTTAACATACACTATAGGATGGTCTTTCTTTGCCTCGTTCGTAGCAACGTTTTCAGCGGGTGTAACTTACGGAAGTTTAAACATTCCATATCAGAAGGAGCTACTCATACACTATTCAGGCTTCTACAATAAAGTTATACTCTTTGCACCAATACAGGTTTTCCAAGGGGGTGGTGATATCGCCCAAGCCCTTAGGGGAGCAGACATATGTGGAGTTAGACACAGCGACTATGTTAAGGCATTCATACTGGTTGCTGCACTAGGTCTTCTCAGCAGTTTTCTGTTTGTAAACCTGTTCTGGTCAATACAACCCTTCCCCTCACAAGCATATCCATACACTGTTACCGGATGGATTACAGAAACTGCAGATTTTGTTAGAAACCTAGAATGGACTTGGACAGGACGTTTCTTTAACACTACGCTAATCCTAGGCTCTTTTGCAATAGGTTCAATAGTCTATGCTTTAATGGACCTAGTATTACATGCACCCTGGTTCTTAATATCATTCATAAGCGGTGGATTCTGGTGGAATGCTGGCGGTACAAATCCAATAGCATGGTCACAGGCGCTTCTCATCGGATCCTTACTCGGCAGTAGGCTGTTTTCACCAATAATTGGAAAAGAAAACTGGTATAAATACCGCAACATGGTTGTCGTCGGATTCATGCTTGGAGACGGTATGATGAACACTTTATACTCGGCAATTTTCCTGATGAGAAGATCAGTATGGTTACTACCTTACTAGTCTAGGGTGTTGAAAAATGAGGGTGAAGAATGTATTTCTCTTAATTGCTTGTTTACTCCTAGCGACCCAGTTAACGAATGTCTCAGCCCAGGTTGAAACGGCAATCATATGTGGAAAAGTGACTGATGTCGATGGTAAGCCTATAGAAGGAGCCTCCGTAGTGGTGATAGACTGGTATCGTCAAAGGACGCTTTCCATTTTGAAAACGGATTACTCAGGGTACTATGAATTGGCAGTTGAAGCAGAGTTTCCACATTCATATCGTGTTTATGCATATAAGGAGGAAAACAACGTTATAGTTTACGCGCCATCTACGATAGAGAAAACGCTTTTCCCGAAATCTGGAGAGAGAATATCATTAGACCTAAAGCTTGTACCCGGGGCAGCTTTAAATATAACTGGAGAGGCTTGGAACGTTTTTACAGCAAGATACTCGACTTCTTTAAAGATACAAGTTGTTGATCCCGCCTCGGGCAAGATCCTCAGTAGCATGGTAGACCCCCGCGTTGGAGACTATACACCATTCTACGGTGACAATGTGACTTCATACTTTGTAAATCCCAAGTGGCTTAGTCCACTTTTCTCACCTTCTTATTGGACTGTGGTAATTATCCCCTCAAACAGACCTGTGGAGCTTAGGGTAATGGCCTCTCAACCGGGTGTTGCGGACCAGGTCTTCATAGTTAGAGGGAGTGATGATAAGCCATTTGTCTTATCTCAAGGCGCTATTGAAAAAGTGGATATAACGAGAAATGCATACCTCTGGTCACTATCAAAAGTTGAAGAAGCCTCCAGATTAATGTGGGAGAAGATATATGATGCTGAAAGATTCGGTTTCTTCTTACTTCCACTTAAAAGCGAAGCAAGAGTAAAAGTTGATAATCAGATAAGTAGGGCCAGAGAAAAAATCGGGGAGGAAATATCTTTAGAGCTTCAAACAGAGCTTCAGAGGAGTCTTAGGGAAGCTTACATATATGCTACAAGGTACATCATCGGGGAAATTGAAAGTATGAAGAATATTTCAGAAAAGGGGGCTCTCTTTTTACCAATGTTCTTGACAGTATTTTCAATCATGCTAACTTTGTTTATTACGGAAAAAAGCAAACTTATGATTAGGCTGCCTCTTTTCATCATACTCTTCGTAATAGTTACAGGATGTTTCTACTATCTCTATCCGGGAATACCGTTAATACTTACAAGGTTTTCAGGTGCGTTTTACCTATCAGTCTTAACAGCATTTCTCTCAGGCTTAATATTCATGTCTTTATTCCAGAAGATAATTCATGAAACTGGTTCCACAATAAAGGTTCCCTTTAGATCTGCTTTGGCGGTAGCGTTTACATTGGGGAAGAGATATGTTAAACTAAGGAAATTTAGTTCAACTCTCATTATAATATCAATATGCATACTCATTGCAACAGCCACAACTTTAACATCGGTATCCTCCATATTCGGTTTAAACCGCGAAACTGTTGGAAGCTCCACAGGAGAATGGGCATTTATTAAGAACCCTGGTGAAATAGAGGGCTTATTCACTCCAATAGACACTATCACTATGAAGCGCATTGGGAACGAGACAAATATTAAATCAATTTCACCAAAAATGGATTCATTGCCCACGATTAAACAAAATGAAGTCCAATTAATCTCTGAAAGTGAAAAAGCCCTGATCCTAGGGATAATAGGTATAGTTCCCGAACTCGATACTAAATATGTTCCTCTGGAATTGGCTATTGGAAACTATATTACTGACCATTCTTCTATAATGATTTCATACGCTACTGCTCAAAGGCTTCGAGTAAAACCGGGTGACAATGTTACAATCAGGTTCTCCTCTGGAGGTTTCGTGTATGAGGTTCCAGTCAAAATAGCTGGTTTATTTAGAGACGACGTATTCAACAACAAGAAGGACCTAAATGGTGAACCTTATGCTCCATATGTTCTTCTAGAAGACAAACTCGCCTTATGCAATGCTTCTCAGGTAATAATAATGAGTTTACAGAAGGCACTTGAACTATCGTCAAAACCATATTCCCTACCCATTTCGATTTCCCGAATAATAGTTGAATTCGAAAACCCCAACGATCCCTCCGTCATGGACTTTATACAAACACAAGCATGGGCAAGAGGATTTCACGTGTGGCTGAGCCGTGATGGTACACTTACACGTTACTACTTAGGAATGATGATTGAAATAAGATTTTTAGACATAATTCCACCTCTAATAATAATGATGATGTTCTTGATGAGGCTTATGTACGATGTTGTCGATAGGAGGAGAAAAGAAATATTCATCTATACACTACTTGGTTTTAATCCGATGCATATAGCCCTAGTCTTTCTGGCAGAGTCTGCAACCATGGGTCTTCTAGGCGGAGGGTTTGGATACTTAATTGGCCTAGGCTTCTTTAGAGGAATGAGGTATATTTCTGAAGCGGTAGAAGTCGGAGTGTCCGAGAATTTACATTGGGAGGCAAGTATACTAAGCATAGTCATTGGCTTAATCATATCAATGGCCTCCGCAATGCCGCCGGCTTTGAAAGCTGCAAGCCTAGCCGTCCCGTCTTTGAAGAGGAAAGTGAAGCTTAGTCCTGAAGAAGAGGTTAAGAGATATGAAGAGATTTACAAGGCATTCGGCGAACGCGTTACGTTCATACCTCTTAGGGTTAAAAGAGGGGAGATAGAGTTCTTAACAGGATACCTCCAAGATAAACTCAAAGAACGTACAGGAGGCTTTTCAGAAAGGGTGGAAGATCTTGGCCAAATAGAAGTGGTTAAGGCACCGGACGGTACTGAAACACATTCGATTAGCTTCAGATACGTGGTCATACATAGAGGACAGAAATTCTCCACGTGGAATAAGATAAGGTTGGAATGCAAACCTGAGGAAGACTCTTTCAGAGCATACCTTCATTCAATCGCTGAGCAAGAAGGTATGCCTGAAATCGTAAGAGAAAGGGCGATGAAAGTAGTTTATGATATATCGATAGATTGGACTAAAAGAAGACCGTCGCCTTCTAAGAGCCCCCCAAGACTATAATCTAACTTTTTTACTCCTTCTCTTTCTCGATTGATTTAGCTGGAAGCGTTATGATTTGATATAAGTAAAAGTTTTAACGGTAGTAAATTTTATATAGGGGAAATAGTTTTTCATTTAGCGATGTGAAAATGGCTGAAGAGAAAGTTGTTGAAATGCCTCCAAGAATAATGACTCCTTTGATGATGGTTATCGTTGCTGCAATAGCAGCCCTTCTCTCGGCCTTTAGCATAACGATGACAGCCTTCAGCCCAACTTGGGTGGGTGGCAGTATTTTCAACCCTGGAAACATTGGCCTGATAATCCTAAGCATACTCCTCTTGTTATCAGGAGTAACTCCCCAGTTGAGGAAAGTCGACGCCAGGCTTCTAACAATACTCTGGGTTACATTTACTGTTACAGTTATGTATTCCTACGGGACGGTGCCTATGGCATTATTTGATGCTATGCTTGCCTCGAGGACTTACAATCCGAGGTGGAGGGAATGGTTTTCAATACTCTGGGGGCCAAGCCTGGAGGTTGCGCGTCTCCAGCTCAAAGGAGGAGTTCTTGTACCTTGGGAAGAGTATATGCCTTCACTTTTAGGGTGGATACTGTTAGCCGTGCTATGGTGGCTCTTCATAATAAGTTTGATGAGTATCTATAGACGCCAGTGGATGGATGTGGAAGCACTTCCATATCCCGCTTCATACACTGGGTCTGAGCTAATCCTAGATCTTTCGAAGGCTGAAGAGAGAAAGGGAAGGAGAATGCTCCTACTCATAGGAAGCCTGATAGGTTTCTTAATCTTTCTACCACAGGCTTTAAGAAATGTTTTCCCATGGTTCCCCGACATATATGGCCTAGGTAAGGATCCGTGGATTTCATGGTCTTTGTTTACAATAGATACTACTAAAACGCCGCTTAAGGGAACGCTAGTAGGCTTGAACGGTTTACAGTTTAATCCTTCGGCAATAGCCTTCGCCTATCTTATACCTACAGATATACTGCTTTCAGCAATAGTCTCGAACATATTCTTCATGCTAGTATTACCTCAAATAGCCTACTACTTTGGCTACTACTCAACAGCCTTAACGGTATCTGACGTAGTTACTAAACGAGATGTCATTGGCCAAGGAGCACCATTCTACTTCTACGCCATGGCTTCTTATGGTATGGCTCCTGCAGTGATATTGGTATGGATTGTTTTAAACTGGCGTTACATAATTCAAACATTCAAATGGGTTCATAAGCCAGATCCTAAGGTGGACGCTGAGGAACCAATACCGTTTAGGCTGAGTTACATAATTCTATTCGTATCAATAGCACTCCTGTTTGCTGCTAATGTTGTAATAGGTGCTACCAGTCTAGCAGGCGCACTCATAATAATCTTCGTACACTTCCTCCATAACAGCATACGTGCGCGAAGCGCCGGTTATGGAGGTCCGTGGATTGGTGACTGGATGGAACCAGTTGGCTGGATAAACTGGATGTATGCAGGTGTAACCTCCTCTACAGTTACAGCATCGATGGTTAACGACTACCTTATGATAAACAGGCCTCAAAACATTCTTAACTGGAACAATGCTGATGTAATGGTTATGTTTAGGATAGCTAAGAACACTGGCACAAGCCTACGTGACGTAACTTTGGCGATGATGATCGCAATGGTAGTTT
This sequence comes from Thermoproteota archaeon, assembly GCA_038867695.1. Taxonomy (GTDB): domain Archaea; phylum Thermoproteota; class EX4484-205; order EX4484-205; family JAAOZP01; genus JAAOZP01. The sequence continues at coordinate 13,999 of JAWBXT010000012.1, forward strand.
CTGCGGTAGTTTCATTCCCGCTTGCACTCCATATCCGACACGTATATGGATCTAAAATCTACAGAGGCCTATATGTAGATGGATGGTGGATGTACTTCATTCATGATCCTACGAGGATGACTAACTATCCTGCACCGGGCTTCGACTGGGTGTGGTCTGCTCTTGCCGGTGGAATAGTGATAGCTGCCGTATACGTGGCTAGGATGCTATGGTTCAAATTCCCACTTGAACCCATAGGTGTTTGGGCTGGTGTTGCTGGGTGTAATACTTTCATATTAACAAGCTGGACAATCGCATACATACTGAAGAAAATAACCTTTAAGATAGGTGGAGTCCCGCTCTGGGAGAACAAGGGTCTTCCACTCGCTGTCGGAGTAATGGTCGGCTGGAGCTTAGCACTGTTCCTCAGCGGTATACTAGGCATTATCAGATTCTTCTTCCCATTCTAAGGAACACTCCTATTTTTTTTATCGCCCTAATTAAACTTTATAAATAATACTATCTAGTTAGCTTGAAAAATTGGAGGGTGGTAGAAGTAACCTCGGACTAATCGCCGGAATATTGCTTACAGTAGGATTGTTACTACCCTGGTACGAGTTAAGCGGAAATCTAGATGGTAGCGAAGTGTATTGGAAAGTTTATCCTTTGTGGCAGGATTATAATGAAAATGCTAAAACGCTTGTATTTCCTAAATGGTGGTCAATACCTCCATCATCAAGCTTTCTTATTATCCAGCTTCTTGCAATTCCTGTAGTAATAGCTAGTGCGTTGATGAAAACATGGAGCAGAAGGGCATTAGGTCTAACAATCGGGGTGACACTAATGATGATATGCATAGGCGACTTTGTGCAAGGTTGGACTAGGCTTCTTGCATTTAGTGGAATCCCATTGCCAGGGAGCGATGCCCTCTATGATCACAGTTTCATTAAATCGAGATGGGGAGTTGGAATTTACATTTCAGGAGTTGGGCTCATATTTACAATTTTATCTGCTTGGTTGGAAATCTGGAGGATTATAACTATGCTCGTCAAAAAAGCTTTAGATTCTCTTTCAAAACGTCCTAACTGTTAGAAAATTGCTCTCAGGATTATGAAAAATATTTTCGGTTTTTGATTCGATATAGTAATCAATAGCTTAATAGAGTATTTGGAGTATTATTTCTTTGGTTTCCTACGTCTGATAATTATTGTAACTACGATTATTATCAATATTAGGATGATAACTGGGAAAAGCAGTGTTTCGAAGCCTATTCCTGAAGCTTTCTCGATTTCTTCAAGAAGCTTCTTAGCATCCTCTAGATTCGCCTTCGATCCATCAATATCGCCTCTAGCTAATCTTTCAAGCCCAGAGTTAATATTCTCCTTGGCTTGAGAAGCAAGTTTCCAAGCATTTGTATTCGTACTGTAGCTCTTAAGGGCTTTACTACATTTCACATCTGTCTTTGCAAAATCAGAGATGAGGTCTAACACTTCTCTATTACCCTCATAACCGCCTGGACCATGTATGTATAGAGCGACTTTAGAAATCCTTTTATCACCCATGGCCATTGCTCCTCCTCCATAACTGGTGTGTGCAAAAAAGGCGCAATACCCTTGTACAAATCCCCATTGTCTCTCGTCTCTAACGGTAGTCCCATACCAGTCTTCAGAACCGGGTGCCATGTTTATGAAAGTAATCCCCTCAGTAGGCTTGCTGAAGTCAACCCAGTATACGATATCTCTTCCTTCGTAAAAGCTGCCTCTTGTTACTTCCACCGGGAGAGCTATCTCCCTTACTTCATTTTCAAACCTGACATATGCTTTTTCGTTTACAAAAATACTTGTTGGAAAGTATATCATCCATGCTGTTTGCATGACTGTCGGCTCGTCCCTTCTGGCTTCTAAGACTGAAGAGATGAAGATCAACCCTGTCTTAAAGATCGTGTAGTTGGTATTAACATAGATTTCGGAATCACGATACTTTCCGTAAAACCTTGCCTCAACATATTCGCCTTTATTTTCAATAACGGGTGACGCTATGGGGTTACTATTCGAAGTTTGATCCCACAGATTCCAAATGAAAGTACCGGCAGCACCCGTATAGGGGACGCCAGATATTTGGATTTCTGAAATACCCCCGTTCTTATTTATAATAGCCTTGAATTTTTCTAAACCCATCTCCATGCAAGCTATCTCTACTGTATTGCCTGTTTCAACTATTTGAAATCCTTTTTGTTGCGCGTCGATTCTTATGTAATTTGTTTGTAGCAATAGTAGTAAATACAGGATGAAGGCTATAGCGAAAAAGCCCTTAATATTCATTTTTCATACCTCCCCATTCCCATTTCATATAATTCTTTGAGAATTATGAATTTAAACATTATCCTTTATGGAAACAAGAAAACTATTAATTCGTAATAGATTAGGCTTCTAGGTTCTAAATGGTTGCCTTATGTATTTTTATTGTCTGGAAATAACTTTGTACTGTATTTCTCTATTATTTTTTGACAAGCAAAAATTTATCTTATTTTGAAAGCTAAGCTATCATACTATGATTAGCAAATTAATCTCAACGATATTAGTTATTGCAGTATTAATATTGCTGGCATTTTCAACGTTTTTTCTACTCGTTATGTGGAGAAGAGATGAAAGAGGAAAGTTTCAAGAAGAGAGCTCTGGGGAATCAGTGGAGGGGCTTGAGCCTACTCTTACGCCTGAAGCCGGAGAAGAGCCTACGGCTTTAACTAATAATTCGAAGATGTTCCATTTTTACTTACCCTGGGATGATGGAGAGAATACCGCCGTGAGCTTAAGCAATATGTTAGATAAGCCTACAGGAAGACTCGGTCATGTTTATATTGGCGACGACGGTCACTTCTATGTAAATGGGAGCAGGATAAAGTTTCTCGGAGTAAACATATGTGGAGGAGCAGCCTTTCCGGAGAAAAAAGATGCTGAAAAAATAGCTTCAAGACTAGCTAAATTCGGGGTAAATCTAGTCCGTTTTCATCATATGGACGCGGATTGGGAGCCCTTCAACATTTTCGACAGATCGTTTAAGGATACTCGTCATCTTAACGAGAAAGCTCTAGATAGGCTTGATTATTTCATAGCTAAGCTTAAAGAGAACGGTATCTACATTGACCTTAATCTACTCGTATCTAGAAGATTCAGGTCTGGAGACGGATTACCCGCAGAGGTTGAGGCTGTAGAGTGGAAGGATCAGCAAGCACTGGGATTCTTCATAGAGGAAATCGAAAACCTCGAGAAGGAATATGCTAGACAGCTATTAACCCATAGGAATCCATATACAGGTATGACTTACTGTGAAGACCCTGCAATAGCATTTATCGAAATAGTCAACGAGCAGGGTCTAATACATTCTTGGCTAGGTGGTGTAATTGATAAACTACCAAAGGTTTTTCAAGAAAGGCTGAGGATAAAGTGGAATTCCTATTTGCTTTCAAAATATGGATCTGATGAGGAATTTTTTAAAGCTTGGGGGAAGGCTGAATCTGTAAATCAAACAGAGGTTTTGAAGAACGGCTGCTTTGAACAAGGCCTTCGATACTGGGTTGTAGAGGTTCACAATGGCGCTAAAGCATCTTATGAAGTAGTTGAAGGTCCAAACGGCATGAAGGCTTTGAAAATAGAGGTTTTAGAATTGGGTTCAGCAAATTGGCATGTACAGTTTAACCAACCGGGGTTAAAGGTAAAAGAAGGTGAAATATACCTTATCTCTTTTAAAGCAAGAGCTGAAAGGGAAACTAGGGTGTCAGTCAGCTTTGCTCAAGCACATTCTCCTTGGAAAACTCTTTCTCAAAGAATTGAGATCGTATTAACTCCAGAGTGGAAGGATTATGATCTGGCTCTTCAAATATCTGAATCAGATGATAATGCTAGATTTGATATTTCAGGACTCTCCACAGTTAAGACAACTTATCAGTTTTCCTGCTTTTCAGCTAAGCTGTCTGAAGGATATGGTGCATTAAGTAATGAGAGCGTAGAGAAAATGACGGTCCAAATATTGACCTTATCAGACTTTTGGAAAAGATCATCTACAGCCAGAAGAGACTGGGTGGAATTTCTATACGGCTTAGAAGAAAGATTCTTCACAGAAATTTACAGGTATATTAAGGAGGAGCTTAAAGCTAGGGCGTTAGTAATAGGTACGATAGTTGGCTGTAGCACACCCAACATAATGTCTAAGCTAGATGTTGTTGACACTCATTCCTATTGGGCTCACCCCATATTCCCGATGAATCCTTGGGATCCTGCAAACTGGTATATTGTCAACGAACCCATGGTGAATAATCCTCAACAAAGCACCATAGTTGGCTTAGCAGTCAAAAAAGTTGCAGGTAAGCCCCACATCGTAAGCGAGTATAATCATCCTGCTCCCAATATGTATGATGCTGAAACAGCCTTAATAGTGGCAACCTATGCAGCACTACAGGATTGGGACGGTATATTCCTCTTTGCCTATGGTAGTCTAAACAATTGGAATTCTAAGAAAATAAGAGGCCATTTTGATATTGATCAGCATCCCGTTAAAATGGTAACGCTAATACCTGCACATCTAATATTTTTGAGAGGAGATGTGAGTCCAGCCAAGAATCTTGTGACCGCTAATCTGAGAGTTCAAGATGAAATAAGTCTAATAGCCGGTGGTAAGGTCTATGCCTGGGGACTACCAGATGCTGGCCATACTGGTTTGGACCCATTGGTCTCATTGGTACATAGAATCGCGATTGTGAGAGAGGGGTGTGAAGCCAATAGCAGTAAGGTAAGGACGCAGGGTCCAATTTACCGCTCAGATAACGGTGAAGTCACATGGGACATTTCCGACCCTAAGAAGGGTTTAATAACGGTTAATACTTCTAAAACAATAGCAGTTATTGGCTTCGGGGGCGGTAGAAGATTCAATTTCGGACATGCTATCATTGAAATCGGAAACACTGTATTGGATGGTTGGTGTATAGTAACATTGTCAACGCTCGATAACAAAAGTTTTTCCTTTTCAAGTAGAGCATTACTTGTAGCAACGGGCTATACCACTAATACCAGAATGATGCTACGCAAATACGGGGAGGATAAAGAAATGCTCTTAAAGTGGTCTGGAAAGAATTTGACAGATGTTATTGTCTACAATGGACCTGTAACATGTGGTTCTAACTGGGGTTCTGCACCCACTCTAGTAGAAGGCATACCCGTTAAAATCAAGATGAAGACCGATGCAGATATAGAAGTATGGTCACTGGACAATGTTGGAAATAGAACTAGAAAAGTGCCGGTGTTTCACAATGGGGATTCAGTAATATTTGTTGTAGGGCCAGAGTTTGAAACAATATGGTATGAAATAGTCTTTAGACGAGATTGAGTATGATTAGCCAGTCTTAAGACGATGCTTATTCTTAAACGACTATTTTTTCGAATAATGAGATGACATAAGTTATTATCTTAGTCCCTATAGTAATTTACAGTATGAGTTTTGAGACAAAGAGGTTGAAGACCGGTGTCGAAGGGTTAGATTTGTTGCTTCAAGGAGGTATCCCAGAGGGGTTTTTCGTTGCAGTCACTGGAGAGCCGGGCTGTGGTAAGACGATTTTTTCAATACATTTCATAAACCAGGGGGTTGAGGAAGGGGATAAGTGTATTTACGTTACCACTGAGGAAAGTAGGGAATCTATAATAAGACAGGCTTTCCAATTTAACATGGATTTTTCTAAGAAGGTTGAAGAGAATAAGCTGATAATAATCGATGCTCTGATGGGTAGGACTGACAAGTGGAGTCTTCAAAGTCTAGACATGGAGACGCTAGTCTCTAAGATAATAGAGGCTAAGAAAGAACTTGGATACGGTAGGGCCAGAGTGGTCATTGATAGTCTTTCAGCATTCTGGCTGGATAAGCCGGCGATGGCTAGGAGGTACAGCTACTACGTTAAGAAGGTGCTTTCAAAATGGGATTTTACAATACTTGCAGTAAGCCAGTATGCAATAACCACTGCGGAAAGCTTCGGATTCGGAATTGAACACATAGCTGATGGGATAATAAGATTCAAGAGGCTCATTCGCGGAGGAGAATTGAAAAGATTCGTAGTAATTGAGAAGATGAGGCAGACGGACCACAGCAGGTACCTTCATGAAATCGATATCAAACCTGGCGTAGGCCTAGTAGTACTGGGCAGGGTTGAAAGGAGAGTTGAAGACTATAAGCTACCTTTTGAAGTCTTAAAGAAAATAATTGAGGTTAAAAAAGAGATGGAGAGAGAATTATGAATCCTCATTCTCCATTAGAGCATTATGAAAATCCGGAGGTTAGAAAGGAAATAGTTGAATACTGTAGGAATCGCTGGATCGCTATTCACTTTGAGAAAACTGGAGGAGATGGAACACGAGTAATGATCAGGTATGATGGAGGGAAGCCGCTGAAAGTAAATTCAGAATACGAATTCACGAGGTTAATTAAACGTTATGTTAAGTATAGACCGAGAGCATTCTACGCAACAACTCACATCTACTCCAAGCTTGAAACTAGAGAAGACGTTTTAGATAGGAGTAATATAATCTACTCTTCTCCAGTATGGGATATAGATTCTAAGGATGGGGATTGGAGAAAGGTAATTAGGAAGGCATGTGAAATAGTAAGCATGCTGGATAGTTTCGGAGTTTCTAAATCGGTTTTCATCAAGTGGAGTGGTCGCGGAGCGCATGTTCACATAAACCCATTCTGCTTCAGCTCTGATGTTAGGAGGAAGATAGAACCGATTGACATAGCGTACGCTGTAACAAGCTTCATCGCTAACAGGCTTGAGCCAACTGAAGGGCTGGTTGTTGAGAGTAGAATAGACATCCAGAGGGTTTTTACTTCACCACTGTCTTTACACAGGGTTCTCGATAGAGTAGCCGTATGCCTACCTCCAGATAAGCTGGAGGAATTCGACATAAGCTGGACCGATCCAAACTCATATGTCCATTTTCCGGATTCATGGAGGCGTTTCTCAGAAGGCGAAGGCGATGATTTAGCAGAGAGAGCATTTATTTCAATAGGACCATACATTGCCGGAAAACACCGGAGAAGGAAACATAAGCCACTTGATACCGAAATACTGGAAACTGTGAAGAAGTTAGATGAATTAGTTGATTCTTAGAGAAGATTAGTGAGGCTAAGAAAGCATGTTTAAATAATCTAAAAAGCATAAACTTATTGTCTTTTAAGCTCCATGTTTATCCATTCGAAATAGCTTTTATTTCCAAAAGCTATCGGTATTGCAATAATTTCTGGAACCTCGTATGGATGATTCTCCCTAATAGTTTTTTCAAGCTCTTCATAGAGTTCTTCTTTGCTCTTGATTACGCATAGCCATTCTTCTGATTCTTCGATTTTTCCCTTCCACCAATAGAGGCTTTTTATTGGACCGATTATCTGAAAACACGCTGCAAGCCTCTTCTCTAATAGTATTTTTGCAATCCTCAGAGCATCCTCCTTATTCCCCATTGTTGTGAAAACCTGAATATATTTACTCATACTCCTTTATGATGGAAGAGGCTTAAAAAACGTAATGTTTGGGTTTATATTGCTTTCAAGAGTCTCAGACCCGTTTCCTCATCCAATACTCGGTCTAGTCTTACTCCGGAAGATTCAGCTACTACTATTTCAGCAAGGTACAGTATTTTACTACCGGATTCTAAATGCCCACCGTAGGTTTTGTTCCTATCCGACACTGAAATATGAGCATGAAGCTTCCCATTTGCTATAATCCCGCTGACAGAGTTTATTTCAAGAGGACCGTCTATGTTAACGTATTCCTCCTCAGGCCTTAGGCTCTTTGAAACAACCCTGTGTATCCGGCAGTTCTCTAGAGTACCTATGGCTGAAACGATGAAGCCGTTTAAAACGCCATTTCTCTGAGCTGTTTTTTCAATCGTTTCTAGAAGGTCTTCCCCCCTGTCGCCTCTTACGATGATTATTCTACCAAGCCCAGCTGGCCACGAGTCCATCTTCAAAACACCAC
>JAWBXT010000013.1:0-21461 GCA_038867695.1 Thermoproteota archaeon
TTGCCACTCCTGCTGATGCTGCGCTTATGATGAGACTCGGTTGCGACGGGGTTTTTGTGGGATCAGGTATTTTTAAGTCTACGGATCCTCGGGAGAGAGCTGAAGCCATAGTATTAGCCGTGACCCATTTCGATGATCCTAAGACCGTTGCTGAAGCACAGGCTATGATAGACGAGCGTAAATCAATGCTTGGCCTAGACGTTAAAACATTAGAGGTCAGAATGCAGGAAAGAGGTGCTAATGCTTGATGATAAAGATCGGTATAATCGGTTTACAGGGCGATATAGAGGAACATGAAAAATCCATAATGCAAGCATGCAGTGAAATTGGCGTAGGCTGTAATATTATTCGCGTTAAAAAGGATGAATCGTTAAAAGACATTGACTGCATTATAATCCCAGGGGGTGAAAGCACAGTAATAGGCGGGCTTCTATTTAGAAGCAATATATTCCTAGAGTTGAAAAGGAGGATAGGCAACGGCTTACCCGTGTTTGGAACCTGCGCCGGATTGGTTCTTCTTGCTAAAAAGGTTAGGGATAGAGTACTTGGAGACACTGGTCAACAAACTCTGGGAGTATTGGACGCGGAAGTGGAGAGGAATCACTTCGGCAGACAGAGAGAGTCCTTTGAAGCACTTCTTAATATCCCCTCTATTGGGGGAGGCCCATTTAAAGCAGTTTTCATTAGAGCTCCTGTAGTTACTTCCGTCTGGAATAATACCGAAGTCCTCGCAACCTTTGAAAATAAAATAGTCTTCGTAAGAGAGAATAATGTTTTTGCGACATCATTTCACCCGGAGCTCACTGAAGATACGAGGATACACAAGTTTTTCTTGAATAACGTTGCTGAAATAATCAGTTAAGTTTTAAATAATTATGACTGGATAACACTAATTCGTTTTAGATTTACCAGGAAGTTCAAGTGTATTTTTCATATTTTACTCACGAAATATTTGCGCATAGGATGGCACTATATCCTCCGTAAACTTTTTGATTCCCTCGAGCGTCTTAGGATGCTGAATCATCTCCTTTATTACATAGAACGGTAAGGTGGCTATGTGAACACCCAGTTCAGCAACCTCCCTAACCTGTCTGGCATTCCTCATGCTTGACGCTATTACCTGCGTTTTAAAGCCGTAATTTCTAAAGATTACTAATATGCTTCTTACTAAATCTACTCCACTGAGAATACCGTTATCCCTGCTTATTGTGAAAAACCTTTTTACGGTTTCATTCATATATAGTTCATAAACAGACTCGCTCCTGCCCCTTACCGTCATCCTAAACTTTTCCTCAGCTATTTTGTTAAGTAACTCGTAATCAAAATAATCATCCTTCTTGAAGCCTATTCCTAATTTGCTGCGAATATAATCGTCCACTCTGCCGGCGAAAGGGCTTACGTAGGTTGCTCCAGCTTTCGCAGCTAAAAGAGCCTGTTCAGGCGTCATTACGAGCGTAACATTAGTCGGAATTTTTTCCTCGCTTAATGCTTTTACCGCTTTTAAACCATCGAAATCATTTCTTTCTAAACCTATATTGGGATTTGCTGGTATTTTTATCACAACCTCACCGTAGGGACTGAATTTTTTATAAAGTAGCTTAGCTTGTTTAATCATCTCCTCTGCTTTTAAGGCTGTGACTTCAAGGCTAACAGGGCCTGGAACAGTTTCCAATATCTCTTTGATATAATCTTCCATCGATATTTTGCCAAACCTTTTATCTACAGCCTGCTTTATTAGAGTAGGATTCGTAGTTGCCCCGTCTACAATTCCCCAAGAACATGCTTCTTTGATCTCATCGATATCAGCAGTATCGATGAATATTTTCATCTCCCATAGAATATGTATACTGCTTTAAAAAGTTTCTCGAAGTAGCCTAAACAGATTTTTAATCTTCCCATTTTAAGCATTAAATATTCGTAGGACATTTTTCCTGCTGCTAACGACACATGTTCATGTTCCTAAGTGGCACCATTAATGTAGTTGCGTAGGCTAACTATCGCTCTAAAGGCTTTTGATATCTAAACTACTTTTCCCTAAATAGGTCGAGTATTTCCATGACAAGTAGAATTATCAGGAGAATTATAAGTATGAGCTTACCTAATGGGATTGCGCCGAAAGGCGTGTTAACTAACGGGGGTGCTTCAACAAGCAGGAGTATAAATCCTACTAGGTGTATCTTCACGCCTGTCCATTTCCCAATAACATCCTTCTCAGAAGGATTATAGGGGTCTAGACTTGTGTTATAGTCTCCCTTCGTAAAATATTTTTTACCATCATAATCCGGTCTAATGCCTACTATGCGGTGAACAATATTCTTGCCACTATAGGGGTTTTTGTAAACTATTATGTCTCCTACTTGAAGATTTTCCTTACCACTTAACAGCAAAAGGTCTCCTGGGTATAGAGTCGGATACATGCTGCTGACATACCAGGGTGTCATATCTATTTCTACAACTGCAAGAGGACTACTTGTTCCCATCACGGTGGTTAATAGGGAGACAAATACTAGTACTATTATTGCAGGGAGTAGCACCGTGTTGAGAAGTATATTGAGAGACTCCTTAAGCTTACTCTCCATTTCTGAAGCTACTGGTCTAATAGTCTTCTTCCTCAACTTCTACATATCTGCGTTTTACAGTTCTCTCGGCGGTTTCCGGACGGGCTTCTCTTGCTGCTCTCCTCAATTTAACTAAGGCACCTACTAATAATGCTATTCCTGCTATGAATCCAAGAGATGCTCCCGCCGTCTTGAGCACATCCACTGCAAGCTCTGTTTTCTTAATCGAATAATATTCTGTGACTTTGAATTCTGCATTAACATTCTTACCTTCAATATTGGTTACGTTCAGCACGTAGTGGCCCCCACTTGATATCTGAGGTTCTCTGGTCCAGTTTCCAGCGTTAAAAGTATATAAAATGTTTAAGGTGCTGTTTTTGCTGGATATTGATACATTGATAGTGCCATTAGTATTAATATTTAGAGTAACCTTGTATCCTTCTTTTCCTTCAGGTCTTAGAATAAACTCCATAACTTTATATGGGAAAACAGTGTTATTACTAATTACTCTGAACTCCGGTCCAAAAGTGTTCCAAGGATAGGGTTCCGTAGGTCTCTCTACAAGCGTTTCAAAATATTTGCCAGTGGAAACCATGTATATTAAGAATGGTGATGAGATTGCTGCAAGAAGTGCTCCTAAAATACCCATTATCAGGCATTTTTTCCCAATATCCATCTTTCCTCACTCCTCCACTTTCTCAAGCTTGCCGTTCCTCTCAACAAGTAGGAATATATGCTTACTATCGACATTGCTATACTTGGCTGAAACCACCCTCGCAGCTTCCTGCACCAGCTTCTTTGCAAACTCCTCGTTTTTAAATATTACTTTCACAGAATATGGTTCGCCCTCCTTAATTTTTTTCTTAAGTTTCTGCCTAAATATCTTTGCCTCCTGCTCGTCTGCTAAATATACTTTACCTTCTGCAATCTCCTCATCATTATAGATAATTCTAAAAGTTTTGGTGTATTTGTCAGATTGGTTCGTCTCAACTATTTTCAGCAAACCGAGTTTCTCTACAGCAATATTGTAAATTTAAGGTTTTCGTTTAAAGATTAAACTTTTCCAAACATCCTCAGATGAATAAATAACGCGGCACGCTTTTTTTGGCATCCGGCGAATGTAAAAGTTTAGTATAAAATCCAAACATTAGGTTTATATATCTGGCTCCATATCATGAACTGGAGCTTGAATTCTTCAGAGATACTTGAAGCCGCGTCTAAAAGCAGGCTTCTGAAAGATCCATACGTGGAAAGGATCTGGAATCTAATAAACGATAGAAGTCTTTTTTCAAAATCTCCAGACTATCTTAGTAAACTGAGAAGAGGTCTCTTGAGGGAAGCGCTCGGCTTTTTCTCTAGACATAGTGATTACTACACCGGGCTTTTCGAAAGGCTCAATATAAGCCCTAAGGATGCTGAGCTGGATGACGTTGCGAAACTAGCAGTTCCATCAGATATTCTTAGAGGAGAAGGCCATAAACAGTTTCTGATCAAGGATGTAGACGAGAACGGAGAATACTTTATGTCAAGTGGTACAACCAATCCTAATCCTGTAAAGATCTATAGGAGTCCCTTGGATCTTGCAATTATGATCAGAGGCAATACTTATCTTTTCGAATATGTTTATGGGGAAGAGCTTGAAAGTGGAAAAGGGCTTGCGTTATTCATGGCTGCTCCTGAGCTTAGATATAGATTGAATTTCGTAGCATTCGTACACCTCGCTTTAGACGCTAAGAGAATCCCGCTCCTTTATGGAATGAACTTGATTGAAGGCACTACGGAGGGTAAGCCTTGGCAGAAGCTTGTTCCAAACCAAGATAATATTCTTCGTTTCCTAAGAAGTAGAGAAGAACCTAAATTGCTTTTCACTGCGCCTGCTGGTGTCTATTTGTTGACGAAGAAGTTTAAGGAGGCTAATATTATTCAGAAGCTCATATACAAATTTTTGAAAGTTCTTCCAGTAAATCTTGGGAAAGGAGGAATAATTGTGACTGGAGGGGGAACCAAGGGCTTTACAGACTTGCCGCCTTATGATAAGATCGTAGAACTCTCACAGAAATATTTTGTTTCAAGTGGAAAGGACGGTAAGAAGCGTGGTGCTCCATTCATGGATGTTTTAGGAATGACTGAAACATTAACCGCTATGCTGGACAAGTTTGGAGAAATAGATAAGATCCCACATCCCCTTTCTGAAGTTTTTATTTTAAACCCCAAGACCTTCGAAATGGTGAAGGATGAGAACGCCGAGGGCATTGTTGGAATATTTAATCCTTTCACAACATCATGGTTAGAAATATTTTATCCTGGAGATATAATGCGTAGTCATCCTTCTAACAGATATTATGGTAAAGAATACGTGTACATGAGGAGGCTGAGCGTCGAAGAAGGATGGAACCTCCAGAGAGCATGCGGCGGAACCTTAGAAGAACTAATGGGTAGAGCTTAGTTGGGCGGTATGCTAGAGCTTAAGCCTCTCTGCAGCCATAATCATACTACTGTTGAAAAAACACAAGGCAATTATAAAATTCTAGAGATTAGCATGGAAAGTATTCAAGAAATTCTAAACAGGAATTCAATAATTCAGAACATGCTTTCAAGTCTTGGAATTCGAGAAAGGCTTGAAATAATCGGGGAAATGGGCGAGATATGGAGGAAGAAACTTAATGACGGCGTGCTCGGAGAGCTGAAAAAGATTCTCGTCGAAACAACTGGATATTGTGAAAAACTGATAGAAATGGAGTTCTCACTAATCCCGCTTGTTTTAAACAAGGAAAATATTGAGAAGAACTTGGAGTACTCTCCTGCTAAGAGCATTGAGGCTTTTGAAAGATTCGTCAAAGTGGAGGAAAGCGAAAACTTCAGAATCCTGCCAGCAGGACCAGTACTAATAATAAGCTCGGGCAACTCTCTTATACCGCCACTTATCCCTTCAATAATATCTCTTGCCACTGGGAACTTGACTATAATAAAACCTTCACTTTCAAACTATCTGGGAGTGGTAGAAGTATACAGGATTCTGTTTGAAATGGCTACGTGCCTTACTGAGGCTAAGCTAATGATGGATGCACTTATAATAAGCTATTTTACACATGATAGTGTTTCCCTAAGATATCTTCTAAGTGAAGCGGGAATCGGAGTTGTAAACTTCTGGGGTGGGGAGCCTGCAAGAAGCAGCGTTTTAAGGCTTATTTCAGAAAACCCTTATCATCCAAAGGTCGTTGTAAACGGACCCTTGACAGGATGCGCTATCATAGATGAGGAATCAGCTGATGATAAAACAGCTGAGGGCTTAGCGAATAACATTGTACTCTATGATCAACAATTATGCAGCTCTCCCACCTCAGCTGTCTTCATCGGATCTTGGCAGAACGCGATCTCGTTCGTCTTAAAAGTGGAAAAATTCTTAGAAAAAATCGGTTCAGAATTCGAGTCCAATTTTGATGAGACAAGTGTTTTTCTCACAGAATCGGCTAGAAGAGTATTCCAATTAAAAGGTTCCCAAGTCCTTTATTCAAAAAATCCTAGGAACTTCTGGACGATTGCAGTATCAAAGGGAAAAAGCGTCTTAGACGAAGTAGTTCAATTATTTCCAGCCTTCAACATCTACGCTCGGAAAAGATTTTTAGAAATAGTGGTTGTAGACTCCATAGAAGAAGCATTAGAACATATTAAGAGAATTCCTAATTCCCATGCTTTTAAAGGTGTTGATGGAGTTCAAACAGTCGGATATGCGGTGAGCAATAGGAATGGTAGGAAATTGTTTGAGAAACTAGCGTCCCAGGGAATCTACAGGATCGTGCCGTTGAACGATATGTTCATGAGGAGTGCTGTAGAACCCTATGACGGAATTACATTGTTGTCGGCATTCACTAAAACAATATATCTTAGAGAGAAAGAGCTAGTTCTTAAATAATGAAGATACTCGTCACCGGGGCCTCAGGCTTCCTCGGAGGACATTTAATTGAAGAGATGTCCCGTCGAAATTACGATTTCATCGGAATGGTGAGGAAAAACAGTGATGCAAGCTTTCTTAGAAGCCTAGGTGTAGAGCTTAGAACAGGAGACCTTACTAATCCCGAAAGCCTTATTCAAGCCACTAGGAATATTGATGTTGTCGTCCATCTTGCGGCATATTACACCTTCTTCGGGAAGAAGGAGATTTATAAGAAGGTTAACGTAGAAGGCACGGAGTCTCTCTTAAAGGCATCATTAAAGAATGGTGTGAAGAGATTCATTTACTGCAGTTCTACTGAGGCAATAGGCCCCGTTGAAAAACCGCCGGCGAGAGAAGACTCTCCGCCAAACCCTTCCTACGAATATGGGAAGTCTAAGCTTGAGGCTGAAAAAGTAGTTAGGGAATACGGCGAGAAGGGTATGGAGTACACGATTCTACGGCCCTCCGGGATATACGGTCCCAGAAACGTTGAAGATATCTCTTACTGGTTCATAGTTGCTTTTGCAAAAAATTCTCTTCCTACGAGGATTATTGTTGGAAGTGGGGAAAACCTTATCCAATTTGCTCATGTGAAGGATGTGGTGCAAGGTTTTCTTCTAGCGCTCGAAAAACTTGAAGTATCTAAAAATCAGACATATTTTATAAGCGAGGATAGGGCCTATACTTATCTTGAAGTCTATAAAATCTTGTCGGAGCTATTTAATAGGAATCCTCCTAAAATACATGTTCCGCCGATTCTTGCAAAAGCCTTGGTCGCTCCAGTAGATTTCTTCAACAGGATTAGGGGTAGGGTAGATTTCACTTGGAGAATAAGCACAGTGAATGATCTAACTTCCAACAGGGCTTACAGCGTTGATAAGGCGATGGAAGAGCTTGGGTTTAAGCCGAAATACGATCTTAAGACGGGGTTGAAGGAGACGATAGAGTGGTATAGGGAAAATGGCTATATATAGGTTATTGAACGGCAGGAAGACTGTGAAACTCATTCTCCGCACGTTAAACATCGGGGGCTGAAAAACATAATGAGAGTTAACGTGTTACTGGAGCCTGTTGACAGTTCCATTATTTACTCAGACATTGTAGTGGCGATAGATGTTCTACGTTCATCTACAACCATATTGACTGCTTTAGCGAATGGTGCTAATGGAGTTATCCCCGCTTCAACTGTTGAAGAAGCTTTAAAAATAGGTAATGGTAATAGTTTTCTACTAGGCGGTGAAGTAAACAGTATTAAACCGCCTTTCTTCCATATGGGTAACTCGCCTTTAGAATACATTCAGGATAAGGTTAAGGGTAAAACTATTGTTCTATACACTTCGAGTGGGACAAGGCTTCTAAGGTTCCTGACAATTTTCTCTAAAAAAGTCGTGGTTGGAGCATTGATCAACTTTTCAGCCCTTGCCGACTACCTCGTTGGGCAAGGGTTTAACGAAGTCTCTATTGTTACGGCCGGTAAAATGGGCCAACCCGCACTTGAAGACTTATACTGTGCTGGTTTAATAGCCAGGATGCTTCCTTGGAGCGAGTGCAATAAGAATGCTGAGGTTGCCATGAGAGTATCTGAGCTGAGTATCGAAGTGGTTAGGAGGGCTCGTCATGCGGTAGAGCTTGTTAAGCTCAGGCTTGGGGAAGATGTAGATTACTCGCTTTCCTTGGATAAGGTAAGGATTATAGCTGGTTTCGATTCTTCTAAGGGATGTATCCGGCCTCTTTAACAATGCCTTTTTTAATTCTTCTCCTATACTCTCTATTCTGCTCGTAGATTCTGACTGCTAAAGAGTGCGAGCATATTCTCCTCTTCAAATACCCTACACAGCTACAGTTATAGTTTCCATAAGCATCCTTGGAAACTACGTAAACGCCATGGTCCCCCTTAACTTCATAACTTGAAGTGTCGAGTTGACTTATCCGCTTGTCCTTTATTATCGTCTTCGCCTTTAAAACTAGTTTCTCAGCTCCAGAAGCCTTCCTCTCCCTGTTCGACTCGCTCATCATTAAGACCTCTTTAGCACCGGGATAAATGTTGCTAGACTTATTTTTAAGAGTTTACTACGCTCCTGTAGTCTGCGGAGTTATTCTGGAAAGGCTCTCTGGAAACTCCAATCCGAATTCAATGATCTTCTTCTTAACGCTGTTAAGAATTTTTTTCTCAGTCAGATTTCTAACTTGGGTTGGCTTCAATATGCCTATGTCGGTTATTATTGCTGTTATGAACTTAGGTGGAGTTACGTCGAAAGCAGGGTTGAAAATCCTCACCTGTCCTCTGCCAGGCTCATGGGCCACGATCTTGTTTGAAGGAGGCCATTCGTCGAGGGCATTAGTAGAAATCAACCCTTTGCTCTTCATATCCCTAGCAATTAGGCTATAAGGATATGTTACTTCGTCGATACTCCTTTCCTCTATCTCTATCTTGCTACCTCTCTTAACGTCGAGAGATATCGTCGAGTAGGAGGTTGCGTAGTAAAAAGGTGCTTTAAAGTATTTGGAGATTCTTGCGATGTCGGCTGAACCTATTTTATTGGCTACTGAACCATCTCTAGCGACCCTGTCAGCACCCAGTATAGATTTGTTAACACCCAGTCTTTCAAAAGACATTGAAACCATATTATCAGTTATTATAGTCGTCGGCACCCCGACTCTATTCAACTCCCACACGGTAAGCCTGTAACCTTGGCTTCTCGGTCTAGTTTCTTTCGAAACAACCTTCACATCGACACCGTTGGAATATGCTTCTTCTATTACTCCCAAAGCATGTCCCATGAGCGTCGAAGATAGGCTCCCTCCATTGCAGTGCGTCATTATAACGTCTCCGTTTTTAATAATCCTCTGCCCGTATTTCCTCATATAGTAATTCAGAGCCATGTCTTGAGCAAGTATGAAATCACAAATTCTGCGTAATGCGTCAATAAAGCTTCCAATGCTCCCAGCTTCCTCGTATATCTTTTTTGAATAATCATATGCCAAAAAGGTTGCCCAAGCCAATGGAGCTGCAGTAGGCCTCGCATATGCTATTTCCCTAGCAACTCTACCAAGTTCCTCGAGTAGATTTGGGTTTTGCTTAATTTGCAGAGCTCCAATCAAGAGAGTGTATGCTCCCGCAACACCTATAGCTTGGGATCCTCTTACAACCATGCTTTTTATTGCTTCAACCCCCTCTTTCCAATTGCTTATCTTCCTACTCTTTACTTCAAATGGAAGCCTGTTCTGGTCTAGAAGTATGAGCTTATCATCATGATGGCTATACCATAAAGTTACCGGTAGGGTCGTCTTGGAATGTATAGGGAGGCCTAGTTCAGGGTCTTCCTCTAACCCCAGCTTGCTCGAAACATGTTTTAAATAGTCCAATTCCAA
Organism: Thermoproteota archaeon; assembly: GCA_038867695.1. GTDB lineage: Archaea > Thermoproteota > EX4484-205 > EX4484-205 > JAAOZP01 > JAAOZP01. The sequence continues at coordinate 9,865 of JAWBXT010000013.1, forward strand.
AAACTCATATGGGACTGGGAAGCTTTTATCTTTATCCTTTTAACTCTCGTCTTCATGCCTAGTGCCGAAGGAAAGCTCAGCTCTACAAGGCTTTCGGAAGCAATAATTGCTTCTGGAATGAGACCTGGAATTAGGCTAAGCGATCTTTACGAGGTTTGTAGAGACGCCGTAGAAAATGGTGTTAGAAGTATCTGTATACCAACGGCGTACTTAGACGATTTGAGTGTTTTCCTGAGGGATACTGGTTTAAAAGCCTCCACCATAATATCCTTCCCCACGGGTCTGCTCCCAGTAGAGATTAAGACTATAGAAATTAAGTTTGCCTTCAATAAAGATGTTGAGGAGGTTTACTTCTACCCCAATATAGGCAATTACTTAGATAGCAGGATTATAGAATTTGAATCAGAATTATCTCGAGTCGCAGAAGAGTCTCAGCTAATTGGCCTAAACCAAATTAAACCTGTAGTAGAGGCTGAGTTGCTTTCGCAAAGTCAAATAGACGAAGTAATCGACATTTTAAAGACTTCGGGTTTTAACACGGTAATGATCTCCTTCGGCTTCGGTTTGAGGAGCATTACGCCTAAGGAGCTTAGCCTTATAGAGTCGTGTATTGGACGCATTATGCTTGAAGTCAACTGCAGAATAGGGTCGTTAGAGGAGGCGGAGAAACTGATTGAGAAAAGGGTTGAAAAAATATGCACTATTGACTACCGGGTTGTTTTCAAAAAGGGCTTTCAGCAGTCTCATTTCGATTAAATAGAAAACATTTATTTCCTGAAATTGCTGCTCCGATAATGCAATTGGCAACTTACAGGATAGCCCTCATGCCGGGTGACGGAATCGGTCCGGAGGTAATCAGGGAAGCTGTTAAAATAGGTAGTGCAGTACTTGAGACGCTTGGTGTCTCGACTTTTTTCGAGGAGTTTCCGAACGGTGCCGAACATTATCTTAAGACTGGTGAAACATTATCTGAAGAAACCCTAAAAAAACTAAGGGGGTTTGACGCCATATTTTTCGGAGCTGTGGGGGATCCAAGGATAAAGCCAGGCGTCCTTGAAAAAGGCATTCTTCTTAAACTGCGTTCTCATCTAGACCTCTACGTAAATCTTCGTCCAGTGAAACTCTTGAAGGGAGTTGAAGCCCCGCTCAAAGGTTTCGGTCATGGTGATATTGATTTTGTAGTCATACGCGAGAATACTGAGGACTTCTATGTGGATATGGGTGGGAGGGTTGATGGAGCTCATTCGAGAGTTTTCAACTTCACCGTTGACACCGGCGGCGCTAAGGGGAGCAAGTATAGGGTCGAAGTTGAAAGCGGATGTGGCGAGGCTTTTCAAATAGGCGTTATTTCTTGCAAGGGTGCTGAGAGGATAATAAGGTTCAGTTTCGAATACGCTATTAAAAGGAACATAAGATGCGTGACTTTCGTTGATAAGGCTAATGTACTAACTGAAATATATGGATTATGGAGGGAAACCGTCGAGAAAGTAGGAGTAGAGTACCGAGGCATCGTTGAAACAGAGTTTATGTACGTCGATGCTGCTGCGCTGCATATGGTTCTGAACCCTAGGCGTTTCAAGATTATTGTTGCTCCAAACATGTTTGGAGATATTCTTACGGATCTAGGGGCTGCAATCCAGGGAGGCCTCGGTTTCGCACCCAGTGGCAATATAAATCCTGACGGTACTTCCATGTTTGAACCAGTACATGGCAGTGCTCCAGATAAGGCTGGGAAGAATATTGCTAACCCTATTGCAGCAATTTTAACCTTCTCATTGATGCTTGAATACTTGTGGAATAGGTATGCTGACGAACGTTTACTAGAGGCGTCGAGGATTATTGAGAACGCTGTTGAGAGCATTCTGGTTAGCGGTAGATTCAGGACTGTCGACATGGGCGGGAGCACAAGGACAAGCGAGATGGGCGATGCGATACTGACTGAGGCTAAGCGTCTGGTGCATAAGGGGAGATGAAGAGCCTGATTTTTAAAAGGGACGCATTGTACAAGCTTAGCGCAAGCTATGTTCCAGAGAAGCTACCTAGGCGCGAAGAGCATCAGGCTGAGATCTTCAATACTATTATCAGCTTTCTAGAGGAGAAAATGCCCCTCAAAGCGATTGTGTTAAGCGGCCCAAGCGGCACTGGGAAAACCGTAACCGTTAAGAAGGCTTCTGAACAAGTTTTGAAATACTGTGAGCAGAGAAAAATTAGGCTTGAATACCGGCATTTGAATACTAGGTTCGCATCTTCAGACTTCACCCTGTCTCAAATGATTGCACTCAGTCTTCTTCCTAACATACCGGGTAGAGGGTACAGTAGCAGGGAACTACTGTATGCAGTATTCGATCATCTTGAGAAATCTGGCAATAGCTTTCTCCTTGTGCTCGACGACTTCGACGACTTCTTAGGTAAGGCTAGAAGCAGGTTCTTCACAGACCTTCTTAAAATATCCGAAGAATATAGTGATAAGGTTAAGCTTATACTAGTACTCATCGGAATCCAAGATATTTCCCGCCAGGTCGGAGACTCTTGGCTTACCCACTTCCTATGGAAAATAGGTAAAAGCTTTACACCATACGGTGCTGAAGAAATAACCATGATACTGAAAGATAGGGTTAAACTTTCTTTCAACGAGAACACTGTCGACGACTCCCTGATATATATGATGGGTAGGATGACTGAGAGATTCGGATATGGCTCCGCCAGATATGCTCTTGAACTCCTCCTTATGAGTGGGCTTAACGCAAGCTACGAGGGATCGCCAAGAGTAATGGTTGAACACGTTAGGGAAGCACAGTACAGGCTTGAAAGCCTGATTAATCCAATAGACTTGAAAACATTGTCTTCACAAGATCCTGAAATGACTAGGCTTCTACAGAAGCTCCAAGTGGCTTTCGAATCCTCCGAAGAACCGTTTCTCAATTTTAGGGTGCTTGAAGAATACGGTGTTAAAGCTAAGGAGGCCAGTACAATTGAGAGACTTAAAAGGCTCCACATGGAGGGGCTGCTAGATTATGATCAATCGCGCAAGGAAGTGGCGCTTATAATGCCCCTTAAGCTTCTTCAGAGCGCCTTGGAAGCTTCTCGGAAAAGATTATGAGTGCAACTATTATTAAAAGTGTTGCAAGGAGCAAGTAGTTTAAGAGGCTAGTATCTCCCTTTCCAACGTTTAATCCTATTTTTTCACCTAGATAACTGTAGAATAGTGCTCTAGGTATTGTTCCAAGAAGCGTCGCAAGAGTAAAGGCTGTTACTGATACTCCAGCTATTCCAGAGAAGTAGGATATTGCGTCAAACGAGACCCATGGTATGAATCTGAATACAAATATCATTTTAACGCCGTGCTTGTTGAAAATCCTTTCGATTCTCTCAAGTTCCATCGCACTGATAATCTTCTCCACGATAGGTCTGCCGAAAATAAATCCTATTGCATAGTTTATCAACGCTCCTGCCATAAGGCCCACGACCGCTGCTGCTGAAGCTACTGCGAAACCGAATGCAGAGCTTCCTACGATTAACACAGCCTCAGCAGGTATTACTGAAACGAGTGACTGGATAATCATTACGAGCAGAAACATTATTACTCCTCCTTTCAATATCGCTTCCTGGAGTTGGGTGAACCATTGTGAGAAAACGTGGGGGAAAAAATTAAGAATTATTAGAATCGATACAACTATTATCGAAGCTAACAGTTTTGCTTGGACCTGCATCTTCTACTATGTGCCACGAGCCTAGGAAACCTTTAAAAAACCTTCTCTCAATCGGAGACCATGACTCCTAAAAGCTCTAGAGCTATAGAAGCTCGTTCCAGGAAGTTTTCCAGGTCAAGTCTGCTGGACAACGAAAAAGCCATGGAGAGAATTGATCGTGAAAATATGCATTCAATGATATATTCGTTTCCAAAGCTTGTAAGAAATGCGATCGCCATATCTCAAAACATAGTTATCCCAGATAGCTATAGAGGAGTTAAAGAAATAGTCGTATGTGGAATGGGTGGTTCAGCAATAGGCGGAGACCTTTTCAGAGACCTCTCAAGTAGGGCGGCTCCTATAAACGTATCTGTCATTAGAGAGTATGAGCTACCCAGACACGTAGATGAGAATAGCCTAGTCATAGCGGTCAGCTATTCAGGGAATACTGAAGAGACATTAGAATGTTTTAAACAAGCGTATGAAAGAAAGTCGCGCATTATTGGCATCGCCTCTAATGGGATGCTTGAAGAAGCATGCTCTAGGCTAAAAATCCCGTTCCTCAAGGTTCCTGCAGGATACCCGCCTAGAGCTGCTCTGCCACTACTCTTCATCCCGCTGCTCAAAGTGGCCGAGAAATTGGGTTTCCCAATAGTTAAAGACGACGAGTTAGAAAGGCTCTGCAGAATTCTTGAAGAGTATAATATGAGCATTTCCCCCAAATCTCCAACAGAGAAGAATCCTGCTAAACAGTTGGCGATTAAGCTTTACGGAAGGATTCCAATAATATACTCGTTGAGCCATCTGAAATCTGTCGCATTAAGGTATAAGGATCAGATTAATGAAAACGCTAAGATGAGGGCCATGTGCGACCAGATTCCGGAGCTTAACCATAACGAGGTTGAGGCTTGGGAAAAAGTCGACTTCAAGGAGCTCCTCCACATCGTTCTGATAGATACCAAATTCAAGAATCAATACGTGACTGAGAGTATTAGGGAACTGGTTTCTAAGATAGAGCTAGAAGGTGTCGGAATCAGTGTGATAACTCCCTTGGGGGAGACGATGGTCGAGGAAATGCTTACGGCAGTATTATTCGGAGACTGGGTTAGCTACTACCTTGCTGTACTCAGAAATGTTGACCCTACGCCTGTTTCTCTAATAAGCGAGTTCAAGAAGAAGCGTGAGGAGAAAATCAGGTATTTTAATGCATTTGAAGAATGGCTTAGCAGAATATGCAGGTAACTACTCTTGTTTGTCTAGGAATCTTACTATATTGTTTTCACCGCCTATATCTTGAGTAGCGATTCTTGAAAGCTCAACCATACTTATCTTCCTAAACTCGATATTATTCTTCTTGAGAATTCTCTCCGCCTCGGGTGTTATACTAGGGGAAAGCAGGATAGCCCTGACACCTGCTCCTGCCCCCCTAACGTATCTTAAAACCTGCTTAACCGCCTCCTTGCCTGCCTTGTTCTTCTTTATTTCAACAAGGGTTCTTCGTCCCTTAGCATCGGTTCCTAAGATATCCACGATGCCAGTATCCTCCCTAAATTCTGTAGAGACTATTCTAAATCCCTCCTCTATAAGCTGAGGGTGTTTTCGAACAGTTTCAGAAATCTCCTTCTCGGTTAGGTGCATATAGAAGCCTCCCTCATCTCTAAGTCTTCCAGAGAAAAGGCTTCTGAAACCGTAGATTCTTACAACGATCTTCTCAGGCCTCCTAATCCTTTTCACAGTGAGGGTTATGTAGCCTTGAGACACAGAGATGCCAATATGATTAGGAGGAGGCTGCCAATTTACGGGTTCAAGCTCAGTAGCCCTATGTATCAGAAACGATGTATCTTCCTTGATTACAACCAGCCTCTCGCCTATTTCCAGAAATGATCTTGCTCTTCCGATATAATCAGCTTCGCATAAGCATATCATAGCTATAAACTTCCTCATACTCAAGGCTTCTCTAATAAGCTGAGCGGCGTTCTCCAAGTCTGTTCTGCTCATCCAGTTCCACTAAAAGGTTATGGGTAATATAATAATTATTTACGTAATCCATTATCCAGTAATTTCTGATCCGAGAAGAAATCGGGTTTTAAATAGCTTTGTAAACGTTGCCTTTAAGATAGTTCCTTTTTTACCTTAATCAGCCTCTCAAGGGTGAAACTTAATAAACCCCTTCGATAATTACTTCTTTCAGTTGGTATCGTAAAGGAGGGAGAAGCAAAGTATTGGATGGTAAGAAAGACGATTCCACAGGTAGTTTTGGAAAAAGAAGGGACCCTCCCGATTACGTTTACCTGCGCGTTGCCGAGGCTCAACCCACAGATGTTGGAAGGGGATATGCTCGGATAGACCCTGAAGTTGCGAAGCTGCTGAATCTTTCGCCTGGAGACGCCATAGAAATAGTTGGCAAGAGGAAGACCTACGCGCTTGTCTGGCCTGCTTCAGCCAAGGATAGGGGTCTCGGCTTAATCAGGATAGATGGCTACACGAGAGAGAATGTAGGAGTAAGCCTAGACGATAAAGTCAGAGTCAGAAAGGTTACTGCAAGGTACGCCACTACGGTTGTGCTTGCTCACACAGAGCAGCCTAGGATGGTTAATGGTGAGGAGTTTGTGAAAAGCATAATGATAGGCCGCATAATAAACAGGGGTGACATAATACCAGTCAGGATAATGGGTAAGATTGTTCAACTCGTAGTAGTATCGTACCAGCCTGCTGCGGAGGCAGTTATAGTTACGGAGGATACTGTAGTTAAAATAAGCGAGAAAATATACCAGCTTAAGAAGCTCTATCCAAGAGTTACTTACGAGGACATAGGTGGGCTACAGGATGCCATACAGAAGATTAGGGAAATGGTTGAGCTCCCACTTAGGCATCCTGAGCTTTTCGACAGGCTGGGTATAGAGGCACCCAAGGGCATTCTGCTCTACGGCCCACCGGGCACTGGGAAAACCCTTCTCGCTAAGGCTGTTGCCAACGAGACCAATGCGCACTTCATAAGCATAAGCGGCCCTGAGATAATGAGCAAGTACTACGGTGAGAGTGAGCAGCGTCTCAGAGAAATATTCAAAGAAGCTGAGGAGAATGCTCCCAGCATAGTCTTCATAGATGAGCTTGACTCCATCGCCCCGAAGAGGGAGGATGTAACGGGTGAAGTTGAGAAGAGAGTTGTGGCGCAGCTGCTCTCTCTTATGGATGGTCTCCAGACTCGTGGAAAAGTCGTCGTAATAGGTTGCACAAACAGGGTTAATGCGATAGATCCTGCTTTACGAAGACCGGGAAGGTTTGACAGGGAGATAGAAATAGGTGTTCCCGATAAGAAGGCTAGGATAGAAATCCTGCAGATACACGTTAGGGGTATGCCGCTTGCCGACGATGTTGATTTGAAGAGGCTGGCTGAGCTCACCCCAGGATTTGTCGGCGCAGACCTCGCCGCACTTGCAAAAGAGGCTGCCCTCAGGTGTTTAAGGGAGGTTCTCCCTGAGATAGACTTGGAAACTGATGTTATACCTATGGAGGTCCTCAGCAAGCTTGTCGTGAGGATGAAGCACTTCTTGGAGGCCCTGAGGGAGATAGAACCCTCCGCCCTTAGGGAGATAATGGTTGAGAGTCCCAATGTGCACTGGGATGATATCGGTGGCTTAGAAGACGTTAAGAGAGAGCTTATCACATCGATAGAATGGCCTCTAAGGTTCCCGGAGCTCTTCAAGAAGCTTAACATAAGACAGCCCAAGGGCATTCTGCTCTACGGCCCACCGGGCACTGGGAAAACCCTTCTCGCTAAGGCCCTAGCTACGGAAAGCGAGGCTAATTTCATAAGCATCAAGGGGCCTGAATTGTTATCCAAATGGGTTGGAGAATCCGAGAGGGGGATCAGAGAAGTATTCAGGAAGGCTAGGCAGGTTGCACCATGCATAATTTTCTTTGACGAAATTGATTCTATAGCGCCGATAAGGGGTAGGGATGTGAGCAGCGACGTCACTGAGAGGGTTGTAAGCCAGTTGCTTACGGAGATGGATGGTTTGCAGGACCTTAGGGGTGTTATAGTGATAGGTGCAACAAACAGGCCGGACATAATAGACCCTGCGTTACTTAGGGCAGGCAGGTTTGACAAGCTAATAGGTTTAAACTGGCCTGATAAGGAGACCCGCAAGAAAATATTCCAAATACATCTTAGGGGTAAGCCCATCGCCCCTGATGTTAATATCGACGAGCTTGCTTCGATAACCGAGGGCTTCTCTGGTGCTGATATTGCTCAAGCCTGCAACGATGCTGGGCTCCTAGCTATAAGAGAGCTCTTGGAGATGACGAATGATGAAGATAAGGTTAGGAGGATGGTTGAAAAACTTATGATACAGAAGAGACACTTGATGGATGCTATAAGCAAGGTTAACATCCCGTCGCCCGAGGAACGTAGAGCATACGAACTAATGATGAGTAGGTTTGCTGGCACTGCGAAATCTACGGTCTTAGCTTCACCAACACTTGTATAGAAAGTCATAACTCCTACAATACTTGTATGAAATCTTTATCTATTACATAAAAGGCTTAGTTGACCAGCCATGTGCGCGAGCACAAGATATACTCCTCCTGAAACAGCCGAGATAGGCATTTTCGGAGGCACTGGAAACTATGATCCTTCCTACCTGCAGGATGCTAAGCAGGTTAAAGTATACACTCCATATGGTCCACCTTCAGACCTGATTACAGTAGGCTGGGTGAAGAGTAGGAAGGTAGCGTTTCTACCCAGGCACGGCAGACACCACACTATCCCGCCCTACAAGGTTAACTATAGGGCTAACGTTTGGGCTTTCAAATCGATGGGGGTGACGAGGATAATAAGCCCCGCTGCCGTGGGGAGTCTCCAACCCGAATTCATAAAGCCTTACGAATTCGTTATAGTCGACCAGTTTTTCGACAGGACTACTAACAGGAGGAGCCTTTCCTTCTACGAAGGCGGTGTCGTGGGTCATGTGCCGTTTAGCGATCCTGTCTGCCCGGAGCTTAGGAGAATATTCCTAGACTCAGGTAGACAAGTTCTCCCAAACGTTAAGATTCATCCAACGCCCGAGGAGGAGGCTGAGAACAAGTCTTTCACCTACGTTACAATAGAGGGTCCAAGGTTCTCCACTAGGGCTGAATCCCTTTTCTACAAGAGCCTGGGCTTTTCAGTCGTAGGCATGACAGCCATATCGGAAGCCTACTTGGCTAGGGAGGCTGAGATATGCTTCCTCAGCATAGCGTTGGTAACAGATACTGATGTCTATGGGCTTATGCCAGTTACTGCAGAGAGGGTTGCTAAAAGCATGAGGGAGAACGTTTCTAATGTTAACAAGCTTATTTACGAGACAATACCTAAGATACCTGGAGAGAGGAAGTGCGGCTGCAGCACAGTGCTGGATGTATCACTATATTGAAGAATACTGGCAGTCTCATAGTGTTCAAGAGAAACCAGTTAGGAAGTAGAGAAACGGGGGAAGCTGATGCAGCCTGCTAAGCGCTTCCAGAAGACTATAGTGGGCTTCGACCCCGGCACGACCGCGGGCCTAGCAGTCCTAAATCTGAATGGAGACGTTCTTTTCCTCAAAAGCCTTAGACACTGGAGTAAGAGTAGCATAGTGATGGAAATACTGAGCGCTGGTACGCCTGTCCTGATCGCAACCGACAGGTCTGAGGCGCCAAGGGCGGTTAAGGAGTTAGCACAGTCCCTAAGCCTACCAGTTTTTCAACTTGAGAAGGAGGAGCTCTTGGAGGATAAGAGAAGGATGGTTGAGGAATTCTCCTCCAAGAAGGGGTTGAAGATTGAGGATGATCACCAGGCTTCAGCACTCTACGCCGCGCTCAAGGCCTTCAACAGTTTCAAGAACGAGTTCATGAATATTGAGACAAGCGTTGAGAAGAAGATCGAGGAGTTCAAAAGCATGCTCATAGAGGAGGTTAAGAGCGACCTTATCAAGGGGATTCCTCCAGAGCGCTCAATCAGGGAGAGGCTCAGCCAAACCATCATCCAGTCTACGGACACAGATGTTATTGAACAGTTGAGAAAGCAGCTTCTAGAAGAGAGGAGGAGGGTAGAAGTGCTTACGCTCAAGCTGGAAGGTCTCAGGGAGGACATGAAGAAGATGTCTGAGAGGAAGCTCGTGGAGAAAGTTGGATCGAAGACTATGGTAAGCTTCACACCAGCCGGGACTCGAGTAACCACCCTGGACAGTGTTCTGAAGAAGCAGGAGCCTAGTTTAGGCGAGCGGGTTGAAGTGGATGTTTTCGAAGAGCTCACTTGTAAGAAGGCTAAGAGCGAGGTTAAAAACCCGGTTGTGGCAGCGAAGAGGCTGAAGGGCGATCTGGTGAAAATCTTCAAAACCCTTTCCTCCAGAGGAGTGAGTATACTTGTTATGGATAGTGAAGCATTGGAGAACGAGATCGTTGAAGAAGCTGCCAGCCATGGAGTAATCCTATGCGAATTGAAGAACCTGCCAATAGAACTAGTTAGAGATAAGCTTTATGTTAGGAGAAGCGATATTAAGAGCCTCATAGACAAGAAGAGGAACATGCTTACTTCAGCCATGTTGAAGAAGCTTAGCGATATCGCTCTTTAACCAGCCCTATATGTCGTCAGCCTTGCCTACGAAAAGAATATTACTGCCTCTAACAAGAACAAGGTCGAATTTTACAGTCTCCCTACCGCCCTCATACTCCATAGTGCCGCCCATTATGAGGTTCATCTGAACATCTACGTTCAGAAGCTTACCCTTGTATATAGAGTGATCATTCTTAAGCCTCAGGAAAACGTTTTTTCCAACCATGTTCCTCAGCACCATGAGAGGCCTCTTGTTAACAGCTTCTTGAACGCTCTGACCAGCCAATTCGAGAAAACAATGCACAATCCCTATATAAGAGTTTCTGGTTAAAACCAGTGTAAAAATATTTTTACAGAAGCTCGTGGGAAAATCGAGCAAGGCATAGGCGCTCAGCTAAACTCAATATTGGAGTAAAAGTTGCAATTATTCGTGGAGACCATCAGTATATCGGAACATATGTTTCACAAATTATTTTTGCTTAGGGGAGGAGGAAATAGCTAACAGAATCGGCATCTTCAATAATATGATTATCAGTATTGGAACAACTATTAAAACTCCTATAAAAGCAAACGTTAACACCCATCCTGCAATAAGCAAATCTACAAGCAGCTTGAACAACCTGTCTCTAGCACTAAAACGGTGCAATACGGATCTAAGCAAAACAATACTAATTAATGACGTAAACCATGATGACAAAAATAGTATCGTAGAAACTGAGAGAAAAAGGTAAATTCACTGAGAAACGGCTCGAAATGAATTCCCAAGAAGAAAACCCTTAACATCAGCATTGAGAAAAAGAAGGCTGCTGCCAGCATCATCGCTTCCGACGCGACTATCCTCCGTCTCATGGAAGGCTCTAAGCGTTTAAGAGAAGTATAGAATGAAAGCAGTCCCCAAGATACTAGTCCGACTGACGGAAAAACACATGCCGGGTTGAAAAACATCGTGATCACAGCTATGAGACCGAGAAACGTAGCAACCAGCCCCGTGCACACTCCTGCAACCCTATTATCAGCCCTACTTGAAAGATTACGATAAAGATTCCTCAAATACAGGAACGAGCCTGCAAACAACAGGAGTACACATAAGTACCCTATTGACAATCATACTGCACAAAAAGCTTGAATTTCTATGCAGTATAATGCACATACTTATGAAGATTAACAAGACCGAGAACCCACGGGAACACTATCCTTACAAAGCGTTGGAAACAGTAACTACGTCAGTACAAGCTTAAGACGGGAACGAGAATAAGTTTTATCGAAATCGCTATCTTATTCTTCTAACAGCCTCCTTGACTATCGGATCCTCTATCCAATAGTAGCCTTCCTCA
>JAWBXT010000014.1:0-20074 GCA_038867695.1 Thermoproteota archaeon
GATTATCCTCAAGTTTATGATAAATACGATGTGTAAGCTTAAATTCGAGCATATTCTAGATATTTAGCAACCTTGAACGTATATGAGGCTGCGATTAAGCGTAGAACCATTCGTAAGTTTCTTCAGAAGCCAATACCAATGGAAATACTTTTGAAGCTTTTGAATGCTGCTAGGCTTGCGCCTTCTGCAGGAAACCTTCAACCATGCGAATACATCTTAGTAACTGATAAGTCGCTTTTAGATAGTGTTTTCTCAACGTTAAAATGGGCTAGGTATATTGCTCCAGAGGGCACTCCAAAAGAGGGCGAGAGGCCAGTTGCATACGTTGTCGTATTGGTTAACACGAGGAAAGCAAGCGAAGGAGGAGAAATTGATTGCGCAGCAGCGATTGAAAACATGATTCTAACAGCTTGGGAAGAAGGGATTGGGTCATGCTGGATTGGTTCTGTAGATAGGGATAGGCTTAGAGAAATACTTTCAATACCTGAATATTGTAAAATATGTTTTGTTATAGCACTAGGCTATATGGCTGAAGAACCTGTTATTGAAGAAATGAAAGATGAGAATGTTAAATATTGGAAGGATGAAAAGGGCGTTCTCCATGTTCCTAAGCGTAGGCTTAACGATATTGTATTCATGAACTGCTACAGTAATAAATTCGTTGAACATTAGCGATTTAAATCAGATTTTTATTGTTTTAAAAATACATTACTAAAAGGTTTAAAAGATTTATATGCTGAAATTAATAGGCTGGGGAACCATGAGTAAAGAGAAGACACAGGAGGAAATAACTCCATTAACTTCTCAGGTTAAGAGCATAGGATACTACGCTGGTTTTGCCTTCGGTACGGGATATTCGCTAGTGTTCCTTGGAATAATTTTCATATTCGTGGAAATGGTTTTAAGAATACTTCAAACAGGTTTTCTCAGTAGTTATCTGGTCAATATGCCCCCTTGGAGAATCGTTACTCTAATCTTCATATTCATAGGATTGTTCTTCGGAGTGGGCTTTGGCTCAACAATCGTTGGAAATGCTAAATCAGCGAAGGAAGGATCGTTAACTCTTGATAAAATCTCTTCCTCTGTTTCTGCATTCTCGTTAATGCTCCTCTTCCTATGGCTCGGCTCCACGGTTTCAGCTTTTGTAAGTAGACAGTCGCCATTTTCTCCTGCCTGCGGAGTCGCAGGTTCAGTATTGCTCCTCATAGGTTTAGGAAGATATCGTGATAAAGCTTCGAGGTTCATTGGCGCAATAATAATGCTTATCTCAATAGTCATAATATACTTCGTCGCTTACTGGAATATTTTATACAAGCCGGTTAACGGGTTACTCTTTTCAGAACTAACGATAGAGGTCTCGTCAATAATAATCCTTGGACTCTGTGCTGTAATGTTCTCCATGCCCATTGTGCAAGAGGATTTGAAACAGGCTGTGCTAGGCTCCATACTTTCCGTTGTGGGAATTGTTTTCTCGGCTGGCATCGTATACCTGAATTTCTCAGCTCTCTCAGCTTTTAGCATATCCACACCCATATCGAGAATACCGTATGTGAGCAACCTGCCAGGATGTTCAATCCTTCTGAATAGCGTTCTCGCATTATACGGAGAAGCCTACTCCGCCCTACTGATCTTTACGGGGTTTCTACTACTGGGAATATCTGGAATAATTAGCATTGTAACAGCATGTTTGACACTCGTAACCTCTATAAGACAACTTGCAATAGGACCTAAAACTCCAGTACAGGCTCCTCCACCACCTCCTCCGCCACCATCTTAGGAAGCCTAATTTCTCTAAATCTAAACAACATTCAGTTTATATCTTGGTTTTTAATAGTTCTCCATGAGAATTGAAGAGTGAAATATTCAGAGCGTATGACGTAAGGGGAGTTTATGGAAGGGACATTGTCGAGGAGGATGCTAAGCTAATAGGACTTGCATTCGCCACCTACCTGGGTGGAGAGGGAAAAACCATTGCGGTGGGGTGGGATGTTAGAAAGAGTGGTAATAGCCTTGCTGCTGCGCTTATTGAGGGTATTGTTTCTACGGGTGCGAATGTTTTCAATATGGGGTTAGTGCCGACACCATTGGTTTACTTCGCTGTCGCACACCGTAGGCTAGACGGTGGTGTTATTGTGACTGCAAGCCACAACCCACCGGAATGGAACGGGTTTAAGCTATGCAGAGAGAACGCTAAGCTTTGCGGAATGGGTTCAGGCCTAGAGCAGGTTAAGAAGATAATAGATGAAAAATCTTGGAAGACAGCTTCTAAAGGTTTTGTGAAGAACGTTAGCAATGAAATTCTTGAGGAATACGAGGAATACTTGTTTAAAATATTCGGAGATAAGTTAAGCGGGATTAAGATACTAATAGACCCTGGAAATGGTTCATGCTCTAAAACAGGTGGTAGAATACTTCGTAAGCTTGGACTCGATGTGGACTCTATAAACGACTGTCCGGACGGAAGCTTCCCATTTAGATCTCCAGAGCCAACGGAGGAATCGCTTAGGATTTTAAGGAGAATGGTTAAGGAAAATCACTATGATTTTGGAGTGGGATATGATGGAGACTGTGATAGAGCACTTTTTGTAGACGATGAGGGTAATGTCATACGGGGAGATGTAATGCTAGCACTTTTCATAAAACACCTTTTAAAGAATAGGCCTGGAGAGAAGATAATCTATGAAGTAAGCTGTTCTAAGCTTGTCGACGAGGTCTGTAAAGAAAACTGTGTTATCCCAGTTATGAGTAGGGTTGGACATACTTTCATACTTGAAAAAATGCTTTCCGAAAAAGCTCGATTTGGCGGAGAAATATCCAGCCACCTCTACTTTGGAGAGATATATGGTTTAGATGATGCTATTTTTGCAACGCTCCAAGTAGCTGAGCTATTAACCCTAACTGGAAGAAAACTCTCGCAATTGATTAAGGAGCTGCCCAGGTATGAGTCTTTCAAAAAAGATTACGATGTGCCAGATGAGATTAAGTTTAAAGTAATTGATGATTTAACCGTTTTATTTAAGGAAGCTGGACACAAGATTATAACTCTGGATGGTGTTAGAGTCGAGCTCGAAGAAGGATGGTTTATCCTGAGGGCTTCAAATACTCTTCCGCAAGTAAAACTAACAGCAGAAGCTAGGGATAAACAGGAACTGGAAAAAATAGTTTATTATGCGGATAAAAAGTTTAAAGAGATTTTTGCAAAATATGTGTAAAACTATTAAACTCTAATGGCAAGATAAGATGATTATGGCTCTTATTTTCGGTTAGTTAAAGATGAGAAATCCATTTGCTTGGATTCGAAAGCTAGAAATCTCGCACGCCTTTCGAAGCAGTATTATTAAAGTATTTATTAAAGTATTTAAAAGCGTATTCTTGGCCCAAAGATGATTCCAACCAAATATTATTCGGATCCATATGCCAGAAGTTCATTACTATGAATATCATTAGGAGGAATAATGGGACTGATACGGTAATGATCTTCAGAGCAATTTTTATATCAGCTTTCAATCTGGCCCACACCTCCAATTTCTATAAGCAATTCCGTAAACAGGGTCAAAGTAACTTACTGGGCCATACCTAGACAGGCAGTCCTCCCATTGATAGTCAACAAATGACCCGCTCTTTGGGCATATGTCAGCTATTATTGTGGCATAGACCGTGTTTGGAAGACACGTTTTTGTTGTATAACACCATGCATCGTAAATCGGAAATCCCCTTCTAAACAGTTGACAAACGTTGTCGCTAAGGGTTCATAATTGCCATCAGGAACATCGGAGTGGGACTGAAAATTACACGGAAACCCTTAAATACATTTTTAAGCATCTTAAAATTTAAGCCATTTTTCTTTTTAACAGTTTTTGTATTTTAGAAATGTGAGCAAAATCGTTAAAGACTTTTATCTCTGCTTGCATCCAATTATTTCTGAAGGGGTTAAGGTTGGTATTCATCACTCCTTTCGACCCATGGCACGGTAAGCTCTGTACATGCCCGGAAAAATACAGCTTTTCACCTTACACGGGTTGTGGACATAAATGTACTTACTGTTATATAACATCATATATTCCAAGGGCATTCCAACCTAGGGCTAAAAGCTTTGCTCCCACTCAACTTGAAAGAGAATTAAAAAGGCTCGATAAGAACAAGCCAATATCAATATCTAATAGTTCTGATCCATATACACCTGAGGAAGCACAAAACTTGTTAATGAGGGAAGTTCTTCCAATTTTTATCAAAAACGGCTTCAAGGTTCTCATAGTTACCAAATCAGATATCATAGTACGGGACGTCGACATTTTATCTAAGGGGAAGGTTTGCGTAAGCATAACTATAACTACACTTGAAGAAAGCATTGCTAAAAGGCTTGAGCCCAATGCACCGCCCCCGTCTAAGAGGCTGAATGCTCTTGAAGCTCTAAGCAGGATTGGAATCCCGACCTTGGTAAGGCTTGATCCGATTATTCCTGGGGTTAACGATGATGTGGATTCCATCCGCATGCTGCTAAAAGCAGCTCATGAAGCCGGTGTGAAACAGGTTACAACATCAACCTACAAGGCTAGGCCAGATAATCTTTCCAGAGTTGTGGCAACATTCCCAGAGCTCCAAGAGGAGATTGAAACGCTCTATTCCAAGGGTGAGCGCATAGGCAGGTCGAGGTACCTCCCAAAGAAGCTTAGGAGAGACCTTGTTTCGAGAGTAAGAGAGGCTGCTCAAGAACTCTCGATGGATTTTGCAACCTGCAGAGAAGGCTTTTCAGAGCTTCACACAGCAGAAACATGCGACGGCTCCCATATGCTATAGCCTCTCAAAACCCATTGTATGAATTCTTCGGTAGAGGCAAATTCTCTAAAGAGGTTTCTTGAAAAAAGCCTTATTTCTCGACATTTTAGGCTTAATTATAATCGGCACCTCCCTAATATTCATGCATATTGATGAACAGCTTAAAAAGATTACAAACATCTAACTAAAGGGTAGAATCATTATGGTATAAAAGCCTAAAAGCAACTTTTGACTTCTTTAACTTGTTATGTATAAGTTTAGAAAACATGTTGAGGAACTGATTACCGTAACTGTATTAGTCTCTCTAGCTGTTTCTATAGTTAATGCTATTGTATTCGTATACTATCCAGTGGCCGTAGGTCTTGAAGAGGGCCGCAAGTTACTTTTTAAAAAAGGCACTAATGCAGGCATGGCAGACTTAGACAGTGTGATAATAGTTGATTTTGAGGAAGATGGTGGCATATCAGTAGTTATACATCCATCGAAAAGAGGAGTGACCTACTATAGGGATCTTATTAGGATTGTTAATGTTAATACGCATGCATGCAATATAACTTTCATAGTGGATAATTCTTTTCAAGATCCGATTAAGGAAGCAAAATTGATTATGATAGACGTTGCCACATCAATTGTAATTGGAGTAATAGACCTTAAAAAAGAGGGAGTTATGTATAACTCTATACTTTTAGATGCTGAGAGTGAAGCTCGCATAGATTTGAGATTCGTAATATCAAGTAATACTGAAGGCAGTGAGACGACACTGATACAAATAGCATGCTAACCGTTGACTGTATCTTTTTGAACGTGAAACCTTAAAATAGCAATTTTCGCTTGGTTGAGCAATCATGAGATATACCAAAGACCGTATTGATTTCAATAAGGACAGCGTTAAAAACCCATTTGAAGACCCTAAGCTAACCGTTGAAAGACGCATCCTATTCTATAAGTAAAACATCTTAAGAGTGCTAACCTATAGACAATTCTGAAGAAACTTGCATGAAGGCTGTGTTCGAAGTCTAATAGTTGAAATGATTATTATGGCAATTGTGAGGATTGTGGATTTACAATCTTTTCAACAAATTTAGGCTTCTAGTCCCGGTTTAATGGGAATTACGGAAGAAAGGAAAAACCTAAATTCCATCAATATTTTGCATGTGCCATGAAAACAAGGTTTAGCTACAGTAACTTGTCTGGTATACCATTAGGGGGAATAGGTACAGGTTCCATAGAGGTGAGGGGAGACGGATGCTTCTACGAATGGCATATTTTCAACAACAGTGCTTGGGCGCTTAGAAACGCGGATAAGGAGCTCGAATATATGGATAATAATGATTTCTTCATAGCTGTCAGGGTTAAGCCTAAAAACGGTGAGCCCGTGATAAGGCTTCTCGGAGCCCATGCCGGTGTAAACAGGTATGACCGAGGCTTCGCCGCATTACATACTCCAATAGTTTACGGTCCTGGTGGAAATCCATACACAATACCATGGGTAAGGCCAGTTGATTCAATAGAGTTTAGAGGCGAGCCCCCATTCGCTTTATTAAGATTCCAGGATAAGGACCTTCCTCTAATCATTGACGTTGAAGTATTATCTTCATTTATACCTGGAGATATTAAAAACTCGGCTTTACCAGCTATTTTAATGAGAATCCGGTTTACGAACAAGACTGAGGAAGAGCTTGAAGTATCTCTAGTAGCAGGTTTGAAAAACCCGATGGCTTTTAAGGTCAATAATGCTAAAGCAGTTAGCAAGGTATTTGAAATAAAAGACACCGGTTTAGCACTATGTTACTCTGGAGAGAACACCCCCTCAATGCATTCTCTTCAAGGAGGCTCCATGACCCTCTTAGCTTTAGGCCCTAGGTCAGAATTGTCAGCTAGAGTAGGTGTGCCTAAGAGCAGCGACCAGCTTGCAAGGCTCTGGGTTAACATAAGGCGTGAGGGGACTGTTAACGGTCCCTACGAGAGTCTGGATAGCGGGGAGGTTTACGGTATTGTTTGCAGGAAGTTCGCCTTCGCCAAAGAGGCTGAGACCATACTAATATTGTCCTGGTTTTTCCCAGGGTCTTTCGATAATTTCAACGAGAGGATTGGACATGCTTATGAGAACTGGTTTAGAGACTCACTCGAAGTAGCTGAGTACGTCTCAAAAGAATACGATTATCTTTACGGTTACACAAAGCTATTTCACGACCTCCTTTACTCTACAAGCATAGAGGATTGGCTTATAGAACTGGTAGCATCGCAAATAACTACACTTGTCAAATCAACATACTATACTAAGGACATGGTTTTCGGAATATGGGAGGGGTATGGCTGCTGCGGCCTTAACACGCTTGATGTCGGCTTCTATGGTTCCTCGATGATACTTCAACTATTCCCGGAGCTGGAGAAGAACTGGCTTATACACCATGCTGATTGGCAGCTTAAACCGGGTTTATTCCCATACTACGAACTGTATGCATTAGCCTATCCTGAAAACATGGGTCTCTTCAAGGAGGCGGTTAAAAAAGACTTCTCCATTGTTACTATTAGAGACAAATTCTCTGAAACAATCTCTAAAATAATTGCTAGGACGGGCAAGGATCCAAAAGGCAGGATTCCACATCTCTTCACAGGTTCGTTTAAAACCCCCGATGCGTACCATATGGTTGACTTAATGCCAAAATTCGTTCTAATAGCTTTTAGAGACGCTGTTTGGACTGGTGACGTAAACTTCCTCAGAAAATTATGGGGCAATATGAAGGATGCGATGGAATGTGTTCTTAGAGACGATATTACAGGACTCAAGCTTCCTTATCACACTACCTCATCAGGTTTTGAATCGTTTGGAGCAGTAAATGAGATGCTTGGCAAGCCTCCTGAAATGCTTGGAGTAGCAAGTTCAATACTTTTGCAAGGGTATACTTTCATACCGCTTGGATTCCAAAGTTTCGACGCTTGGAGCTTTCTAGGTGTATCAGCCTATGCAGGATTGGCTTGGATCACTGCTACCTCATCTATGGAGAAGGCTGCTTTCCTCATGGGAGAGAATGATTATGGGAGTGAAATAGGAAAAATAGGGAAAGAATCTTTGGAAAACTTAGTTAAACTACTCTGGAATGGAGATTACTTTAACCTCTGGAATGATCCCGTGAGCGGCATGAAAGATAATGCGTGTATGGCTGCTCAACTCGTCAGTCTTCTATATTCTTACTCTTCCAAGCTGCCTCTCCCAATTAGCAATGAAATGATTAGGAAAACCTTGAAAAGCATATTCGAAAAATGTTTCAAAAAGGGCGAGGGCCTCGTTAATGGTGCATATCCAGAAGGTAAGAGGCCTGCTGTAAATGGCGACTTAAAGTATGAAAATAGTACTGGGCTTCCGTACAGGGTGGGATGCCAAATGGATACTTCCTGGACAGGTGTAGAGCTCGCGGTTGCCGCCCAAATGATACGTGAAAACATGTTTAACGAAGCAATGGAGATACTCAAAGAACTCTATGATAAGTATAGCAGATACGGCATGCTCTGGAACCACATCGAATGCGGCGGGCATTACTACAGGTCTATGGTGTCGTGGGAGGTTCTCCTTGCTCTCGAGGGGTTGGTTTATGACGGTTTTAACTTTACGCTAGAATTTAAACCGAAAATGAATAGAGAACGTTTCAAAGGAGTTTTCACAATAGCGGGATCATGGGGAGAGTTTGTACAAGTTTTTGAGAATCATCGTCAGAAAGTAGAAATCAAACTAGTTAAAAATCCTCTAAAAATTAAGAGGATAATTTTAGATAAACTTGGAAACAGAACCGGCTCGGTAGAGACGTATTTAAACAGTTCAAAGATCAAATGCGAACAATTATGTAGGGGAAGTGAGGTTGAAGTAGTGTTTGAAGAAGAAGTGTTGTTAATTGAAGGAAGCAGTCTGAGCGTCAACGTTAATTATAGCGACTGATTATCCATAAGTCTCCATTTTTACCGATGCTTAGAAACTCTGTACGATACATGAGTGTAAATATTTAGTTTTCGTTTAAGAGGAGAACAGTTATCTTCAAGGAATAGAATAGTGAAAGTTTAAAAAGAAGAACGTTTCTGCTAGTTTAAATTGCAGCTTGGAAAGCTTGTTGCAGGAGTAGTTTTAGCAATTGCAGGTATTGCTATATTATTCTGGTCTCTTTTGACTCAGCATCCGTCTTTTCAAGAAGGTACAAGTATAATTGCTTCTAAAGAGTTTCACATCAAATATCTTGAAAGACACAATTGCACGTATATTTTAAACCAGAGCTTTCTTATAAAGAACCCTTCTAATAATACTATTATCGATCTCGTCTATACTTGGCTTCCCGTTAATGCGAGTAATCAATTTGTTAGGCTTGTTGAAACCAGCATGGAGCCTTTGTACATGAAAAGCGGTGAGGACGGTGTTGAAATACTTATCTTCAACATCACTCTTCCGGCTGGTGGAGCAACGTGGATTAATACAACGCTTCAAGTAACTGTTGAAGCATACAGTCTCTTTATCGAGAACGCTCCATGGCTAAATCTTCCGCAGGTCGAAGAGAATACGGGTGGCAAAAGATACTGGGCTGTCGAGAATGAAACATACGTTTCACTAGCTAAAGAAATAGGACTTAATGCTAGGGACCCGGTATCGGCTTCTCAAGCAATCGGTAAATGGATAATAAACAATAAAATATATGTGCCGATATATAGAAGGGGAGCCGAGCAGGCATTAATAATCAAAGACGGTAAGTTGAAAGTCTTCGGAGACTGTGAAGAAGTTGCCGACGTATTTGTCACACTTACTAGGATACTTGGCATCCGCTCAAGAGTTGTACACGGCATTTATCTTCTTGAGGATAAAGATGTTGTAACGATGTGGATCAAGGTAACTGATCGAGGCCTAGAGCTTTCAGATAACTGGGGTGGTCACGCCTGGCCTCAGATATATGTGCCTCAAGTGGGATGGGTTGACGTCGAGCTTCTCGAAGGAGACGCTGTCAAAATAGGAAACTTCACTCAGTACCATATAAAATACGGTTTTGAAGAGAAGAGCTTCCTAGGCTCAACAATATCGTATTGCAGAAGTATGTTCCTAGAAATAGATGCATTGTACTTTACCTTCAGGAGGATCCAGAGTTGAGAATTAGAAGAGCAGCAGTGTCGACCATGCTTATATTCATATTGATTTCACCAATAATTATTGCTAGACCTCAGCAGGATTTCTTAATTGGGTTAAATATGGTTGTTGAATTTACCGAGCAAGGGATTGCCAGAGTTACTCTGAAGCAGCACCCCTTCGACTTTAAAGGTGAAAGCCTAATCTCTGATAAGGAGGTTATAAATGAGATTATCGACGAAGAAGAGTCGATGATCAACCTTGTTATTCTCTTCTTTACGTCAAACCCATCTAAAGCAAAGTATAATATTGTCTCCCACACGTCTCTTTATCCTAACGAGGAAGTTTTTTCAAACACAGGTACGCCGGGGGTTATGGAGAAGTTTAAGGGGGCATTAGTATTGATCGTTGACATTTTTCTAAACTCTACGTCCGGCTTTATGAAGCTCGGGGAAGACATATACCAAGTCTCTATAGTGGACTACTTCACTTTGAGAAGCCCAGGTAGTTGGATTGATGTCATGGAGATAAAGTTTACTGGGAATGTTAGATTGCTTAACTTTTCAACAGAGCCAACATGGGCGAAACCTCCTTCACTCGTCGAAGAAAACCTTCTTAAATGGATTAATTTAAACGAGCCCGATGCTCCAGACAATTATGTTTTAACTCTTGAGATCCCTGGGGTTACGTTCTCTAAGGTCGTTAAGAGCCTTAAGGCTGAGGTATCTAGGGTATTCTTCTCTAATGCTACTTCTACACTGTGGCTGAGGATTAGAAACATTGGTACTGAAGAAGGGGTTTTCATAGTCAGTTTGTCTGAGCCTTGTTGTGAGCAAGCTAGGAAGATTGTTCTTAAACCTGGAGAAGAAAACTGGGTGAAGTTTCCAATTCACGTAACAAAGGAAAAGGAAGTTTTGGTAAGAGTTTTCGGAGAAGGTGAGGAACTGCTTGAAAAAACAGTCTTGCTTAAAGGGGAAGAGTCAACGCGGACAGGCCCCTCTATAGTGTTTTTATCAGGCCTGTTATTAACACTGTTAGGAGCATTCTTAATACTCGCATACATAACCGATAAGCTTAAGGAGCAAAAGGCTGATTTAACTAAAGTTTACGGCAATTTTTAATGAATTGCTAGGCATTTTTGGAGCTTAAAAGTTAGACTTATAATATGGATTATGCCGTTTAACACGAGCAAGTATGAAGTTCACTGAGGGTTTTTGGAGGATGCGTCCAGGTGTTGTACCTTATTATCCTGTTCAAGTTTACGAGGTGGATACTGAGCCAGATTCGTTGACGGTTTACGGTGCAACCAGGAATATAGTTCACCGTGCTAGCACCATAGGCATGCCCCTATTAACTGTCCGTTTCTCATCACCAATGCCAAATGTTATTCGTGTGCAGATTTATCATCATAAGGGAAAAAAGCCTGCGAAACCCGTTTTCCAAATAAACACAGATCCCGAGACGAAAGTGGAAATACGTGAAGATGCGCAGAAAGCAACATTGACGAGTGGACGATTAACAGTAGGTGTTGCAAAAGACGGTTGGAGAGTCGTTTTCATGGATGGTGATAAGGTAGTTACCAGCAGCGGTTGGAGAGCAATGGGAATCATGGATACTCCTGAAGGAAGGTACATTAGAGAGCAGCTTTCTCTAAGTGTGGGCGAGTGTGTTTATGGCCTCGGCGAGCGGTTTACACCTTTTGTGAAAAACGGTCAAACGGTTGAGATGTGGAATGAGGATGCTGGGACGATTAGCGAACACGCGTATAAGAACATACCGTTCTACATAACTAATAGAGGATATGGAGTATTTGTAAATCATCCTGAACGAGTCTCATTCGAAATAGCTTCTGAAAACGTTGAACGAGTACAATTCAGCGTACCAGGAGAATACTTAGATTACTTCCTGATATACGGGCCTTCCCCCAAGGAGGTTTTAACGCGGTATACTGCCCTAACGGGAAGACCTGCATTACCGCCAGCATGGTCATTTGGATTATGGTTAACTACTTCATTCACCACGGATTATGATGAGAAGACTGTCACAGATATCATAAAGGGGATGATTGAGAGGGATATTCCTCTACATGTTTTCCACTTCGACTGCTTCTGGATGAGGGCTCTCCACTGGTGCAACCTTAGATGGGATGATCGTGTTTTCCCGGATCCTAAAGAAATGTTGAAGAGGCTGAAATCATTAGGATTACACATTTGCGTGTGGATAAACCCGTATATTGCTCAACAATCCGAGTTATTTAACGAGGCTGTTGAGAAGGGCTATTTGCTCAAGAAGCCCAATGGGGATATTTGGCAAACCGACGATTGGCAGGCGGGAATGGGAATAGTTGACTTCACGAATCCTGAAGCACGCCGCTGGTTCCAAGACAAGTTACGCACGCTTATAGACATGGGGGTAGATTGCTTCAAGACGGATTTCGGAGAAAGGATTCCTGTAGATGTAGTATATCACGATGGTTCAGATCCTCTTAAAATGCATAACTACTACTCCTACCTCTACAACAAGACTGTTTTCGAAGTTTTAGAAGAAAAATTCGGCAAGGGTGGGGCTATCGTATTTGCCCGTTCAGCAACAACTGGTTGCCAGAGCTTCCCGGTTCACTGGGGGGGAGACTCTACTTCAGCATATGAGTCGATGGCTGAGAGCCTTAGGGGAGGCCTCTCCCTAGGCCTTTCAGGATTCGGATTCTGGAGTCACGATATTGGGGGCTTCGAGCACACCCCCTCCCCCGACCTGTATAAGCGATGGTGTGCATTTGGCCTCCTATCTTCACATAGCCGTCTACACGGTAGTGGTTCATACCGCGTACCTTGGTTGTTTGATGACGAGGCTGTGGATGTTCTAAGGTTCTTTACAAAACTTAAGTGCCGCCTGATGCCTTATATTTTCAACGCTGCATGCGAAGCACATGAGAAAGGGATACCGGTAATGCGGGCAATGATGTTAGAGTTTCCTGACGACCCTACTTGCGATTATCTTGACCGCCAGTACATGCTTGGAGGCTCATTACTTGTTGCCCCCATCTTCTCCTCTGACGGTATTGTTGATTACTACCTGCCTAAGGGAAGGTGGACAAACTTCATAACTAACAAAATTGTTGAAGGCGGATGTTGGATACGGGAGAAACACGATTATCTCAGCCTACCGCTAATGGTTAGACCAGGCAGCATTATTCCTGTAGGTGCAAACGATAAGAGGCCTGATTATGATTACGCTGACGGAGTAATCTTTCATATATTCGAACTGCAGGAGGGCCTAAGTACCCACGCAAGAGTGCCAACAGCCATTGGCACTACTGCTATGACTATCGAAGCCAGCAGGACTGGGGGGAATATCCAAGTAATGGTGGATGGCGAGTCTAATAACTGGTCGATACTACTTAGGAATGTAAGTAAAGTCCAATCGGTTGAAGGGGGTATGGTTAAGTCCGATGTACTGGGAGCCCTAATAACTCCAGCAAGAGGCGTAAAAGCTTTGAAGATTCGCCTTTAACCAAAAGCCTAAAAAATAAGATTCTGGTTTCTCTTTACATTAAGCTTACAATAATGCAACTGCCCGTGCGTGTTATGTAGGGAACGCTGAAATTTTTGGTTTCGACCACACTGATTTTTGATAAAAATGAACAAAAATATATACTGGTTTGTCTGTTGACTGTATCTCTTTGGATTTTAAAAACCTTAAAAATACTGATTTTTGTCTAGTCAAGTATTCATGAGAAGAAAGCTCTACATTCCACTCAACGTAGGTAATCGTGCAATATACCACGAGGATTGGATAGATTTCAATAAGAATGGTGTTAAAGACCCCTTTGAAGACCCTAAGCTACCCGTTGAAAAACGCGTCGAAGACCTTCTTAGGAGAATGAACATTAAGGAGAAGCTTGCCCAACTCAGGTCTGGCATGGAAATACCTGAAGAAGGCGTAGGCAATTTATCTTTCATAAATAGACATCTACCGGCAAGAGAAGGAGCAGAAAAAGCTAACGAGCTCCAGTTGAAATTGATAGAGAGGACACGCTTGGGGGTCCCTGCTATAATCCATGATGAGTGTCTGCATGGTTGTGTAGCAAAGTTCTCTACAAGCTTTCCTCAGGCAATAGGTTTGGCTGCCACGTGGGACCCGGAGCTGGTTTACAAAGTCTCCAAGGCAATAGCTAGAGAGACTAGGAGCAGGGGCATTCGCCAGTGTCTCTCGCCAGTCGTCAACATCGCTAGGGACGTTAGAGCAGGTAGAACAGAGGAATCCTATGGTGAAGACCCGTACCTAACATCGGCAATGGGAGCAGTCTTTTGTAGAGCAATGTTTGAAGAAGGGGTTATAGCTACACCAAAGCACTTCGCCGCAAACTTCGTGGGAGACGGTGGAAGAGACAGCAACGAGATACATTTTTCAGAGAGGATTCTGAGGGAAATCTACTTCCCCGGCTTTAAAGCATGTGTGAAAGCAGGAGCATTATCCCTTATGGCCGCATACAATTCGCTCGACGGAACCCCATGCTCCAGCAACAGGTGGCTCCTGACAGAGATTTTAAGAGACGAATGGGGATTCCAAGGATTCGTAGTATCAGACTATGGTTCTGTAGCAGGAATATTCCATAAGCATTGTGTAGCTAACTCCTTAGAAGAGGCTGCAAAGCTTGCCTTAGAGGCTGGGCTTGATGTGGAGCTTCCGGAAGTATACGTATTCGGAGACCCGCTTCTTAAGGCAGTTGAAAAAGGCTTAATATCGGAAGAAGCTGTAGACGAGGCTGTCAGAAGGGTTTTAAGGGTTAAATTCCTCATCGGTCTTTTCGACAATCCGTTTGTAAACCCAGATGATGCTGATAAATTCTGCAATTGCGAAGAACATGTTCAACTAGCACTTCAAGCTGCCAGAGAGTCGATAGTTCTCCTCAAAAACGAGAATGGGATACTCCCATTAGACAGGGAGAAAATCAAGACAATAGCAGTCCTAGGGCCTGCTTCGAATAAGGTTAAACTAGGTGGTTATAGTACTATTCCTAAAAGCGCCATTACTCCATTAGAAGCAATTAAGAACAGTGTGAAACCGGAGACAATAGTCTATCATGCTAGCGGTCCTTTCGGCATAGGGAAGTACACTCCAATACCCTCAAAGTATTTAATCCCTGCTTCTGAAAAAGGAAACCATGGCCTCACTGGAGAATACTATGATAATCCTGATCTAAGTGGCAAACCGGTACTGGTCAGAGTTGACCCGCAGGTGAATTTCTACTGGGGTATGGGTTCACCCGATCCGGCATTACCTAATGATAATTTCTCGGTCCGCTGGACTGGGAAACTCGTTGCACCGAAAAGCGGAACCTACGAAATCGCCTTGGCTACGGATGATGGTGTCAGGCTCTGGTTCGATGGCAAACTGCTAATAGACTCTTGGTATGACAGGTCACTTACAGTCAATAATGTTACTGTTAATCTTGAGGGAGGAAAGCAATACGATATTAAGATTGAGTATTATGAGCACCTTTATGAAGCTGCAGCATTCCTATTATGGAATTATATAGATGAGTCTACCTCAACCAACTCCCTTCCAGAAATAGAAGAGGCTGTGAAACTGGCGGAGAAATCTGATGTAGCAATAGTTTTCGCAGAGATAATGGAAGGAGAGGGGAAAGACAGGGCTATGCTTGATCTCCCAAGGCCCCAAGAGCTTCTGATAGAAAAAGTTGTTAAAACGGGAAAGCCGACGATAGTTGTTTTAATGACGGGTAGTGCTGTAACCGGAGATTGGATAGAAAAGGTTCCGGCGATAATCCAAGCATGGTACCCTGGCCAAGAGGGTGGGAAAGCCATTGCAGAAGTGTTATTCGGAGAATATAATCCGGGCGGCAGGCTACCGTTCACTTGGCCAAAGTATGTTGGCCAACTGCCGTTGTATTACAACTATAAGCCGACAGGCCGTGGTTACGACTATGTTGACATGACTGGAAAACCGCTTTTCCCATTTGGACACGGCCTGAGTTATACAAGGTTTGAATACAAAAATTTGAGCATTAAAAAACGGGATGAAGAAGGCCCTTTCGAAATCAGCTTCGACATCACCAATATAGGTGAGAGAGAAGGCGACGAGGTTGTTCAACTATATGTTCAAGACCTTATTGCTAGTGTCGCTAGACCAGTTAAGGAGCTTAAGAGATTCCAGAGAGTAAGATTGAAACCCGGAGAGAGTAAGAGAGTTGTCTTCAGCCTAACAGCCGACGATCTGGCTTTCTTCGACACAAACATGAGGAGAATAGTTGAGCCCGGAGAGTTTAAAATAATGGTGGGAGCATCCTCAGAAGACATAAGGCTTCAATCATCATTAAACATTGAGAAGAAAATAGTTGCAGAAATAAAGTGTTTAAGCGCAAAGACTGAGAGAAAAATAGTAAAATCAGGAGAACCTTTTATGCTAACAGTCAGGCTTAAGAATAATGGTCCCCTCACAGACATTGTTCCAATTAAAATAATGAGCGATAATGAGGAGATAGCAGGAAAAACCTTGGAGCTCCCTCCCGGGGAGACTCGTGAAGAGAAAGTTAGACTAATGCTCAAAGGAAAGGGGAGGAAGAAGATAGTTGTCGGAATACCAAAGCCAAGTAAATACTTGATTGTGAACGTTAGAAAAGCAACTCCTAAGAAACCAAAGTAGAAAAAAAGCTAGTATCTTCATATTCGGTTCCTATCACAGTTTTCTTCACCGATTTCTCCGCCTACTCAGGCTGCGAGACCTTAGTTTTCTTTCGTTTTTTAGCAGCGAAGTATGCTATGATTACTACTACGACGATAATAATAACAACACCTAATAGCAGTTCTATGGGTATTTGTGGTGTCGGCGAAGGTGTAGGAGTAGGCGTCGGCGTTGGTGTGGGTGTCGGAGTAGGTGTGGGCGTTGGCGTCGGCGTTGGAGTAGGTGATGGTGTTATCTCTGGCGTAGGTGTTGGTGTTAGAGTTGGAGTAGGTGATGGCGCAGGTGTGGGAGTCGGAGTAGGGGTAGGCGTTGGAGTTACAGGCACCTCTACTTCTAGAGCTATTTCGAAATCATCAATATATATGGTAGCAATATCGAACCAACCGCTCGGATGCCAAAAGTTAATTCCAAGTCTTTGGATCTGATTCCATTCATCTCCAAGGTCTTGGGGGAAGTAATATTCGTATTTAAACCATTGGTTTGGAGGCACTGGTGTCCTTTCACCAATCTCCCATTGGGTCGCCATGTTCGTTACGAATTCTTGAGTATAAAGGTTAACTGTGAATCCTTCAACATCCATGATGTAAATCCATACCGAGACCCTCCTGCCCCTTAGAGGGAATGGATTCGTGTCATTCCCGTATCTTACTCTGCCAAATTGGAATCCTTTGGTTGCATCATAAGTTAACTTTAAGCTCTGCAATCCGCTGTGAGCTTTTTCTGTTGCTGGCTCAAGAGGCCCCGCAAAGTTAGAGTCCCGTTCCCATATAGCCCACCCTGGCATGGGACCTGGGACAGTGGTCTCTTCGAAGCCTATGTAGTACTCTGTCAAGTATTCTTTTACGTACTCTTGCGCCTTTAGAGGGAATAACGGAGTCAATAATAGTGTAGTTAACACCATTGATACAAGGATTAACCACTTTTTACTATGAGCATTCAAATCTTTCACCTAAAAGTGAAATATGCATAAACATGTTTAAAAAATTTTCTTAAGAAACGAGGATTTGTAGAAATGGGGCAAGTATATAACCAAATATCAGAAATAAGAATCCAAAGAGGATTATGGATTCATCCAGTTTGGATGGGGGTTCCCCCTTATAGTCAAAAGGTTTGCTGGAAAGATAAGCACGAATATCGCCAATTTTTTAGAGAAAATAGGAATGCAAATAGGCTTCTTTTAGCTTCTAAAAGACGTCTTATTGACCATTCTACAATGCAGTAGTTTTACTTTTCTCCCCAGAAGCCTCATAAAATATTTTTAACTTTCTCATAATAGTCAAAAATGGGAAAAGATGAGTTCAACTACAATATCTGAAGAAGATGTATTAATAAATGTTCAGACAAAGCCTTTAATTATTACCCTTTACCGCGGAAACACGCCCCTTTTAAAGAGGCTGAGTAATGAAGTTGATTACGAACACTCTGGGGTTGCAGGCAATTTCTATAATGTTGAAGTAGAGCATAAGGGTGAAAAGTCCCTAGTCTTAAAGTGTGAAGGCAATTACTGGAGCCCTACTAAGTCATATGCGAGACTCAGACTCTCCCTAGAAAATCGTTTATTGAGCGTGTTATGGGAAGCCCAGTCGGAGTTTGACTATATTTCTGACACCTGGGTTTCTACATGCGAGACACAGTGGTATGGGCAGGGGCAGCTCATTATTCAGGCCTTCCCACTGAATTCTCACGTTATCGAAATGAGGCCGTTCATAACTGGAAATATTCAGCCACCATTATGGTTCACCAAAACGGGTGTTGCGATACTCGTCGATAACTACCAGCTTTTCGACACGAGGTTCGACAGGGGTTTAACCATAAGAGGGTTGAACACTAAATCGTTCAGCTATAAGATATTCGTAGACAAAAACATCGTAGAAGTGCGTAGGAGAGTCTTGAGGGAAATCGGCCTCCCTGAGAAAATGCCTGATAAAAGGGTTCTGACTAAGCCGATATTTACGACGTGGGTTGAATACAAACAGGAAGTTGACCAAGATAAGGTTTTGAAATTCTTGAAAGATATTAGGGAACACGATTTCCCCTGCAGCGTTATCCAAATAGACGATAGGTGGGAGAAAAAGTATGGCGAATACACCTTCGACAAATCTAAGTTTCCGGATCCGAAAAAGATGGTTAAAGCAATACATGACGCAGGCTTTCTTACAACGCTTTGGGTACATCCGTTCATAAACCGCGATTCAGAAAGCTATGATCCTCTTAAAAGCAGAAGATTACTGGTTTGGGACCCTGAAAAAGACGAGCCCGCTGAAGTGACATGGTGGAACGGTTCCGCAGGGCTAATCGACATAAGCAATCCTGAAGCATGCAAATGGCTAGATGGAAAGCTTAAGGATTTAAAGGAAAACCACGGTTTTGACGGGTTCAAGTTTGACGGTGGAGACGCTTACTTCTTCCCCTTTGTGAAAAAGAATGGGAGCATCGTCAGACCAATAAAAATAGGGCGTACATACGGTAACATCACTCCCAACCAGTATACTGACGAATGGTTGAGATTCATATTCGAAAACCATTACAATCTGGCTGAAGCACGCGTAGGTTATCTGGTGCAGAGGTTTGGAATAATCGCGCGGGAGGGGGATAAAGAGTCTTCATGGGGGCTTGACAACGGTCTGTATGCTGCTGTGACACAGGCATTAGCGCTTTCAATGACGGGTTATCCATATATCATGCCGGATATGATAGGTGGAAACCAGTACAAGTATAAGTGCGACAAGGAACTTTTCATTAGGTGGGTTGAAGCTGCCGCCCTCATGCCCATCGTAGAATATTCAATAACACCATGGACGTATGATGAAGAGACAGTGGATATAGCTAGGAAGTACTCTCTACTACACTCATATCTAGGAGACTATTACTTTTCTCTTGCTAGAATAGCTAAAGAGGATGGGGAGCCGATACTTTCTCCTCTTGTCCTAAGGTATCCTGAGGATGATAATTGTGCTTACGTAAATGATGAATACCTAATTGGGAACCTCTTAGTAGCTCCAGTCTTAGAGAAGGGTTGCAACGAGAGGACTGTTTACATACCCAAGGGTAATTGGGTTGACTTCTGGAGCGGTAAGGAAATTAAAGGCCCAGTGGAAACATTGAGCAATGCACCCTTGGAAAAACTGCCTCTCTACTTTGAAGTTCATGACGTAGAGTTGACTGCATTAATTAGAAAGGCCAGGAGAGAAGTTTTTAACATAAAAGACATTGAGTAGCAATCCCTTCCTGAAATTAGATCATTCAAACATTTTCCAAGTTGTTTGAAAACTTAATATACCTTATTTAATTATTGTAATAACGCTTGGTGATAAAGATGAGACAACCATTAATCGATGCTTTAAAGCTATTTGGAGATGCTGCTAAAATGATGATTATTGCAACTGCTTTAATCCTAGTGTCCATCTCAATAGTATTATCCATACCGTTTACTACAATAAGTGCTCTTCTGAGATTTTACGATATTAGGAACGCTCTTATAGGATACTTTATACT
>JAWBXT010000015.1:0-18788 GCA_038867695.1 Thermoproteota archaeon
CCGTCTTCCTCATCCAGCCATATTTTTCCGTAGACCTTATAGCCCTCCAACTGTCTGTAATATCCACTCAAATACCTTAAGACACTCATAAAGTCCTCTAGACTAAGGTTCCTGAAATTGTAAGACCTTTTAACAAGATTATAGGCCTCCTGAATACTCCATTTCTTCTCGATAGACATTCCCACTATGTGTTGAGCAAGAACATCTAGGGGATTCTCTGGAATATAGACTTCGTCAAGCTTCCCGGCTTCGGCAGCCTTGGACATTACTAATACTTCAACCAGATCATCCCTTTCCATGGGTATGAAAACTCCTTTTGAGACGGCTTCTAGCGAATGGCCTGAGCGTCCGACTCTTTGAATAGCTCTCGTAACCGATTTGGGAGAACCTATTTGAACAACGCAATCTATGTAACCAATGTCGATGCCAAGCTCTAAGGAAGTACTGGTTACCACAGCCTTAAGCCTACCTTTTTTCAACTTGTCTTCTACGTCGAGCCTGACTTCGCGGGAGAGGGAGGAATGATGGGCAGCATACTCATCCTCGTTTAAAACGCTCTTTGGCCTGAGCTTCTTTAGATGGTATACGACTCTCTCCGTACTGCTACGCGTATTCGTGAATATTAACGTAGTCCTATTCCGCTTTATTATATCGTTTATCAGCTTGTACATCCTTCTGCTGAGCTCTTCAGCGGGAGTATGGACAAGGTCATAATGAGGAGACATGACTTTAAGCTCAAACTTCTTTGAAGCATGTACATCCACTATCGTGCATCGCCTTGGGAAATCGTCTTCATATCCGACTAAATAAGCAGCCACTTTCTCTAAAGGATGTATCGTTGCAGATAGGCCTATTCTCTGAAAATCTCTGCCTGAAAAACTTCTTAATCTTTCAAGGCTCAAAGAAAGGTGTGCGCCTCTCTTCGAACTGCAAAGCTCGTGGATCTCATCTACTACTACCCATTGAACTTCTTTCAAGAAAGATCTAAACTTGGGTGCGACAAGTATTATCGAGAGGCTTTCAGGAGTTGTTATCAATATGTGAGGGGGCTTCTTCAGCATTTTACTTCTTTCCGAGGTTTTAGTATCCCCAGTCCTTACGTGAATCCTTATATCCGGAAAACCATAACCCTTATCCTCTGCAATCTTCCTAATCTCCTCCAAGGGTTGTGAAAGGTTTTTCCTAATATCGTTGTTTAAGGATCTTAAAGGCGAGACGTAAACACAGTAAACTTTGTCTTCAAGCTTCCCCTCAAAACCATTTTTTATTAAGTCGTTGAGTATTGTGAGGAAGCAGGCAAGCGTCTTCCCGCTTCCAGTAGGTGCAGATATCAGAGTATTCTCGCCATTGACGATCGGTTTTATCCCGTATGCTTGAGGCGGAGTTAAATCCTTAAACCTCCTCCTAAACCACTCTGCTACGACAGGGTGGAGTAATTCAACGATTTCCTCGAACCTACTCTTGATAGAGTAGAACCTATACGGGCTCGTTGACATGAGTTTTACTCTTTTAAACCCTCTAGTAGAAGAAGGATTGATAAACTTTCCCCTAAACTATTTCTTTTTAACAGGCATTATTATCTGGCCTTCCTCAGGGTCGCCATAAGCCTCGTAATCACCTTCGTAGAACATTTTTGCTACTAGTGCTGCAGTAACTGCATCGAGTTCATGATGGGACCGTAAGCCCCTTAGCCCCTTTATCCTAAGGCGGGCCAATCCCTTACGGAGGCCTTCTATGCTGGCTGTTTTACGGGGTATTCCAAATATGTCTTGAGCACCTCCTGGATAGACCTCTATAACGTTGTAACCCAATGACTCAAGTATATTCTTTAGCTTAATGCCCCTTTTCGTTAGAGTCCTCATTGGACCAAGGGTTATTGGGAAGAACCTTATGCCTCTCCTAAGCAGCTCCCTATCACATTCCCTCAGGTGAACCTTACTTCTAACATCTAGACTGACCCTATCCTTAGGTAATGAGAGGGGGGCATCTATGGCAATTACAACCGGTTTAAAACGATCAACTTCTCTTAGAATCTCGCCGTCACCATATATAGTCATCGTTACAACTTTCATGGATTCGTCTAATGCAGCAAATCCACTCGGCCTAGTTTCAACACCAGCGAGGTCTATGCCTATGAAGAACATTTCATATTTTCAACCCGAAAAGCTTACATGCGTTTTTAGTGGTCTCCTCTGCAACAAGCTCTAGGTCAAGATTCTTTATCCTAGCTATTTCCCTTAGGCTGAAAATTATGTTTGCGGGCTCGTTTCTCTGCATGGGGTTTACTCCTAACACTGGCGAATCCGACTCTAGAAGAATTTTTTCAATAGGTAACCTATTGACCAACTTCTGTTTCTGCGGCGACCTCACTACCGAAGGAGGTATGCTGAAGAAAAATCCTGATTCGACACCATTCATAGCATGCGAAGCCTTTCCGTCGAAAGCGTGCATGAGGACTTTTTTAGCGCCGCTTTCCACAAGTATCTCTATGGCCTCTCGACCAGCACTTCTAGAGTGTACTATCAAAGGCAGGTCTAGTTTCTTTGAAAGGTCTATGAATTCCTTAAAATAATCGATGAGCCTAGCTCTTTCATCCTTTTTCTTGACAATATAGTAATCTAAGCCTACTTCTCCTATTCCAATTATTTTATCTCTATTGTCCAAGATCAAGTGCATTATTTCTTCCACATCCTCTATAAATGGTGCACCATAGTCTATGCCTATCGTTGAGTAAACATAGCCCCTGAATTTTTCAGAAATACTTAACGACCTTGGTATGCCCCCTTTACCGAGACCGCAGTCAATAATAACCGCTACACCACTTTCCTTAGCCCTAAGAATCACGTCGTCCAAGTCTTTTTCGAAGGCACTATCGCTTAAATGAGAATGAGTATCTACTAGTTTCAAATTCTAAGAGGAGTTGTCAGATGATTAAGATAAACCTTTAATACCTTCCTTCACTCGAAAGAGAGGATAATGGTTAAGGAGGCTCCAACCAGGCTGTATACTCTAAACAAGAAGCTTGGCGGCAGGAATTATTCTGCAATAATGCTTTACTTGCCTAGTAAGATAGTAAACGATTCAGCATTCCCATTGAAGAAAAAGGGGAAGTTAGTAGTCAGAATAGTTTCTGATAAGTTAATAGTTGAAAACGAAAAGAAGAAGAGAGGGAAGCGTTAGCTCAACCTATGCTTGAAGTTTGTCAGAGAAGTATAGATTATAATGAATTGTTCAAGCTCCCTCAGGAATCCTGCGCTTATATGCCAAGACCCCTCCCTCTTCTCTATGATACCTGCTCCCACAAGCCCCCTGACCATATTGTAAAACTGGCCCACAGTAATCCTTCTCTTCCTAACCCAAGTTTTCCACTCCTTAGTGCTGATTCCAGAAGACCCTCTTGAAACCAGCTCCTCGCAGAAAGCCTTAGCCTCAGAGGCGAGCAGTGGACTTCTCCAGAAAACCCTTGAGAACATTTCATCAACCGTAGCAGGTACTCGCCCTGCTTTGAAGAGAATTGTTGTCCCCCTCTTCCCCCTTTCAATTCTTCCCCTACGTGGCATGGTATACTCTTCACTAAATTTTAAAGTATTAAGCCTTACTAGCCGTATACGTCATACTCTTCTTCCATAGGGAATGGTGGTGCTCGTGGCCTTCGCCTTCTTAAGATTAATATGGAGACGGAGATACTTAATGCAATTGCAATACTTACAACTATCAGAACGATGTAGAGATTGCTCACTTTAAAAGTGTCCTCTACAAGCCCAGTGTTGCCATAAGGATCCGCAACAATTACACTTATTACATAGTCGCCTGTTGGGGTTGTCATTGGAATATTATATTCTCCCACCCACTTTCCGTTGTCGTATTTCAGCACCACAGTAGTACTTATCGTACTCGAGGAAAGCATTGCAGTAACATTTCCCTCACTCATGATCGAATTATCTAAGTATCTTATTACGCATTTTAAGCGAAGAACATCGAATCCGATTTGATATACTTCTTTCAAATCCTCTATCGTAACGTTTAGAATAGCCTTAGATACCCTTATAGTATTGTTTAAGCACCCGTAGTTTCCATGAAGATCTTTTGCAGAAACTCTTAAAACATACTCTCCAAGCGGAGCATCTTTGGGAATATAAACGTCACCACGCCAGCCACCTACTGAAAACCGGAGTAGCTTACTTGAAACAACACCCTTTCCCGGGTATATCAGAGAAGCATTAACCAGACTGTTTTCTTCGCCAAGAGCCTCATAGGAGGGGTATCTGACAGCCACGCTGACAGGTACGCTCTGCGTGCGGGAGAAATCATGGTTAAGCGGCTCTAATAGTCTAATAACTAGTTTTGCCGGGACAATCGATATACTTAAAGAAAGATCTCCCATGTTATCGGAATCGTCGACAGCAGTAATCTTCAAGTCCCATCTCCCCGCCTGTTCGGATATTGGGATTTTCTGGGAAATCATCCATTGGCCAGAGCTGGTTTTAACAAAGGGAAACGGCCCAATCTTTCTGCTTCCCATAATCATTTCAAGAGTAACTTTTCCGGAGTCCACAGGGATTCCATCTTTATACCTTACGTTTACTGAAAGATTTAACTTAGTCGATCTCTGGTAATTCTCCTCCAGCTGGTTTACGAGAGTAACTATTAGCCTAGCAATAGTAATAGTAATCGTTTTGTTTCCTGTTCCAGAGTTACCATACGGGTCTGAAGCCTCAACTTTAATCAAGTAGTCTCCACGTTCATCAGAGGGGCCGAGTCTAATGGTTTTAGACCAGTAACCATCGTATGCATACTCCATATACACCGTTTGCTTCCCAATCCCATTATAAATGAGACTAAGCCTAACTATACCATTCCATGGGAGAGTCGAACCATCCTTATATTTTACATATGCCATTATGCTTATCGGACTGACTCTCTCGTAAGTATTAGTGTCAGTGACTACTGTGACGTTTAGAATAGCCTTGATAACAGTAACATCAATGAAACCAGTGCTCCCGCTCATTTTTGAAAAGTCGTAAGTTCCATCGTAAACAAGCAACACTCTTAGGGTACCGATTTGAAGGTTTACCGGAACAGTCATGTTCTGATCAACATTTCCATATTGATTAACACTCAATCTTTGACTTAGAATCTCTCGCGTAGAGTTCCTGACTGAAAGTGTTACAAACGAATTTGGTGCGAAGCCTCCGGCCCTTATACGGATAATAGATTTACGCTCCCATATCTTTGGTATGTTCCAGACTCCAAAATGGTATTCTACTCTGAATCCGCTACCGTTTACGCGTATTGTATAAGTTCCCGGAGAAGGGTTGCTCAAACCGATTGGGTAGGAGAATCCGTAGAATCCGCTTATGAAGCTATTGTTAACGTTAGCGCTTGGTATGATGCGCTTTTCAATAGTTGAACCATCGGGTCGGAGTATAGCGATCTCCATTGTTCGCGAGGGAAACTGGTCTCCCGTAATCCTTACTGGAACGTTGCTAGAAGAAGTATAGACAGGCTTATCCGTGAAAACTATTGGCGAGACGAGCGTTGAGAACTCGTCTAAATATACTTTAACACTACTTGAGGGATTCATGATTCCAATTTGAAGCTCGATTCCTGTAAGGTAGTGAAGGGCGATTCCTGTGGAAACCTGGATGAGTTGACTACCGTTACCTAATACTGTTAAATAATCCCCTGAAACATCCAGGTTTATAGTGATATTATACCATTTTCCATAATTAAGAGCCCCACCCCTGCTCACACTGTTCCCTTTGAAAACAGCAATGTTTCCATCTCGTCTGCCTAAAACTACTTCAAAGTAATCTGTGGAGCCTGCCGGCTTTAAACGCAGCCTTGTGAAGTTAAAAA
Organism: Thermoproteota archaeon; assembly: GCA_038867695.1. Classification (GTDB taxonomy): domain Archaea; phylum Thermoproteota; class EX4484-205; order EX4484-205; family JAAOZP01; genus JAAOZP01. The sequence continues at coordinate 5,860 of JAWBXT010000015.1, forward strand.
CCACATTAGCACTTATCTTCATCATAAAACTTGTTTTAAAAGAACTCTTTATATCTAGACTTGTAGCAAGAATCGCGGAGCTGCCTTGGGACGCGGAGAGATTGACGCAATTATTTTTAAACCCGGGGATGAATTCTACTACACCGCCTGCCGGGTTGAACGAGCCTGAAGGCTGAATGGAGAAACTGTTGTCGAAAGAAGCATAGTAGGCTCGTAAAAAGCATATTGTTGGGGCTGCTTCACTTTTTGTAATCCCCGGCGAGATTATTATTAATAGAGATAGAATAAAGAGCAGTAGTAGCGTTGCTCCGCGACTATGCAATTTGGATTTTTAAAGCTAGTTAAGTTTTTTAAAGGTTTTCGTCAAGTGTTCATGTGGATTGGAGAGTGAGACTAATTTAAAAATAGTCTAAAATAGAAATCATCTTCTAAAATTAACGATTTTAATCATCTTTAAAAAGGCTTTTCTAAGGTTTTTCAGTTTTTTCCTCTTAACTTTCAACTCTCCCTTCAAAATCATGTCGACAGCCTTCCTGTAGGCTTCTGGGTTCTGAGAGGAGAGTAAAAGTAGAGATTCTTCATCGATTACCGAGCCCTTTAAGGGGGCTTCTTTCTCAATCATTTTAATAATATCTTGACTACGTTTTCTGGATGTAAGTATTTCAAAGGCTAGTAGAAGTAAGCCCACTGAGAAAATAATTAGCAAATTTAAATTTTTTAACCACTCTCCGTCAAATGCCCCTTCGATCTCCTCGACTTTTTTTGCTTGCACTAAGGCGTCTTCAGAAATCCTCGTGTCGTATACGATAAGTAGCGTCGAGTCTCGAGTACTAAAGTTTAAGCATTCAAGCCTGAAGTTTGTTGAAGCGTCCATGGGAATTTTATTCTCCAGGTTTGTCTCAACAAGTACCCCATTAGATAGCATCCCAGTAATGCACATAGAGATCTTTGAAGGACTCACGTCCACTGTGGAATCGGTATAAACTTTCTCTGCAATTAGGGATGGGACGATGGATATCAGGAGTATTGTTAAACAGACTTCGACATGCTTGTTCAATTTCATGAAAACTACGTATATGATTTTAATAAGCTCCCATGCCTAATATGAGAATACGGCATCAACCCGCCCATCTTATCCTCATCCGTCTTCAGGTTTTGAGGCGGTTTTCATCTGCCGTTAAAAATACGGGGATGCAGGATATTTAAGTATTAAACAGTAGTATCAGCCTGCCCGTTAGCGACGAGTCTTGATATCTGGCGCGATATGTTTCGCCAATGAGAACCTTTCCAGTATACTTTACCGCAGGATTTACACTTCCAGAATTTTTCCACTCCACGGGGAACAAACCCAATCATACTAAAAACCTCATTCAACCCTATGGTTTTGAGTTCGCCATTACAGACAGTGCATCTTAAAGAGTCTTCTCTAAAAATAAGGTTGAACCTCTCCACTAGTATTCTGAGAACTTCCTGCTCACTCAAACCCTTAACCATAACCACTAATACTCCCTGGGCTTCAGCACGCTTAGCCAACTCAATATCGGAAGTGATTAATATACGCCCTTCGGACGCGAGCCTTACTGCCTCATTGTCTTTAACACTATTGTTCAAATAGACGGTATCGTAACCCATTATTCTAAGCCACCTAGCAACATAGCCATGCATACTGTCAACCAGAAACTTAAGGCTCAAGTTCAACGGCTTTAAGGAAGTCCATTTCAGTTATGAAGCCTTCTAAAGATCCTGATTTAATAACGAGCGCTGAGCCGTAGCTGCTCCTCTTAATAGTTTCCCAAGCTTCCGAAATGCTTGTTTCGGGATCAAGAACTGGAATATCCTTAATCGTGAAGCTGGCCACGCCCATGGACATCAGCTCGCCAAGTGTTTTACTAGATTCTCTAAGAAACTCCCTGCCTCCCAGAAATCTAATTATGGAACGTGAGGAGAAAAGCCCAACTGGCCGAGGTCCATCTAAGCACGGGAGTCTCCTGTACCCAAAGCCGACCATCGTTTCAATCCCCTCTCTCAGAGACCTGTCTATAGAGATGCATACAGGAGATTTTGACATATAGTCTTTTACAGCTCCGCTACCTAGAGGGAAACCAGACTTTTCAAGCACGTCCCTAACCGTTAAAACTGCCTTAAGCACATAACTGCCATCAACAACCGCCAGTCCATTAATTCCCCTCTGCTTCATCAGCTTTACGGATTCGACCATGCTTGCAGACTGGCTTATACTGACAATATCCTTACGCATGACTTTAGAGACGCTGGTAGAAAGAATGTTTAAAACCCGTGTTTCAAGACTCTCCCCTGACTTCCAGAATAAATATTGGATGACTTCCATTGGGGTTGCTACTCCTTCAAGGATACCGCTGGCAGTTGTTACAAATATTCTCCTGAAGCCTCTGGCAACCATTGTTTCAAGAAGCCTAAACAATGGCGTTGTCTTAGTAACCTGCAATGGAGGAAACGATGCGTAATTCAAAACAGAGTTCTTAGAAATATGGGTAGGAGGCGTTTTCCGTGGACGCCCCCTCATATACCTTATTCCCCTATCTTTTGCCAAGACTAATCCTCTGAGGTTAGCCTAATATCTTCCATACAGTCTTCGCACAGGAGCCTTCCTTCAACCACATTAAGCGAATCAGACCAGATTCCACACTCTTCGCAAAAGCCTTCGTAAACTTCCTTTTTAACTACTCCTCGTAAACGTTCCGTTGAAGTTACTGCAACCAGTTCGTACATTGCAGGTATTGCGTACACGAGGTCTCTTTCAGAAACAATTCCAACGAGCTTCCCCTCCCTCTCAACGCCGAGCTTCTTAATCTTACTTCTTCTCATTTTTTCTAAAGCTTCAATGATACTGCTATCGCTGCTGATTTTCTTCAGAGGATTTGACATTACTTCCCTAACCTTAACTGAATCAGGATCCTTATTCTTAGCTACGACCTTCTCTATAACGTCTCTCTCTGTTATTATGCCGATATCCCTATTCTCTTCGTCAACCACTATTAAGGAGCTTATATCATGCTCAACCATTTTAACAACTGCTGCTCTAACACTCTCATCCGGATTAACTGTTAAGATAGGGAAGCTCATTACCTCCTCAACAGTTAACGCCCGCCTATCTGGTTTCAACCCTCTTCCCCTTTCCCTTTTTAAGTAAGATTAAGGCAACAAGGTATTTAAGCATAATTAGGGTTAGACTTATCTAGAGGTAGTCGAATAACTTTATAGCGAGGAATGGGCGGGTCTAAGAAGCTTCGTTTAAGCCAGTTGGAGAAGAGGCAGGAGAGGGAGAGGCTTAAGAAGGAAGGAAGCGAAAAGTCTAGGAGTGAGAAGAAGACAGGAGATGTTTTCAATGAGACCGATGAGAAATTCTTAGAGAGGATAAAGGGGTTGAAAGTTCTAACACCATATGCGGTTTTCACTCAGACAGGGTTAAAAATCGGCGAAGCAAAAAGGCTTCTTAAACGTTTAGAAGAGAAAGGACTTTTGAAGCGGGTCAACGAGGAAAACAGGCTGCCGCTTTACACTTTTGCCCAAGCAGCCTAGTCACGTACAACAGAAACAACATCACCCTCTCTTAGAGACCTAAGCCTCTCCACCGGAGTCGATATTCTCCCGACGAGAGCAGTCCTGAGAAGGCCACATTCGGACGAGTCTGATGTGAAGAAAATTAATCCTTGGAAACGAGGAGAGTACCCTACATCCCCGATAGAAGCCTCTGTAATAATCTTCTCGATCCCAATCTTCAACCCCATGTTAAGACATACGTAGGTATCGCCGATTATTACAACACCCACTCTTGGCAATAGATTGTTTAAAGCAGAGAAAACCCTGGGGGAGAAACCTCTTTTTACTGTAAACCTGACTAAAACCTCGCCTCCTGAAACCACTTTAAGCTTGAACTCGTCCATTGACATAAAAGTTTAACAGTATGTGGGCATGGACATTAATAAGGCTTAGGTGCTTAAGAATGGTCTTCCTAATAGGACCTCCAGACGCTGAAGAGCGTTTGAAAAGCTTAGAGAGAGAGAAGGAAAGGCTTGAAAGAGAATATGAAGAATTGCAGAAAAAATATGAGAGGGGAGACATAAGTAAAGAGGAATATGAGAAGAAGAAGCATGAGATAGAAAGAGAGTTTGTAGAAGTAATGGATAGGATAGTCCAGTATAAAGCATTCTCGAGCGGCTTCTAAGATGCCGAGAACTATTGGAAAAATTTGTTGGCTTAGAGCAAACTTACTGGGAGAAAACTCCCTGAGGAGCTTATTTTAGGGATTTTGCACGTAGAAACGCTTAAAAACAGGTTTCCTCTGGATAGGAGACGATGAGCATAAGGGGCTCCTCAACACCTAGGGTCATACCTTCAATAATCCTTAAAGAGGGGAGCAGGAGAAGCTGTGAGAAGGAAGCTCAGCTTTACAACCTCTTAGCGTCAGAAGTAATTTTCGAAACAGTCAGAACAGCCTTGGGCCCGTTCGGCTATAGGAAGATTATCGTAGATACATTTGGAGACACCACTATAACTAGCGATGGGGCAACAATACTAAGCGAGCTTGATGTTGAACATCCCGCTGCCAAACTCATAGTGGATGCGGCAAAGTCTCAGAGCAAGGAGGTCGGCGACGGGGTTACAACTTTAGTCGTATTGACACACTCGTTGTTCAAGGAGGCGGATTTGCTTATGAAACAGGGGATACATCCATCTGTAATACTAGACAACTATAGTAGTGGCATGATGAGAGCTCTCGACGCTTTGAGGAATGAGCTCGTAATCAAGGTCGACTTAAGAAACGTTGAGCTTCTTAAGAAAATAGCTCTCTCTTCAATACCATTATCTCTGAGCACCGAGATTCGAGAGAAACTTGCAGAAATCTCTGTAAGAGCAGTATGCAGGCTAATAGAGAAGGGGGTTGATAATCCGAGGATTTTCGATGAGTATTTAAAGACAGAAAAGAAAAGCGGAGGCACTGTTTTAGACACCCAGCTAGTAGAAGGTGTTGCTCTCGACAAGGAAATAGTGCATCCAGCAATGCCTAGGAGAATAGAGAATGCGAAAATAGCGCTTCTCGATCTGCCGGTTGAAGTCAAGAAAACCGAGACCGACGAGAGGTTGAAGTTTAGCGATGCCAAGATGATAAGGGAGTTCCTCAAGATGGAGCAGAAGATGATGAGCGACATTGTTGACAAGATAACCGGATTAGGAGTCAATGTTGTCTTTGTACAGAAGGGGATAGATGATTTCGCACAATACTTATTGGCAAAGAAGGGGATAATGGCTTTGAGGAGAGTTAAGAAATCTGATATGGAGAAGCTCTCGCTCGCTACCGGTGCTAAGATAGTTAGTGTTTTAGACGATCTCAGTGAAGACAAACTTGGTTTTGCAGGTCTAGTTGAAGAGCGCAAGATAGGAGGAGAAAAATGGACATTTGTTGAAAAGGTTCCGAACACTGCGGTTCAGACGGTTCTAGTCAGGGGAGAAAACGATAAGATTACCGACGAGACTGAGAGAATAGTTAAGAATTGTATCTCGATCCTCAGAACACTCATTGAAGAGCCTTACGTCGTTCCGGGTGGAGGGGCTGCAGAAATATTTATTGCACGCAAGCTTACAGAAATAGGCAGAGGCGGAAAAGAGGGGCTTATACTGGAAGCTTTAAGCAGGGCTTTTGAATCCTTGGTTAAACAGATAATAGCCAACTCTGGACAGGATCCGGATGAGGTATTGACGATGCTCAGGGCAACTCATGCAGAAGGTAAGAAGACAGCGTGTTTCGATGCTTCTGAAAGAAAGATTGTAGATGCTATTGAGAAAAACATCTTAGACTCCTTCAGGGTAAAGAAGACCGCTTACTTATCAGCACTCGAGACGGCGTCAATACTTATGAGAATTGATGATATAATAATGGCAGCCAAGATGAAGCCCCCAAAGGGGAAAGAAGGAGAGACAGAGGATTAGCGTAGTGACCAATAATGTTAATGAGTTGATAATTGGAATTGACTACTTTGAGGAATAGTATTGAAGAACGGGCGGAGATTCTAAAAAGGAAGTTGACTAAGTTTGAGAAAGCGAGGATAATAGGCCTTAGGGCGCTCGAACTCTCCCTGGGAGCACCACCATTAATCCCCGTTGATCAGAATGGGGAGAGAATGAGCACCATTGAAATAGCCAAACAGGAAGTTGAGAGAAAAGCCCTTCCATTGATAATTGGAAGAAGAATGCCCGACAACACCTATGTCTACATGCCTCTAAGCGAGCTGGAGATTGAGAATTAAGCCCAATCCAGTCGGCTTTAAATAATGTTTAAAGCAAAATACTGGTTTAAGTAACGGTATCGGTATATATTACAGCCGAGGAAAGATTTTTATTTAAGTTAAATGAGCTGACTCCTGCTAAAAGAGGAGGTGTAAAGGAAAACCATGTGCGCGCAAACTGGACCTCTGCCTAACGTAGTACTAGTTGGAAAGAAACCCGCATTAGTCTATGCAGTTGCAGCGCTAATGCAATTAACATCAGAGCAGAACGAGGTTGTCCTGAAGGCGAGAGGGAGAGCAATATCGAAGGCTGTAGACGTTGTTGAAATATTGAAGAGGAGATTCCTAGGAAACCAGATGACCCTAAAGAATATTCAGATAGGTACCGAGACATTCCAGACTCCAGACAATAGGCAAAGGTTCATCTCAACTATAGAAATCACGATTTCAAAAACTTCTTGAAGGCAAACAACCCGAATAAACTATCATTATTGTTTTTTACACAACTATTTTTCTAAAATTTTTAACGAAGCTTCTTAACCATTAGTAAACCAGTTGTCCCATCAAGATAATAGTGAGGTAGCTCCCTCACCACTTCGTATCCCAGTTTCTTATAGAGCCTGATCGCATTCTCGTTATTAATCCTAACCTCGAGATAGCTTTCGTCTATAGAATTACGAATCATCTCTTCCAGAACCGATTTCATAAGCATAGTACCTATACCTCTTTTGTGAAAAGACTTTTTGACCGCGAGGCTTACAATATGACCCTTCTTTACTATGGAGAATCCTCCCTCAGAAGGGAAACCAGTTTCTATCCTACAGATAACGTAACCAACGATCTCGTTGGTTTGAGCAAGGACTGCAATTAGAAAATAATTAGGGAATCTTTCAAGTAAATCCATGAAGAACGAGGGAGGATAATTCTCCGGCAACTCCGATCTGTTTATCTCAATAATGCTTTGAAGGTCGTCCGGCTTTGCTTGTTTTATGATCACCTTGTCAGTCATTGCGGCGACCATACGGCTCAAAATAAAAAACAGGCTTATTTAAAACCATTACTCCCTCTCAACGGTTTTCGCCTCATCTGGACGCGAGGCAACTAGGGAAGCATGGGTAACAATGCCTGTCCTCGAACCTCTAGGGAGAAAAAGCCTAGAGGCCCTATAGGCATCGGAGAGAGTTTCATATGCTCTACAGTCTAATACCATTTTCAGGAGGGATTCGGGTATTGCTGAAACAACGTATACAGTTCTATCCTTGAGCAGATTCTTGCATAGATTAACATATCGAAGGATAAGGGGCATTTCCAATTCAACGTTATTCTTTAAAATAAGCTCTGGATCTAAGCCCAAACCTTTTGAGCCTTCTGCGGTAAGGATAACCCTTTTGCAACTGCACTGGCGTAGGCAGTTAAGAAATACACTGAGAGCCCTACTTAAGGATTCGTCGAACGGATCTCCACCAGCCGATATTAGCAGCAATTCAACAGAGGGATCTGGGCTGATTTTTGAAAATTCCTGTCTGAAATTCTCTAGCGCTTCGTATGCTTTGATCGGATTATCTGCTAAAAGCATTCCAGAATCTTCTATCCAAGGGATAAGCAGGATAAGCTTTAAATCGACGTAATTACAAAGATCGTTCAAATATTTTTTAAGACTAACTGTCTTCCAAGATCCGGAGGCCTCGATCAGGCTCGTCTTAAAATCTTTCCAAAGTGTTTTATGGAAAGGCAGAAGATTCTCTCCTAGCCCCCTGAATTCTATTAATGGGTCGAAATGAGGATAACTTAGTAGGCATGCTGACTCTGCATACGTATTCTCATCTGGATCATTGTTAAGCATGTCGAAACAGGTTAGCTCCTTCATGTTTAAACCGGCGCTTAAAAAATCCTTTACTTGGATAGGTAGCGTTGGATCCATTAGTAGGAGCCTCCCCTCTTTAGATAAGCTCCTTAAAAAATTGTTCAAAGCTTGAAGATTACGGTAACTAGTGTCCAGCCTCGTTGGAAAAACCCATGCTAAATCTTCCTGATCAATCTTAATGCTTATACTTGTCGAACCATAGGGCAGCCAGACTGCTGGCAATCGTATACACTCCTGATTAATATAGAGTGTAAATATCTATGGCTTAAACTTTCTTATCAAATATGCTTGACAATTAGTGAAAAAGGTTAAATAGTATTAAGTACGTAATCAAGAATGTATGTTTAGCTGGGAGTCGGATTTCGAGGAGGCCGTTAAGACAATAAATATTTATAGTAAAAAAATTCAGACATTAAAGACTCTTAGGGAAAGCGGGAAGATATCAGATAAAACTGCAGAGTTTCTCCAAAAGGAGTTCGACAATTATGTTAAAGTTATTGAGTCAAGGAAACAAACCGTTTTAGAGAGGCTTGAGACCAGACTTAGGGAGGTTCAACAGCAGATAGATCTTATTGAGAAACTGATAGTCAACAATGAAATCAGGTTCTCCGCCCAAGAAATCCCAGAAGACAGATATACTAAGATAGCTACAGCTTTAAACTATGCTCTAGAGGAGAGTAGGAACGAGTATGAAAGCCTTAGGGAAGCCATATCTATACTAGCTAGGCTTCCAGAGCTGATCAGTCAGAGCGAAACTACTGGGCGTCAGTAGGTTCCGTTTCTCTGGATACTTTCTCAAGCCGTATACCCTTGTCGAAGACAAGCTCATAGATCTGGTTTATCTGAGGACTTCCCAAAGCCTTATACTCCCTCTCCGTAAGATATACTATTAGCCTGGGAGTACCATATTTTGGAACCAGTCCAGCCTGTTGGAGGCCGCTTAACAATCCTCTAACCATCTGCTGCGCGTATAAAACATCCTCGGAGGATTTGTCAAGAATACCAGACGGAGCTATGGATGTGAAGTCTACTCTTACACCGGGTTCTCCTTCTACGTCAACGCTTCCTATGAAAGTTACTTTAACCCTAACCATCTGGTTTATTCTTCACCATACACCGCCTAATAAATCTATTCAAAAAAAGAGTAGCATTAAGCATTCAGATATTTGCTTCCAGTTTAGAAAACATTTTTAAGCAGAGTCTCTTTAGCTAAGGGACGAAGATGCTTTGCAGGAATGATTTTGAAAAAAACGAGGATGCAAAGAGGATAACTGTTGAAAAACTCGTTAGATTAAGCAAACAGAAATACGATCCTGAATCTTGGAGTAAGCTTAGAATGATGATTTATCCTCCTAGGAAACTTGATGTAAACGTTATCATAGACGACTCAACCCTTAGAGAGGGGCTTCAAATGGCTGGTTTGACAACGCCTAATGCTGAAGACATGGCTGAGATAGGTAGGCTCCTCTACGAAATCGGCGTTGAAAGAATAGAAGTCATGACCTATACTGATACAGATAAGGAGGCTATACGAATAATGGAAGATAATGGTTTAGGAGAAATCCTTGCGGGGTGGAGTAGGGCGGACAAGAGGGATATAGATGCCGTTCTCGAATTAGGTTTAAAACAAATAGGAATAAGTCATCCCGTATCATATTACCACTTTGCAAAATGGCCAGGAGAACATGTTCACGATCTTACAATGAAGGTTGTCGAAGCCGTTCAATATGCTGTTGACCACGGGTTAAGAGTTTTTGTCCATGGTGAAGACAGCACTAGGGCAGACTGGGATTTTGAAAAGAAGTTTGTAAACGCTGTTGCAGAGGCGGGTGCAGAAGTCTACAGGATATGCGACACTGTTGGCGTTGGATGCTCTATTCCAGACCACCCGCTTCCTAACGGGATACCGGCGAAGATAAGGGCTCTGAAAAACGAGACGAAGATAAAGAGTGTAGAAATACATGCGCATGACGATCTTGGTAACGCTGTTGAGAATACGATGGCTGCAATAAGGGCAGCATCAGGGCTCTACGATAACTTTTACGTTAGCACAACATTCTTAGGCATAGGGGAGAGATCGGGCAATGCTGAGACTGAGAAAATAATGCTAAACCTGTATATTCATCATGGTATTGAGAAATGGAACCTGTATTTATTGAGGGAAACTGCAAACTTTATATCCACAGCTCTGAACTATCATCTTCCAACAAATAAAGCGATAGTTGGGGATTCTGCATTCGCCCACGAGTCAGGCATTCACCTTCATGGAATAAAAATAGCTCCCGCTATCTATGAAACCTTTCCCCCAGAGCTTGTTGGGCAGACTAGGAAGATAATAATAGGCAGGAGAACTGGAAAACACGGAATAATGATGAAGCTTAGGGAGTTAGTTGATCATGAGGTAGAAGAAGACGATCCTAGGCTAAAAACACTCGTGGAACTCGTTAGAAATACACTACTCCGAATCGACAGAAAATATTACTTAACTGAAGAAGAGTTTAAGAAACTAGCTACTGAGGCAGGTTTTAAGATTTAGAGTATTTGTTTAGGAGAAAGTCGAGTTCAATCTCAAACCCAACCACTGGATTCTCTAAACCGTTTAGTTCAAGAACCTCCGGATGAACCTCCCCAAAGACCCCTAGCAATCTATTGTCGTAAAAAATGTTTGCAGCCCTCCCAGGTGTGAATAGAGGGTCGTAGCTATTCTCTAAGTATAACTTTTCAACTCCAAGGTTATTCAATAAGCTGAGTACAACAGCCTTAGCCTCTGAAAAAGAAGCTGACGAATGTGCAGAAACACCTGCAATCGATAGTCTTATGGAGAACCTTTCGTTGCTTTCAGCTTTTACGATAGGGCCCGTCTCGAAAATTCTTTGAGGATATTTCTCATGTCTACTGACGGAGAGGTTCCATATTAAGCAGGGTAGCAAGGAATCCCTAAGCATTGTAAGCTCTATACTGGAGGAGTTTGCTAACCTAACCCTATTAGCAACAGGCCTCCTAACCATACGGTAATTCTTCTCCTCACTTGTTATTATGAAATTGAAGACCTCCGTGTATCCGAGACCGATCATAATCATCCTAACTTTATCCTGTAGAATGGTCTCGGGATGTCTAGAACCTATAGTAACTGACTTGGGATAAGTAGGCGTGAGCCTCCATAATCCATATCCTATTGCAACTTCCTCAACAAGGTCAACTTTATGCATTATATCAACCCTATAGGGAGGAATACCAACACAGAAGGTTTCTTCACCATCCTTAACGGAGAATCTACATTTCAAAAGGCTTCTGAATATTTCAGCATTATCTAGATTTTCCCCTAAGAGAGAGTTTATGTAACTTGCTTCGACACTTACTTCACGAGGTTTGAAATCCGGATATGTTTTCACAAAACCCTCTTGATGAATTATTCTAACAGCCTCTATGCTACCGCCCATATCGCTTAAAGCGTAAAGAAGTATATTGAGAGCTCTCGATGCATAATACTCGTCCAAGGCAGTAACGTCTATGAAGAGATTCTTAGTCTCAGGAGTTAGCCTGGTAAGCTCCGAGTTTATTATAGGTGGGAACGACAAGACCTCCCCTGTTGAATCAATTATCAGAGGATACTTTTTAAAACTCTTGATTATGTATCCGTACTCCACGCCTTTATCGACCTCATCAAGAATCTGATTTAGAGTCATACTCCTATCCATTCCAAGGGGCTTGAAGGAAGTCTTCTCAGGATCGGCAGCAATATAATACACTGGCGGCCTAATCTTATCCAAGTCGTGAATACCGATTGAAACTTTCCTCCGATTCCTCCCAATCCCTTGGTGGAGAACTTCTTGGATATTAATTATCTCCTTCAAATCTTCTTCAGACAACCTAATGTTTCTAACAACGGCGGAGCATAAGACACCCCTTATGGTTTTCAATTCCTCGTTAAAGTGGAAATCTATTTTCGGCTCGGCAATGTTAACGTCAGGATATCCTAGCTTAATTTCTAAGAAGCCTGCATATGCCCTTGCTATTCCGGGGTGACTAGAGAAGTCTGGGCGATTCGGATTATACTCTATTTTAACGAAATCCTCTCCAACATCTTCTATGTCTGTAGCCAGCCAAGGAAGATCGTTGACGAGCTGTTTTAAATCAACCTCTATCCCTAAGAATCTACCGAGCCTTTCCGGGTAGACTTCTATCACAGGCATGGTTTAACCCTCCTAAGCCAGCCTAAATCGTTCTGATACAAGATGCGGATATCAGTAATGCCGAGTCTCAGCATTAAGAGACGTTCTAACCCTCCCCCCCAGGCTAGAACTGGATGCTCTATTCCGAGGGGCTTAGTGACCTCGGGTCTGAAAATACCCATTCCACAGAGTTCGAGCCATCTTCCCGCTTGGGGGACGTAAACAACAGAATTCATACTCGGCTCTGTATAGGGGAAGTAGGAGGGCCAGAACTGAACCTTCTCCAACCCTAGTTTCTTATAGAACTGTGTGAGAACACCTTTCAAGTCCCTTAAAGTAACCCCCTCATCCATGATTATACCCTCTATTTGGTGGAATTCGGCAAGGCTTTTGAAGGAAATCCTCTCGTTTCTAAAAACCCTGTCGACACTGAAAACCTTTACGGGAGGATCCTTGTGTTCAGCCAAGTACCTCACTGAAACACATGTCGTATGTGTTCTTAACACAAGCTTCTTAGCAGCATCCTCGGACCACTTTCCACCCCAACCAGTTGAACCTGTTTCCCAACCGTTCTCGTGAGTCTTTTTCACTCTTTCAATAAGCTCTCTATCATTAAGCTCAATGGATGAA
>JAWBXT010000016.1:0-13672 GCA_038867695.1 Thermoproteota archaeon
GCGTAATCATAGGAGAGGAGATTTTGAGGACAATGAGGGAAGAGTCTGAGAAGACGAGAAGCGAGATAAAGCTCCTAAGAAGTGACTTAAGGGAATACATAGAAGTAAGCCTCAAGGATATTCGTAACAGGATTATGGAGATAGAGGCTGCGTTAAAAAGAGCTGGAATAATGTGAAAAACCGTATGTTTTAATTTCATTCCACGTTTAGTTTCTCAAATTATAATTGAATTTTTCAATTATTATAGCTGGTTTACAATGCTATGCCAGTTTAAAAAAATCAAATGGCATCTGCATATGTTTAATAATGGTTGTTTTAGGATAATGTAGAAAGAGCATGGTTAATCCCTGTATGAAATACGGGTGTGTCAAGTGTTGTGTAGAAACGGGAATGCTCCTCTTAGAGGAGGATGTTGAACGCATATGGAAGATGGGTTTTGAATACGAATATTTTGTCATAAATAGAGATGGCTGGCTGTATTTAAGAAACGTTGAAGGAATGTGCGTTTTCAACAATGGTGAGAAATGCTTAATCTATGAGAATAGGCCTTTAGGATGTAGACTATACCCCTTAGTATATGATGAGGATTATGGTATTGTAACTCTGGACGAGTATTGTCCCCATCGAAATGAGTTTAAAGTTTCTAGAGTTGACAAAGACAAAGTACTTTTATTCGTTGCAAAACTAAAGAGAGAAAGAGAGCTTAGAATGACTTAAAAACCTTTTTGAAAAATAGAACTTATTTTCTCAGATTTCATTTTCGGAGCAAGGGGTTTCTAAATTACTGTTCTTCTTTAATATTTTCACTCAAGCCTAGAATACCTGTTTAACTCTATCAATAATTTCTTTACCATCTCTATTAATCCATTTTTTTATAGGATGAGATAAAACCTACATATCTAATTTAAATGAAAAAGTTAAAAAACTATTTATTTTCAGGGATTTCAAAGTTTTATTATGTCGAGGACTTGTTTCAAACTGCTAACCTCATGTTTTTGTTTCGGAGGTTTAAATCGTTTTACGATAATACTCTCCATCCCCATGAACTTAGGTATTAAGAAATCGTATATAATGTTATCACCTATATGCAAAACTTCTTGGGGCCTAAAGCCAGTTTCAAAACAGACTTTAGCGTAAAACTCAGCAGTCTTACGTGGCAATGAGTATGTTGAGACTGAAGAAAAAATCTTTGAAAAACATTCTTTAAAATCATCCAATATCATTTCCAAGAGCATCATGGGGAGGTTTGATGAAATTATTAAATCATGTTGCGAACGTAATTCGGCAATTACCGGTTCAACATCAGGGAAAAATGTTACCATCGGCTTAAATTCTTCAAGAAAATACTCAACACTATCTTCAATATTGAGCCTCTTCAGCCAGTATTCCGGCAAGTACCATTTAACATCGTCGGGACTTACCGTCATATAAGTCTGTTTAACATATTGTAATGCTTTTTCAAAAGGCACCTGGTGCTTCTTAGCGTATGCTGTTGGTATGAGCACATCCCAGAAATATTTAACAGACCTCCCGTCTACAAGCGTTCCGGTAACATCTAAAGAAACCACTTTCACATTATGCAAAGCTTTAATTCTTGTTGTTTCAAACCGTTTTTAAGTTTTTTCAAGTATTTTTAGAAAAGCTAAAAAGACAGTTAGCGCAGTAGATATTTTCTCCTAATGAAAGAAAGATCAGCTTGGGCAATGGCTATTACCCTCTTGATAGCTATCTTTACGTTAAGCTATTTTTCTATGAGCGTTCGTGCCCAAGTCGAGCGTGAATCCCCCTCGCGTGGAATATTTGGAGACGTTCTCGATATGGTGGGGTTGCATAATCTAGTTGAGAACATGTACTCGTTTCGGAATAGAATCAATTACGGAGGAGGACCAGATTCAGAGTTATTAAACTGGCTACTACCGGGCTACAAGAGTTTCTCTAGGTCGGTATTAGAATCTCCTCTTTGGCCCTTAAAACTAGTTTTCCTTCCCGCAGCCGTAGTAGTATCCTCAGTTCTACCCCTCTACTCGCAAGTAGGACTAATTGGGATTGCATTAGCCTCAGGGTTATTAACTGGAATGATCTATATACTGCCTCTCTTTATCCTAATTGAAACACTCTCTAAGACGGGGCTGGTAGCAATATATGGTAAGACTATGCTTAGATTAATCTTAGTGCTATTTGCCGTTTCAGCTATTCTTTTACTAATAGCCTATGGATATCCGAATGTACTATTGCTCTTCTCATCATATTTAGTGCTTGTCTTTACACTATGGTTTGCATGGTTCCTACCAATAGTATTTTACTATAATAGTTAGATAGACTCGATTAGGGTAAAGTTTAAACACTGGTCTTATTGAGGAATGCAATAAATTGAAGCCTGAAAAGATATTGTTCATAGTGCTCGACGGCCTTGGAGACCATGCCTATAAAGAATTAGATAGCCTCACGCCACTTGAGAAGGCCTACTCGAACGATGTTAAGAGGCTTAAGGAAAATGGTTCTCAAGGACTTATGGACGTCATATCTCCCGGCGTGCCTCCAAGTAGTGACGTCTCTCATTTAATTATGTTTGGATACGATATTGAGAACGAGTATTTCGGGAGGGGGCCTATAGAAGCACTTGGAGAAGGCGTTGAACTTAGAGAGGGAGAAGTAGCATTCAGAGGTAATCTTGCAACAGTAAGGATTGAAGGCAACTATCCAATTGTTATTGACAGGAGAGCAGGAAGAATAAGCAGCGAGCAAACAAGAGAATTAGTAGAGTATTTAAACGATGAGATAAAGTGTCCAGAGGGTTGTAGAGTTGTTTTTAAAACTTTGTCTGAACACAGGTTCGTTATGATAATATCTGGAGAAGGCTTGTCTCATGAGATTACTGACAACGATCCCCATGCCGAGGGGAAACCGATACTCTTATGCCAACCCCTCGATGAGGCTAAAGATAGGAGGGGGGCTGAGAGACTAGCAAAAATAGTTAACGAGATAACTATTCAAGCTATTGAAAAACTCAGCAAACACGAATTAAACAAGAAAAGAGTTGAAAACAAGCTTCCGCAGGCTAATGGTATCTTAGTCAGGAGCGCTGGAACGATGAAGAGAATGAAAAGTTTTCAAGAAAAATGGGAGCTGAAAGCAGCTTGCGTTGCTGCGGGATTGCTCTACAAAGGCGTTGCCAAAGCCGTTGGCATGGATATTTACAATGTCGAAGGTGCCAACGGGCTGCTTAACACTAATATTCAAGGTAAAACCTCTAAGGCCATTGAGCTTTTAGAGTCTTATGATTTTGTATATCTTCACTTTAAGGGTACGGATGTTGCTAGCCACAGTAAGAATCCGATTGCGAAATACGAGTTTATTAAACGCTTCTACGGAAGCTTGAAGATTATTGACGATACTATTTTAAACACTACGACGATAGTGATCACGGGCGATCATACAACACCTTGCGATAGAGGAATGCATACGGGGGAACCTGTCCCAATATTGATTGTTTCAAAAGGTTTGAGAAGCGATGCGACTAAAGTATTCTCTGAAAGAGAAGCTGCTTACGGTGGACTCGGCAGGATCAGGGGAAAGGACATTATGCCTATTCTACTAGATTCGATAGAGAAGACTATTGAATATGGCACTAGACCCTCACCTAAGAGAGTAAATTATATGCCTAAGGAATTAACATATCTCAGGCTGAATATTTAATAATGTTTAAAGAATGAGCCTATCTTAAAAATTCAGCCATACGACTTCCGTTTAAGAAGCCTCTAATCTCCCCATAGACACCGTCGTAGCCTGGTCTAATCTTAACTCGATTCTCCCTAACCATTCTTATTGCATAAGCCAGTTTCTCATCGCATTTTTCAATATCTTCCATGGGGATTTCAAGAAGTATGCGATACTCGTTTCCAAATTCTCTTATTAAAGCATAGTATATATTCCAAGCCTTTTTAGAGTCCGGCTTAATGGAGTACACGTACCCTATTATTTCTGAAAGCGGTATTAAATGAACATAGTCGGAAGCATCCCTAGGCCTTATCCCCCTGGGGCGGTCGGCAAGCTCCTCAATATGAGTCTCCACCCCGGGGGTGAGCTTTCTACCGCAAACCGGACATACACCTTTTAACTTGAAATACTCATCTGGCTCAGCATAGAACGAGCAGCCCCTGTGGCCGGGATAATGGTACTTCCCATACTCCGGATGCGTCTCAACCGTAAGTATTATCCTAGATTTACCCTTTCTACGGATCGCATTCAATATGCTTTTATAACTTAGTTCTTCTAAAATCATGAGATTCGCCTCCCTTCCGAGCCTCCAAGGATAGTAAGAGTGTGAATCGCTGTTTGAAACCAGCGTGTAACGATCATTTTTGGAGACTCTCCAGTTCATCAATGGGTCTGAGGACAAGCCTGTTTCGAGGGCATGGATTTCATCAGCCTTATCCTTATAGCATTCCTCAACGCCGGTATAGCCGTGAACGCCGAATATACTGAAATGTGGCGTCCACACGTGTGCTGGAAAAACCTCTATATCATCGGAGATGCTTTTCAAGATTTCAACGAGTTCAGGAGAAGTACATTCGAGCAACGGCCTACCATCGCTACTAAGATTTCCGATACGTTTTAAAGCGTCGCAGACCTGTTCGACAACGTCTAAACCTGGAAAAAGTATAACGTGGTGTATTCTCTTAATGGCGTTCTCATCCTGGTAGACTGTATTCACCTCTCCCTGAATTAGAAATAGCGTAGCCTGCTCTGGGTTTTTCTCGGTTTTCAACCTATAGAGACCCGGATATGTTTCAATAAGCTTCTTCCTGAGCTCCTTAAGCCATTTAGGATGCGTGCAATCCCCGGTTCCGACGATGTTAAGTCCCTTAAGCTTAGCGCAGAAAGCAATATTATCAAGAGTCATGTCGGCACTAGTAGCTCTGCTGTACTTAGAGTGAATATGCATGTCAACATAATAATAGGGTTTGTTTTTGATGCTCCTAAGAAGCTGTTCGACTCTTGTTGAAGTCAAAAGCTCCGGAGATTTAAAGGTATTGTTCATCCTAAGATGCAAGCATAACAGTCTAGATTTAATAAGGGTTTACCAGTAAATGTAAAATCTGATATTGTCTGGAAGCTATTTCTTAAAAGCGCCTACTTAAGCTTCTCTATAGTTAGCCTTTGGGCCCAGGCTAGTAGGCTCATCCTCCCCAATCCGCTTTTCAACAAGCCTGGGGAAGGTGCTTTTACTCCGCAACACCCTTGGGAAGGTGCTTCAACCTCCCTACGGGTTTCAAGCCCAATCCCCATAGTTGAGGCGGCTTGTCCCATCCCAAGGATGTTGAGGCCTGCTGAAGTTTCCTCCAGCAGGAGCCTGGTCTACCCAAGGAAGATAATAGTCTAAGAAGTATTAAGGATTGCGTTCAGCTTTCTCCTCTCTCATACTATGAGCTCTTTCTCCCCTTAAAGGCATCTTAATGGAGATGAAAAGTATTGTCGTGAAGATTACGAGTAGGCTTATAGATATTGTTCGGGAAACATCTATACTGATGCCTAGCCTACGTAAAGAGAGCTGTATCATCGGCGTTGCGAAGATTATCACGGTAGATATAACGAGCAACACTTCTTTAAGAGGAGGTAACGTTAGTTTACCTCCCTTGGCGGAAAGCATGTAAGAGGCTATCCCTAGGGCCGCTAGGACGGTCGAAGCTAAGACGGGTACTGTAGATGCCCACCCTCTAGTAAGCATCTGTATCACCATGATTATTGACATTATGAAACTAGTTGTGAAGCATCTTATACCTATACTTTTAAGCCTTTGACTAATCTCCATCTCTTTGAGGATTATTGGTATTGCAGACCCGACTAGCAACAGGAGGGAACTTAAAATGTTGATTCCTGTCCTAAGTAATCCCGAAACACTCATCAAGGTAAAGAGCGCGGAGATAGCCAGTATCATGATGCCTATCAGGACCAGAAGGTTCCCGATCGAGTAGACTACTTCTCCTTTCTGCAAGCCAGATGCCTACTGCAAGCTCTTTTTTTAAATGTTTTCCTTTAGCACTTTGGCTCCGAACATCAGGTATGCTGTATGTCCGATCATAATCGACTCTGGCCTAACCCTACCCTCCAAGGGCCTTATTCTCCTGAGCATTATCTCTACGGTCTCCAGGTGAGCTACTCTAGACTCTAACATAGCAAGGTAGACTTTCTCAAGTTGATTCATAGTGGGCACGACTACACATATTCTAGCTGAAGGCTTTAGAAGTTCCGTGACTTTACTCAACGCGTCCCAAGGATCTGGAATATCCATTATAGCAGCATCGAAAAGACCATCTAAAAGGATGTTCTTGATATCACCGTGTATTAATTCAACGTAATCCATTAGGCCGACTCTCTCAAGATTCTTACGTGCAATTCTTATGGACTCCTCGTTCACATCGCAAGAGAAGACTCGCCCACTGGGCTTTACGACGCTTGCAACCACCATGGTGGCTGCACCGCTTCCCGTACCTGCTTCAAGAACCCTAGATCCCGAGCATATTCCAAGGCTCAAGATCATGTAACCGATGTCCTTAGGATACATTACCTGAGTCCTCCTAGTCAGTTTAGGAATATAGTCGACTGTAAAAGGCCTTAGTGCTAGCATCTCTTCCCCCACATGCGTCTTAACGATTACCCCGGGCGGTCTACCAATAATATCGCGCGTAATTAAGTAGCCCCTATGCGTATGAATTCTGTCCCCCTGTATTTTCACTACGCGTCTCTTACCCTTGGAAGATAGGAGGAGGACATCATCGCCTTCTTCAAACACTTTGCCCAGTTTTTGGCTCAAATCCGTTTAACAGTGGTATTGAATTCCTTATATCTTCTTCCCTTGCCCCAAAGCTTATTCTAACGTGATTCTCGCCGGAAGGGCCGAATCCCTGGCCTGGAGCCAGAACAACTCCTGTCTCCCTTGCTAACTCTAAACAAAACTCGAATGATTTGAAAGGTATTTGGGGGAATATGTATAGGGAGCCTTGGGGCACGTATACTTTAAGTAAATCGCTCCTCTTGAAGCCATTCATGAATATTTTGAGACGTTTCTCAATAGTCATTCTCACATAGCTTGATATTTCGTTGATGAATGGAAGCGTCTTTAACACCACTTGCTGTCCCACCACATTTGAGGTCAACGAGGTAGCGTACCTTACCGTAGAGGCTTTAGCAATAATACTCTGCTCGGAGGCTAGAAAGCCGACTCTAAGACCCGTTATACCCATGTTCTTAGAGAAGCTTCCTACTATCATTGTGTTCTCGAGCTTGTTGTCGAAGCTTCCAGGGCTCGTAGGCCTGTTATTGTTAAAAAATATTTCAAAATAGGTTTCGTCGGAGATTAGTATAGAATCTGTTTTATGGGCATACTGAACAAGATCCTCCACATCTTTAACTGGAACTACTTTACCAGTAGGATTGTTGGGCGAACATAAGAGTACGATACTACGCTCCTCAGGAACCTGTTCGCTGATACTCTTGTCCTGACTATAGTAGTCGATCCTAACGTTGTCGAATAAGTTTGCAGCCAGAAAGTGTTGAGGATAAGTGGGGTCGGGCAGGACTATTTTATCTCTAGCGTCTAAAACACTCATTAAGGCTATTAGGAATGCTTCAGAAGCCCCTGCGGTAACTAGAATATTCTCGCCACTAGCCTCTACCCCACGGCTATTACTCAAGTATTCGGCAATACTGCTTCTAAGCTCGTTTAAACCTTCTACCGGAGGATAGGTGATACCTGTTTCACCGCAGGTTTTCCTAAGGGTTTCCTCGACAAGCGGGTGGGGATCTATGAAGATGTCTCCGACGCTAAGGTTCATTATAATATTTCTTCTAGCCTTAGCCTCTTTCAGTATCTTCCTGTGCGGAGGCTCGACAAGCCTATTAATTCTGGAAGCGTGTTTCAACCCGTTAGCCACAGGAATATCCGTTTTTAAACATTAGCCTATCATTGGTTAAAAATATCATGATTTGGAAATTATCTTACTTGAGGGAAGCAACGTAATGAATTTCGCAGTGTTTCCCGGGAATTATGTTTTTTACAAGCTCCCTTAGCCTAGCAACCTCTTTACGGGGAAGACTCGTGTCCTCGAGAAGCTTCTCAAGTATCCTAGATGCTTCCTCAGCCTTATTTCTATTCCCGGGTATTATGTAAGCGTATCTAACGCACTTCGCCTTAACTTTCCTGAGGCTTCCATACACTACCTCGTTGCTTTCCGTAATACCTATCCATAGTTTCATCTCCACATTCCTAATGAAGTTTTTTTCTCCATGTATCATAAATGCGCCTCTCGGAAGATACTGGCCTGGGGGAGCTTGTTTGCTGAGTTGACTTCCCCTGACCCAGTAGACGTCAAGGTAGGAATACTTGCTCTCCCACGCCTTAGTCGTGTAGCATGCAGCCATTAGCGCAGCTTCTTCAAGCTCCTCTTCCGGAGGATTTTCGACATTGTATATGGTGACGAATGGTGCACCAATGAAGTCAGCATGCAAAACAATACTTTTTTCGCTAACATATTTCTTAACTAGAAGTTCGTTGGTTCCAGCATCCTTTCCCGCAAGAATCAGGTTTCCGTTTACAGAAATGTTCCAACGGAACTTCTCATACCATTTTTTCTCCTCGACCTTTTTCTCGGGAACCATTTTAATCGAAGAAACGGATTTCTTCCTTAATGTGAGGATTTTCGCATCAATCTCTGAAAGATGCTTCTCTATTTTTTTAGCCTCCTCAAACATTTTTGAAGCATTAGACGCGGCTGAGGAGTCTAAGTCCAACACATATTCAAAACCATTGAACAAGATTCTGACCTTTCTCTTATAGTAGTCCTTTTCAATAATCTTAACCCCCTCAGGAATCCCCCCTTCATTCTTAACACTATCCAAGACCGTTTGGAATAGTAGGAGGTTATCCATGAGCGTTTTAGCCTTAAGCTTCAACATGCTCGCTTGTGAAACCATGTTCTCCCTAGCTTTAAGCAGCCTCTCCAATTCCCTAGAGACCTTTTCAACCTCTCCAGATGCTTCAAACCCTATAGTAGCATAATACTCGTCGATAGCTTCTGAAAGCGATGCAAAACTCTTCTGCTTAAAATCCCTCATTGAAGCCAGGAATATGCCTGAAACGTCTATCGGGGAGCCGTTAGAGTAGTAGAGCCTCGGCCTAGGGTTTTCCTCAGCCTCTTTTATAAGGCTTTTTGCAGCCTCAATTATTACCGAGATCTTCTCTCCAGCTATAGAACCCGGGTCCAGACCCATCCTACTGCATATCTCGTTCATAATCTTAGAGCCAAATCCCAGCTTCCCAGCTATAAAACGGTCAATTCTCTCCGAAAGAAACTCTCTGAAACATTCGGTATCCACTATGCTTCTTGGATCAGTAATGTTTGAAGGTGGTAAAACGTATTTCTTCCCTTCTCTAAGCGACCTGGCCCCGGTCTCTATTCTCTGCGATGTGAAAAGAATAGTCCAATCGCCGGAAGCGAGTACAACTGCACCCTTCTTTAATCCTTCTATTATCAACCTTGCGCTGAAA
This sequence comes from Thermoproteota archaeon, assembly GCA_038867695.1. GTDB lineage: Archaea > Thermoproteota > EX4484-205 > EX4484-205 > JAAOZP01 > JAAOZP01. The sequence continues at coordinate 9,548 of JAWBXT010000016.1, forward strand.
CCGCTTCTCGAAAGATTCATTATGATTATTCTGTCGAAATCATGCTGTACCACGCTGTCGACCCTTAGATTTCGCATGAATTTCCTGAGTCTTGTTAAAGAAGAATCATTTCTACTTATGACAGGGTAATCATACTTAGTGAGAAAGACTGCTTCACCAGGTATGGCTATAAGCCTCTCAACGACGCCTTCAGCCCTGAACTTTAACAGATAATAACCGTAGCCCGGATGTTCGTAAACATTATCAACCCAGGCGCCTTGTAACCGGCTTGAGAGCTCCTTGGCTAGTATGAGGTAATCGATACTGGAAAGACTTATTTTTCGACGCCTCAACCCTATGATGAGTAGACGGTATGGGATTTAAACCTGAAACCATAATGTACTGGACGAGAGTCGGAGTCGGAGCATTGCTAGGTGTTGCTCATGCCTTGTTCTGGAGGCCGCCTTGGTCGATCATATCCTCATTCTCACTAATGACAATGGCGTATCTTATAACTTACCACCTTTTTAAAAGAATCTATTGGGATGTTTTAAGCGACAAGAGCATCTTGTGGAAGGAGGGTATTGGAAGCTTCTTTTTATCCTGGTTGTTCACTTGGTTCCTTTTTTACAATACTCTTTTTACTGGAGGATAATTTTCTTAAGAAATCCATCCAAGCCATGAAATAGCCCTCCTCTTCCTTGCTCAAGTAGTGGACGCTTATGGATTCCCTTATGCTTTTTAAATGAGCTGTAGGGTCTTCAGATTCTACTATACTCTCCTCAATCGGTTTACGTAAAGAATAGACTATTCCCCTTAACCCTTTCAAATAGCCCGCTTCATAATCGTCGTTAGGTTTGAAGCTTTCCATCTGCTTTTCAGCCTCGTCCAGCCTACTACGCACAATCAGTGTCAAAATCCTGTCTAAATGGTCGGTGCTTTTCCCCAAGTCTCGTAGACTCCTAGGATAAGAGTGTAATAAGGTTTATCGGAGAAAGTTAACCATTTGAAAAAGTTTTAAAAATTTGCCACTAGCCTCATAGAGTGCTCATGCGTTGAAGTACCTGGTTATAGTTGGAGACGGGATGGCTGATTACCCGGTGGATGAGGCAGGTGGGAAGACCCCACTTCAACTCGCTTACAAGCCCAATATGGATTACATAGCTAGAAGGGGTAGGATGGGTATGCTCAAAACCCTGCGTCCAGACCTCCCCAAGGGGAGCGACGTTGCAAACCTCATCATACTCGGATACGACCCGTATGTATGCTACACAGGCAGAGGACCCATTGAGGCCGCTGCAAGAAAGATAAAGGTTGGGGACGACGAAGTCGTTTTCAGATGCAATCTGATAACTGTGGAAGAAGATAGGATAGTGGATTATTCCGGGGGTCATATTACGACTGAGGAAGCCAGGCTACTCCTATCTGAGCTGAACAATAAGCTTGAAGAATTCGGGAGGTTCTACAGTGGAGTAAGTTATAGGAATATATTTATTTCGAGGATTGGGGAGAGGCTTGAGGCAACTCCGCCGCACGAAATAATGGGCGAGCCCTATGAAAAACACTTGTTGAAGCCCGACAGCGCTGAGTCGAGGAGGCTTAATGATATGATGCTCAGATCCATACGCATACTTTCCGAAAACCCTGTCAACATCAGAAGAGTAGAATCCGGTAAAAAACCTGCCAACATGGTCTGGATCTGGGGACAAGGGAAAACTCCTAAACTTCAGCCTTTTCTTGAAAAACATGGGTTAAGAGGCACCGTAATATGTGCAGTAGACTTGATAAAGGGTATAGGAGAGCTCGCGGGGATGAGGGTACTCGATGTTCCCGGTGCTACAGGATATTACGATACTAGTTATGAGAATAAGGCTCTATACGCCGTTAAGTCGCTGGAGGATTCCGACCTCGTATACCTTCACGTTGAAGCTCCCGACGAAGCGGGTCACGAAGGAATCCTTGAAACTAAGGTTAAGGTTATTGAAGAGATGGATAAGAGGCTATTCGGAAAAATACTTGACAACATCGATATCGAAAGTGTTTCAATAAGCATTCTTACAGATCATCCTACGCCAATAGCAGTGAGGAAGCACACGGTGGAACCTGTGCCATTCTCAGTAATGAAGCCTGGATGGGGTGGGGATGGGGAGCCTTTTGACGAGGATTCTGGACGAAGCGGAACATTAGGACTAGTCGACGGAATGAATTTCATCAAACTACTTAAAGAGGCTTAGGCAATGAAATATTCTAAGAGAAAAGGCTATCTTGCTGAACTGAAAGTTAGGAAAATATTGCAAAAGTACGGGTGGACTACTGTGCGATCAGGTGGTAGCCTCGGTTTAGCAGACCTCGTCTGCTTATGGAAGAGTAGATGCATACTTATCCAGGTTAAATCAACGAGAAAGAATGTTTTCTACACGCGTCGTATCCCGACGGATATCCAAGGTTTTCCGCTTTACGTCGTAGTGGATTTCGGATACGGAAACATCAGGGTTTTTAAACCAGGCGATAAAGCAGCGAGAGAAGAAGGCGTCCCTTTGGACGAATTCCTAAAAACGTTCAAAAAAGTCGTTAACAAGTCTCAAATACGCTTGCGAAATCCTTATAGAGTATTCCCTGAGAGAAAGAAAGAGGGCGATGATGCGTAAGAACAAACATCGTATTAAAAATGGAATGTTGGAAGAGAATAGCGTTCAAGGAGATCTTGAAAAACAATATGTAATTGCAAAGAAATGACAACCCTAGAGAAGATTATCCATAAGCTACCATTCAAAAAGATTATTGGGCAAACGGTAATGGGTTATGTCAATGACAGCAAAAGCTTTGAGAATTTAAAGAAGATACTGTTGGAAAATGCTTTAGGCGGATTAGTAATAGGAAGAGAAGTTCTTTCAAGCATCCGCAATATCGGAAGAGAACTTAAGGAGCTTGCAGAAATCTACAAGAAGACATACAGCTTCTCGGCGATTCTCGCAACCGAACAGGAGGGTGGAAGGCTAGGGAGGCTTCCACAGCCCTTTACGGAGATTCCAAGCCCTATGGGCATAAGCGCCACTGGAGACGTGAAGTCAGCATACATAGCAGGGTATATCACAGCCCTCGAGCTTAGAACACTAAGTATCAACGTGAATCTGGCGCCTGTAGCTAATCTCTTCCCCTATGAGACGACGCGTGGCTTTAGGGAGAACAGTTTTGGTGACGACCCTGATGAAGTGTCGGAGTATGTTGCGAGTTACGTAAGAGGATTAAGAAACGGAGGCGTATTGTCCTTCGTCAAATATTTTCCAAGAAGGTTTTTCGACCAACGTGATAAAAGCCTGGAGAATCTCAATGAGCTTTACAAGAAGGATTTCAAACCATTTCAGACAGCTTTCAAAATGGGTGTTGAAGGGGTTGTCATAGGTCATGCTCCACTTCCCGCAGTAGATAGTGTAAACACTCCTTCCTCGCTCTCGCCGAAGGTTATTGAGAAAGTGGTTAAGAGGGGGTTTGGGTTCAAGAACATACTCATAACAGATTGCCTCGATGATGAAGAGAATCTGGTTAACATTAACATCGAGAAGGCGGCTATAATGGCATTAAAGGCTGGGAATCACATGGTTATCCCTTCTAAGGACGAGGAGGAGTTTGAGAATACATTGGATAGAATTTTCAAAGAGGCGGAGAAAGATAAGGATTTCCAAAATAAGGTTAGAGACAGTGCACTTGAGATCCTAGGCTTTAAGCTTAAGAAGCTGGATAAGTTTAAGAAGACTCCCGAGAAGACTCGTGGAAGCCTCATAAACAGGACGAGGGCTTGGAAACTCTTCCTGAAAAGTATAATTGTACCTAAGGGAGCTAGTGAGCTCCCCTTAAGGTTTCTAGGGAAACCGCTGGTAGTTCTCGCTAACAGGTTTAACAGATTGCTCGAAGAACAAGAGAGGAAAGTACTCTTGCAGACTTTAGAAGAAGAATTGAATGGTTTTGAACTTCTAGAGCACGTTGACGAATTATCCAGCAAGAGGCTGAACGAACTCTACAGAAATACTCCCAGCAACACTCTGTTAGTATTGCTGACCTATAACACATTTGAAGACGGTAAGGAGGTTACTGTTCTGAAGAAACTCATAGAATTCTTCAGGGAGAGCGTTGTAATATCCTTAGGCT
>JAWBXT010000016.1:13682-18279 GCA_038867695.1 Thermoproteota archaeon
ACACGAAGATATGTGTAGCAGCATTCACGCCCAGCATTAATGCAGTTAAAGCAGCCCTTAAGGTTTTAAGGAGCAGGTCATTGCCTTCCGGAATCCTGCCTGTTAAAATAGGTCTAGAATCCTAGTGATCTCCAGAGAGATTAATATACTTCCAGTTATTTGACTAAGCTGTTGAAGTGGTGGAGAGCACCGTTTAAAGCAGTAGAGGGGGAACCATGCTCCAATACTTACAGGCTTGTGAATAATCTTGCTGAAGCTGGTTTCAACGTTGGAAGATTCGTTGGACTTAAAAGTTTAAAAGGCGTTGGGCTTCAACCGGGAGACTTTATAATCGGTGTTGAAGACCATTACTCGGAGCGTTTAGTTAGTGATATTGGCGAAGAATATGGTGTCGACCTCAAGCCTTTAAAAACTCTCGATCCAGAGAGCATTGCAACAATAAGAAGTCCGCTTATAGGAGTATACAGCGGCGAGGGAGCGGGGCCATCCTATACTCAGGACATAGTTGAAGCTTTGGAGAAGATGGGTTTTAGGAAGGTATCATTATTGTCCGGACCGTTAACCCCCAGTGATTTAAGCAGTCTTGATGCACTGGTCTTCGGCGGAGGGGACAGCTTCAAGATTTTAAGCTCTATGAAACCTGATGAGGCTAAGCTTGTCAGGCAATTCATAGAGTCCGGAGGGGTTTACATAGGGATTTGTGGAGGAGCTATGCTTCCGATAAAGCCGGTTAACATTCTTGGAGCAGCATACGGCGGGCTTGAAGCATGGGAGGAACTGCAGATAGTAGAGTGCGAGTTTCTAAGCGATAGCGTCACAGAGCCCCCATGGCCAGTTTTCTCAGGTAGAAAGCTCGGCGAGGTTTTAAGAACATATCCTATTAAAGGATTGGTTAAATCCAGAGTGAGGAAGGGGCTTCTTACGCTAGGATACACGGGGAAAGTTACAATGCTTCATGCAGGCCCGTTGATCAGAGCCACTAATCCCAGGCAAGTGTTCGGGATAATAGAGTTATTGGTGGGAAGGGTTGAGTACGGAATACCTTGCGAGGAGGCTGTTGAAAAAGCCCAGGGGGCGAGCAGCATCATCATGGTTGAATACGGCTCCGGAAAAATAGTTCTCTTCACCTCGCACGTAGAGAGCAGTGAAACCCCTGCAGCACACGGTTTACTGGGGAATGCCCTGTTTTTGAAAACCTACGGCAACAATGAGAAAAGGTTTGTGCAGCACGTTGAAGAGATTAAACCGGAGGATTTTATGGCGGCATCAGAGTCCTGCAGGGTTTTAAAGCTTGTTAAAGATGCTGCTAACAAAGTTGTTGAACAGGTTGAAAACGTAATACCTGGACTGTACGCCAGTCAGCTTGTTCAAGAGGCAACTCAATTAAGCATGCTTAAGCAGGTTATTAGCAGGATCGTGGCGAGGGAGAGCATCATACTGGAGTCGATGGAGGAGACTCTTAAGGCTATGACTGTGCTCCAAGAGCTTAGGAGAAAGGGCTTCGCGAATACTCAAGTAGGAATACTCTCGAGCAGCCTTGCAGAATGGAGCTACGTAGTGGGCAAGGCTAGGAAAGCATTGCCACCTTTGCTTGAGAAAATCGTTGAGACACAGGAGCTCATGGCCGACCTTTCTACAATAGTGGTTTCCTCCGACAGAGGCGATGTGGAGAGAAGGTTCGCCGCCGTATGGAATACGCTGATGGGTGGTAGAGCAAGCCTTGAAAAAGGAGTACCAGCCTCGCCGGGGGTGGTTTCGCCCCTAGCCAGCTTACTCATCAACTTTACCGACTCGCTTGAGAAGACGAGGCTACTCAGGAAAATCCTCACGTATTTCAAACAGTCTTAAACATACTTTGACAGAGGAATATCCTTGTGAAACTCGTCTAGTGAGCAAGGCATGTAGGCTGACTCATGATTATTATTCTTAAAGCGCATAGCCTCGATTATTCTCTCAGCTACTTCGAGGCTCGTCACCACCGGTATCGCGAACTCGACTGCAGTTCTCCTTATAACATACATGTCCCTAAGAGTCTCCTTATCCCTTAGGTCCGGTGTGTTTATGACTAGTCCGATCCCTCCGCTCGTGAGGAAGCTCATTGAGTCCACACCCCCCTCAATCCTCTCGCTAAGCCTGTTGACAAGTATCACGTTTACAAGTCCCCTGGAGGACAGGAAGCTCTTAGTACCTCTTGTAGCAGCTATTGTAAAGCCCATTTCAACAAGCTTCTTCGCAAGCTCCGCTGCCCCAGGCTTATCCTCATCCCTCACCGTTATGAATATGATGCTGTTTCTCGAGGGAAGGCTGAGTCCAGAGGAGATCCAAGCCCTTACAAAGGTGTTGATGAAATCGTAACCTATGCAGGCAACCTCCCCGGTGGACCTCATTTCAACGCCTAGAACAGGGTCGGCGCCTTTAAGCCTGACGAAGGAAAAGACAGGGACCTTAACCCCGATAGTCTTCTCATTCCTCTTAATCATGCTGGAGAATTCTCTGAGTTTTCGGCCAGCCATTACTTTTCCGGCAAGCCATATCAAGGGTATTCCAGTAACCTTGCTGACAAAGGGCATTGTCCTGCTCGCCCTCACATTGGCTTCTATAACGTAGACCTCCGAGTTCTTAACAAGATACTGGATGTTGAACGGGCCGATGAGACTAAGTTCCTTCGCAATCCTCACGGTATAGTCTTTAACCCTATCTACAATATGGTTGGGAAGCCTCTGCGGTGGTATCACTATCGTGGCGTCACCGCTGTGAGTGCCCGCATACTCGACATGCTCCATAACTCCTCCTATCAGAACATCCTCGCCATCGCTAACCGCGTCGACCTCAGCCTCGTAAGCCTGTTCGAAAAACTTGCTGATAACTACAGAGTGTTCAGGCGAGATCTTAGTAGCGTTTCGAATATACTCCACGAGTTCCTCTTCATTTGCTGCAACATTCATGGCTGCACCGGATAGGACGTAAGAAGGCCTCACTAGGACGGGGTAGCCTAATACCCTAGCTCTGGAAACAGCCTCATCGATGCTGGAAACCCTAGTCCAAGGCGGCTGCTTAATTCCCAATTTATCCAGCAAGAGGCTGAACTTAGCCCTGTCTTCAGCACGGTCTATGCTGATCGGCGAGGTACCCAGTATTCTAACATTATACTCGTGAAGCTTCGGAGTAATGTTGATAGGGTCCTGGCCGCCTACGCTTACAATAACCCCCTCAGGCTTCTCAGCCTCCACAATATCCATAACCCTCTCGAAGGAGAGTTCTTCGAAGTAAAGCTTGTCAGACATATCGTAATCCGTAGAGACTGTTTCAGGATTATTGTTTACAACAATAACTTCGTCGAAACTCTCTTCCTTCATAGACCAGACAGTGTGCATAGTGCAGTAGTCGAACTCGACGCTACTCCCAATCCTATTAGTGCCAGCACCCAAGATTATTACCTTCCTCTTACCGGGTTTCTCAGATATGTCGCTAGTCTCATCGCCGTATGTAACGTAAAGATAGTTTGTAACAGACTCCCATTCAGCAGCCATAGTGTCTATGAGCTTGAAAACAGGCTTAATACCGTGCTTAATCCTGAAGCTTCTAACCTCGTCTTCACTCCACCCCAGCCTCTTAGCTATCTGAACGTCGGAGAAGCCAAGTCTCTTAGCCTCCTTAATTTTCTCGATAATCTCATTCTCATCTTTCACTCCACGGAGGGATTTTAGTTCAGAATCCATACGAATTATGTTCATTATCCTATAGAGGAACCACTTATCTATGCCCGTTATCCGGCTTATTTCATCCACGCTAACACCGGCCTTTAAAGCTCTAACGATGTTGAAAAGCCTTTCGTCAGTAGGTTTGAGAAACTCCGATAATTCTGATGGCACACCGTCTTCCTCCCCCTCGTTGCCAACTACACCGATTTTACCTATTTGAAGCATCCTAACAGCCTTCTGCAAAGCCTCTTCGAAAGTTCTGCCTATAGCCATAACCTCGCCGACAGACTTCATCATAGTCCCTATCGTCCTGTCTACGTCACCAGGGAACTTCCTAAAATCCCACCTCGGATACTTCACTACAACGTAGTCCAATGCGGGCTCGAAGCTGGCTTTAGTAATCCCAGTAACCTTGTTTGTTATTTCATCTATCCTATAGCCGATTGCGAGTTTGGCTGCAAGATATGCCAGGGGGTAGCCAGTAGCCTTAGAGGCCAAGGCGCTGGACCTTGAAAGCCTAGGGTTGACTTCCACTACTATCAGCTCTCCGCTCTCAGGGTCAAGGCCGAATTGTATGTTGCATTCACCAACAATACCCAGCTTCTCCACAATCCTCAACCCAGCAGTCCTAAGCCTGTGATACTCCTTGTTAGTAAGAGTCTGAATAGGTACGATAACAATCTTCTCACCAGTATGCACACCCAACGGGTCGAAGCCCTCCATGGTAGCGACTGCTACAGCGTTACCGTAGTAGTCACGCATGTACTCGTACTCAAGCTCCTTCCAACCGAAGTAAGATCTCTCGATCAAAACCTCGCCGTTGAGGCTCCACCTTAAAGCCTTTGAAACAGCCTCGTAGAGTTCATCCCTATTCTTAACTATACCAGAGCTTTGAC
>JAWBXT010000017.1:0-18220 GCA_038867695.1 Thermoproteota archaeon
GGAGACTACTTTTTCAATCAACAATCTTCCATATTATATACTGGTTATTAAGTTTTTTTGAAATCTGCTTATTTTTTCAGAACTACTACCTAATCTATTTTTAATGCACTTTTGACATAAGTATTTCTCTAACTTCTTTTTGCAGATTTAAGAGTACTTCCCTATCTCTCTCCAATTGTTCTCTATAATATATGGATTCAAGGCCTTTAAGAATTGGAGTACTCATCTCCAAGCTTATGGGAGATATAGATATCGCCTTCTGAACAGTTAACGCATAGAGATCCGTACCCTCATCGGACTTGCTTACGTTAATTTCTGAACTTCCTATCCAGTAATATGGAATCCCTCTAGGGTCTTTTCTCTCTAGAATATAGTTTTCAAACTTGATTTTCGCAAGCGTGGTCAATTCCACATTAGTGTCTTTTCCAAGTTTAAACGGAAAGTTTATGTTAAGTACACATGGTTTAGAAAGCGGGTTTTCAATCATGAATCTAGTTATCTCAGCAGCAAGCTTCCCATGAATATTGAAATTACTCACCTTAAGCTGCCTACGTTCAATACTCGTCGGAATCTCGACGCTGAAAGCTATCGCCGGAACATCGCTCAACAAAGATTGTATTGCTGCAGCTATGGTTCCACTAGTAAAGAGATTGTCTAGAGTAATATTATCGCCAATATTTATCCCACTTACACTTATGTAAGGCTTCTCCTTAAGAATTAGCTTGAAAGCGATAACCACAGCATCAGCCGGCGTCCCTGAAATAAGGTATACATGCCCATACTTATCTCCATGTATCTTACTGGAAATCATATTTACTCTAAGAGGCTTATGTAGAGTTATGGACTTGCCTGCAGCACTCATCTCATGCTCTGGCGTTACAGCCACGACCTCGCCAATCTTAAGATCTAACAAGTGCCTCCAAAATGCTTTGAAGGATGGAGAATGTACCCCGTCGTCGTTTGTAAGCAGTATTGTTCTGTTCAATCCTTGTGGAGAATATGTTTTGACTCTTTTAACCGTTTATTACAATGGGTGAAACAAGACATTCGAGAAAGATTTTTATTAAAGCCTTGTAAAGACGGTTCGATGAATAATGACACAATATAGGGTTACAGTTAATAAGGAGGTATGCATAGGATGCGGGGTCTGCTACTCTACTTGCCCTGAGGTATTCGAGAGTGATGATGATGGGAAAAGCCAAGTTGTTTCTAAATTCAGGTCTTCGCTCACCCAAAGCATGTCTGAAGGCATTATAGATGACAGCGTTATCCAGTGCGCAGAGTCTGCAAGGGACACATGCCCCGTTCAAGCAATAAACGTCGAAAAGAAAGGCTGACAGTTAGAAAATTTTTTCTTCAATTACCATTTAAAATAATAGTTGGGATAGTAACCAAGCTAGAGCTGCTCCAAGCCCTATGTAAGGTAGGCCTGGTTGCGGTTTTTTGAAAAAGCGAACTACATGAAGGACGATTATTAATCCCACTAAACCGCCAATTAAGACGAGTGTTGCAGCCAAAGTATTTCCGGTATTTAGAAAAGTAGATACGGTAAGCATATTTGGAAAAGCCACATCTCCTAAGCCTAAGAAGGCCCCTTTTCTCTCTTCTCCCTCTCCGACTTTAAGTTCCTTTGGAACATTTTTAATAGGAGAAACAAGCATCGTAGGCAAATTCATTTTGAGAGTTTTCTCAGCTAAACTAATCATTCCTCCCGATTTTACTGCAAAGTAATCGTATACTGCCATTAGAAAAAGAAGTATTGCAAGCATATGCGGTGGAAGAGACGCTCCAAACCAGGCTGCAAGGCTTGCGCTGAGAAAGACGCCAACCGCATCTACTATGTACCACTTATAGAACCTGTGGAGTAGCAGTAATATTGAAGCAGAGAGTGACGTTGCTACTATGATCGAAAACAAGGAATCGGAAATTATAATGCTTATCGTTACGAAAAGTACTGTGAATGCGCTGAAATAGAATAATCCTTTTAAAACAATCTCAAGCTTAAATCTTACTATCACCATTACTATCACAAATACGATTATTATTGATAACATGAGGAGGAGTATATTCATAGGGTTCTCCGGGTTTTCGAAGAGAGTTAATTCATTGACTACGTATAGTGGTGCTAATACTAATGAGAGAAGCCCTGCTGCAATGTAAAGCAGGATGATGACGAGAGCCGCTGTATTCAATTTTAAAATCGTGGATCCTAGACTTACGGATAAGCTTTACTATCCTCAATGTCATCATGCTTCTTGAAACTACTATTGCCCCGAACTCTGAGCCCCCTCTTCTTTTATAAGGTTTTTAATAACCTGAGAAGTCTCAAGTATCCCCGCTATTTCCATGAAGGTTTTACTGGCTTCCTCCTCCACAATGGGTCTAATTGCATTCAAAAGAGTATCAGCAGCTCCATCCATTTTTTCACATTCGAAAACAGATATTCCATATGATTTAGCTAGTTCTTTAGCTTGTTCACTCATGCTGGGTACTGCCAAGAGTATTGCATGTCTAACATCTACATCAAGTATCTTAGAAAAGAACGAAATCACTGGAATTTCGTTAATAGTCTTACTTTCAAAAAATATATCCACTATTATTCTGTTTTCTTCAATAGTCTTCTCTGTCCCTGGTCTATAGGCTACCATTGTGAATGGGTGTTCCAAGCCTGATTTGCCGGTGAGGATAATGTAAGTTTTTGCCTCCCAGAACGCTGATCTAAGGTTCTTAACAACCGGTTCAAGATCAAGCGTCTCTACTTCAATTATTTCTTTTCTCTCTTCGTTAACACTATACCCATATACTTCAAAAGGATTATAGTCTTCCTCCCTATAACTCCTCCCACATCTACTACAAATAAATTCTTTTATCGGGTTCTGTGAAAACTCTCCACATACTAGACACTTGTAAAGAACCCCCTTATCATTATAATCATCGCTTCCTCTTTTAAGGACTTCATTGCACTTAGGACATGTCATTAAACCATTAGGACCCGTGAAGACAGTCTTAAAATCAATGCATCCACACCTATTATGTTGAATCGCCTCTCCCTTCTTAATGCTTGTAGAGCCGCAGGCAGGACATCTAAGCCTAAGAGAGGCATTGAGAGACCTGCATTGTGGACATGCTATCCTCGTCTCTAAAAGCTCTCTAATTAAGAATCCGTCTTCAGCAAGTTCTTCAAGAACGTTTTTTACTACTTCCCCCCTAGCACTCATGATCTTCTCTATTTCCACATAGCTTAATACCCCTTCCAAGCTGATTTTCGGCTCTATTCTGCTTATTCTTCCATCTTTAAAGGCTTTGAGTAGGTTTAAGACTTCTTTTCTCCTATAGAGTTCCTTACCACTGAATACCAGCATTTTTAATTACCCCCTTTATGCTCTCATTACAATTCCTCCTTTCTATTCTGCCAACGTAAATTCGTCCATTAGGGGGGAGTACAATCATTTTATCAAGACCTTCAGGGTTTTTGATAGTACTTTTTAAGCAAATGAGTTAAAATGCTTCTGTCAGTAATTGTTTAGACTCACATTATTTAAATCAAAGTTTTCTAGGGGAAAAGACCCTTTCTTTTGTTTAACAACTATTAATTATTTTTATATCCGCAGGAACCACTTGTCAAGAAATTTTTAGACAAGATTTATATTATGATAGGTACAGAATCCTTGGTATTAATGTTAACTTGGGAAATAAATGGTGTGGAATACTCGAAAACATGTATGATTATGCTGAGCTTTTTAAATACTCAGACCCTTCAGTCATGCACTGAGCTACTTAAGGAGGATTAGATATTGTCAGAGCATGAAAGTATAAGGAAAATAATAAAAAGAGATGGTAGGGTTGTCGACTTCGACAAGAATAAAATTACAGAGGCAATATGGAAAGCAATCAAATCCGTAGGCGGACAGGATAGAGAGCTTGCCGAGAGGCTTTCAAATAAAGTTGTCGAACGATTAGAGAAGCAACTTAAGCCGGGTGAGGTCCCTCACGTAGAGCAGGTTCAGGACCTAGTGGAGCAGGTCCTTGTTGAAAACAATCTTTACAATGTTGCAAAATCATACATTCTCTACAGGGCTCTGCACGCCCAAATAAGAGAATTTGTCGACAGCTATTTAGAGAATAAGAGTTGGCTTGTTAGAGAGAACGCTAATACAACATATTCGCTTCAAGCATTGAATTTCCACATATCTTCGCAAGTGATCTCACAATATTGGCTTCATAGAATTTTTAATAAAGGAAGAACGGAGATAAGAGAAGCCCACTTGAACGGCGACTTTCACATTCATAACTTGGGTATATTAGGGCCCTACTGTGTAGGATGGGACCTGAAAGACTTATTGATGACGGGCTTTAAGGGTGTTAGGGGTAAAGTCTCAGCTAAACCGGCGAAGCATTTTCGTGTTGCCCTTGGACACGTCGTCAATTTCGTCTTTACACTACAGGGAGAAGCCGCTGGTGCCCAAGCTTTCTCAAACTTTGACACTTATTTAGCTCCGTTCATAAGGTACGATAACCTTGATTATAAGTCAGTAAAGCAGGCTCTCCAAGAATTCATGTTCAACATGAATATACCTACCAGAGTGGGCTTCCAAACTCCTTTTTCGAACGTGACGCTTGACCTTAAGGTTCCAAGCTTCATGGAGGATGAGCCAGTTATAATAGGAGGAGAGGTACTAGACGCTACCTACGGGGACTTTCAAGAAGAAGTCGATATCTTCGACAGGGCTTTAGCCGAGGTTATGCTTGAAGGAGATGCTGTCGGAAGAGTATTCACTTTTCCGATTCCAACGATAAACATAACCAGAGATTTCGATTGGAATGATGAGACGATTAGAAAAGTATTGGAGACTTCTGCGAAATACGGTATCCCCTACTTTGCTAATTTCATTAACTCTGACATGAATCCTGAAGATGTCCGTTCAATGTGTTGCCATTTAAGGCTTGATAAGAGAGAGTTGAAGAAGAGGGGTGGAGGGCTTTTCGGAGCAAACCCGCTGACGGGCTCGATCGGGGTCGTTACGATAAATATGCCTAGAATAGGCTATTTGTCTAAGAGCGAGGGCGATTTCTTCGAGAGGCTTGATAGGCTCATGGTTCTTGCTAAAGACGTTCTGGAGATAAAGAGGAAATGGCTTGAGAAGTTTACGGAAGCCGGTTTATATCCGTATTCTAAGTTTTACCTTAGGTATATAAAAGAGGCGTTCGGCTCCTATTGGAAAAACCATTTCAGCACTATTGGTATTGTAGGCATGAATGAGGCTTGCCTAAACTTCCTAGGATGCAGCATAGGAGAGCCAGAGGGCCTCAGTTTCTCGATAAAAGTATTAGATTTTATGAGAAAGCGGTTGCAAGATTTCCAAGAAGAGACTGGGAGCATTTTCAACCTTGAAGCTACACCCGCTGAAGGTACTTCCCATAGGCTTGCCAAAATAGATAAGAAAATTTATCCCAACATAATTGTCGCAAATGAGGAAGATGTTAAGAACGGCGCTGCCCCCTACTATACCAACTCAACCCACTTACCAGTATACTATACCGATGACCTTTGGGAGTACCTTAGGCTTCAGGATCCTCTTCAAGTAAGGTATACAGGTGGAACTGTTGTCCACGTATGGCTTGGCGAGAGTAATCCCCCAGTAGAATCAGTTATGGTACTGGTTAAAAAAATATGTGAAAACTTTAAACTGCCTTACTTCACGCTTACGCCGACGTTCAGCATCTGTCCGGAAGACGGTTACCTGTCTGGAGAACAGCCCATATGCCCAAGATGTGGAAGGAACACTGAGATATACTCTAGGGTTGTAGGATACTTGAGGCCCGTCGACCAGTGGAATGCTGGGAAACAGGAGGAGTTTAAACAGAGGAAGGTTTTCGACAGTGCAATTACCAGGAAAGTAGTTAAAACAATTAAATGACAATACTGTTCTTCTCCGTTCAGAGAATTCCTTTCATTACAATTTAAAGCTCGGGGTGGCCATTATCGATTATGGAAAGTGATAAAGTTGTTTTATGGATGCTTCGACTCTCTTGGATCCTTATTTTGCTAGTTCCATTGATATTTTACTCCATTTCTTCAAAATCGCTTTACGACTTAATGCCTAAGTTTCTTTCTCCCAGCTTAAATCCTAAGTTTCAGATTACTTCTATAAAACTTAAGAACATCAGTGATAAAACGTATTTTCTCGAGATAGGCTTATTCAACTCTGGAAACATGGTATTGGGCCTGGAAAGTTTAGAAGGAGAGATAGATATACCTAGGTTTAACTTTGCTGGGAGGCTTTCGTTAGAGTCTTTATACATACTGCCTCCCGGAGAGGAAAGAGAAATGTGTCTTCTGTTAATAGTAAAGAAGGGTTGTCCCGAAGATTTTCAAAGGTTAATCACGGAGAGACCAGTTATCAATTTCTCAGGGAATACTACACTTATCCTAGATTCGATTAAACTACCCGTAGTGTTCTCCACTAAGTTACATGGTGATTAAATTGGAGGGATCTAGAATCCTATACCTCATAGGAGGCATTATTTTCCTTGTAGTTTCTCTAGCAGGCGGCGTATGGTGGGAGTTTCTGGTAGGAGAAGTCTCCAAGCCTGCATTATATATTGGGCTATCGCCCTTCCATATTGAGGCTAAGTTTCTTAATCACGATATTTTAGATCTTCCTTTTTTCGTGAAAGCGTTGTTATTATCTGAAAGGTTGCTGGCAATACTACAATCCATCATGATAGTCATTGGAGCCTTAGCTTATAGGAGAACGTGGTCTACAAGGCTAGTCAATATCAGCCCTTTCGTAACAACACTCGGCTTCATCTTACTTCTGATAATAGGAACGATTTCATTACCGTATTTAATACCTTCGGTAAAGCAGGTTTTCCCAAATCTCACGGAGTCTCTAGTACCCTATTCAAACAAGTACTTGATGGTTAACCTTTACCCATTAACTCATATTGATGGAAGCGTGGAGATAAGAGTAATTTCTCGCTTTACTATTCAATTCTTAGCATCTTTAACATCTGGAATAATTTGTTTTATAGGTGCGTTGGTTAGGAGGGCTGAAATAAAGCGATTTAGAATCATACATGGGCAAGGTATTTTTGAATAATCGTAAAATACTTGCCTTATCAAATTACATGATGTTCAACTTTTTAAATATGTTGACTATATAGTTATCATGCAGTTGCTGAACCAAGGGAAATTGGAAAAAATTGGCATAGTTGCAAGTGATTCTAGTGAGACTAGAGCTAGATTACTTCTTGAGGAGAAGCAGGAGCTGAAGGTTAGAGCTGAGGAGATAGTTGTGATCGATACACCAAATGGCTACGTACTTGGGATTCTTAGAGGCGGAAGTGGAATAAACGAGGCTCTTAAAGCCAATGCCTACCGGCCGAGTGTAGCATATGCTAAGAGGGGAGGAGTCCCCTCTGGGGCCAGAGAGATATACACTTTCGAAATAATAGTGATAGGAGTTATAACAGAGAATGGAATTGAACAGAACCGTCTGATAATACCCCCTAGGAGTAATGTCTACTTATTTAAAAAAGGTGCATCGAATCCATTAGAGTACGTTGCTAGAAACAAGCCAGTAATCTGGAGAGCATGGTTAGATGGACACGAAGATTGGAAAATACCTTTTGACAGTTCTTTTCTAACATACCACATTGGCATCTTCGGTGCTACTGGGAGTGGCAAGTCGTGGCTTACTAGACATGTGATTATACCTGTGCTACTGGATGCTAATTTTAAAGTCCTTGTATTAGACTGGAGTGGAGAAGACTATGCTCCATACTTTAAGGATAAGGCTATCTCCATATCACGCCTAAAGCTAGACGAAGAGGCTATCGTCAAGTATATTATGGAAAAAGCAGAGTATTTCGGGTATACAGGACAGTCTAAAGATTCAAACCCAGTTAAGGAGGCTTTGGAGGACTATGTCTCAAGAAAATGGGAGGATGCTCGTCAGAAAAAGCCTGAAGAAATATTCGTCGACATAAGGAACTACCTGGATAACAATGTTAAACAGGCCCCTATACGAGACGACCAGAGGAGAAATGCTCTCCGCAGGATAGAGTATGGCTTTAAGAAGCTTAAGCCCATCGATTTAGATGCTGTCAGAGGATCCGTTAGCATTGAGGAACTGGTTGAAGAATTGAGAAGCAAAAATGAAGGTATTAAGGTGGTTGACATGAGCCTCGTTGGAAGTGAAGAGAAATTATCATTTTTCAATTCCTTGGCGAGGTTCCTGGAGGAAGGTATGGAGCTTGGAGAATCGCTTGATATCGCGCTTATTATAGATGAGGGTCCTCAATACGCTCCCTGGGAACCGAAAGGAATACAATATGAATCAACTGAACACATTAAGAATCTATGTGCGCTTGGTAGGAAGCATAGGCTTTGTATAGTATTGATATCACAGGGAATAGCTGGAGACATCGGTATAAACGCAGCCGTAAGAAGGAATCTTAACACGCAGTTCTTCGGAGCCTTGCATCCTTTAGACATGCAGGAGGCTGATAACTGGCTTAAGCCCTATGGGATACAGAGAGAATATTTACTGTCGCTGAAACCAGGTCAATTCTACTTCGTCGGCAAAGCCAACCCCTCTCCAATACCTCTTTTAATATCCTTTACACCGGAGGGCTAGCTCAAGTGTCTTCTGAAACAGCATGGAGCAAGCTTCCTATAGATCTTCAAGAGCAGTTCTACCAGAAAGCTGAGGACGAGGCTCAGCGGCTAATAGGGGTAATAGGGGATTTTAGGCTTCTCATGGAGTCTGTGAGACATAGGATAGCTCCCTACATACGAACTTTGAGTTTTGAATCATCGAGGGAAACATCCATAGCTGCGGTCGATGGTTCCTTCTCGCCAAGGCCTGCTGAGACTATTGGTGCAAAATTCTCAGTTTACGCTGCGGGATTCATCATGGTTAAGGGTAAAAATATTATTGAGGAGGGTTATCTTCCCGGGAACATAGGTGAAAGCCAAGCATATGGTAAAGAGCTTTTCAGCATCATCCTCAGCGTTAGAGAAACTCATCTTGAGAGGGTGGCTGCTCTTAAAGCTCTGGAGAAGAACCCGGATCTTCTTCTTTTAGACGGAAGCTTCCTAAGCTTCATATACCCGCTCTTCAGGATTGCTAGGATTGCAAAGAGTCTTCCAGTCCCCAAAGAAATCAGGGAGGAGATCTTTGAAACCACCCGAGAAGTATTGAAAATGACAAGTGTTCTTCTAGATTCTGGGAAATGCGCGGGAATCATTAAGAGGGGTAGAAGCAGGGCTATAGGAGGCTGGCTGTCTGTTAAAGATGGTGTAAAAAGTCCTTTAATAAACCATCTTGATAAACAGATACTGCATAATTTGATGAGTCCGCCCACAATCTTGGATTACAAGGAGCTTTTGGGAAGAGCTGAGCTTCAAAGAGTTTACAGCAGGGTTAGTGAGCTTTTGATCCGAGATAAATACCGAGATCCTAAAGATGCGTTTGAAGAAGCTGTTGAATGGGCTGTAGAGAGGCTAGCTAAGGCTCTGGATGTACCTGAGGATTATGCTAAAATGCTTCAATCTAGGCTTAACAGGCTCCAAGTTAAAGTGAGCGATGAGAATCCGCCTTTCGAATTGGAAGTCCCACTCGGCTCAGAGAAGTATGTGATGGAGATGCTTTTCTCAAGCATCGAAAACTTCAATATGGCAACGGGACTACCGCTCGCGATAGACCTGATTGATGAAAATGTTACGCTCCCCGTCGAGTTTACAAGGGAATTCGTTAGAGAGGTTGAAGCAAGAATCGTAAATTCCTATGCCGGTAATTTAAGCGAGATTAAAGAATTTTTTGCAAACATGAATCCGCAGAAAGAGCTTTAGTTCTCATCGAAAAGCAATAATTCTTTTATACATAATACTGCATTGTAAGGATAACGATGAATTGGATTATCCTTGCACATGGTGATTGCGATGGTGTTTGCTCCGCATCACTCGCTGCGGCAGCGAAGAAGGATGTTAAAATCATTTTCACGAATCCTGCTAACTTATTGTCCGAGCTAAAATCTCTCAGTGAAGGAAATATTGTCATAGTAGACATTGCTATAACTCCTAAGCATAGAAATGAAATAGTTTCTGAACTCAAAAGACTACGTTCAAAAGGGGAAGTCATATATCTTGATCATCATCCGCTTCCGCCTGGATTAAGCTTTAGAAAGCTTCCTGCAAAAAAGATTATTGGAAGTAAGGGCGCATGTGCCTCTGAGCTTACTTATGTGTTTTTTGAAAAAGAATTAGATCCTGAAATGAGCAGAATCGCTATTTATGGTGCTATAGGAGACTACAGCGATAACACACCTCGTATTAAGGATCTTCTCACGAAATGGGATAAGAGAGAGCTTTACCTTGAAGCCGGGATATTAGTGGCCGCGTTGGAAGGAGTTAAGAGGAGAGACTTCGATTTTAAGAGAAGCCTTGTTAAATATCTTTCTGAAAACAAGCTTCCGAGCTCCGATAAGGCTCTGGTAGAAATAGCTTTACGTGAATCTGAGAAAGATGAGAAAATGCGTCAGGTAGTTAAGAATTCGGTAGAGAAACATGGAAGGATAGCATACGTCATCAACATCGGATGGTCGCTTGGAA
Source organism: Thermoproteota archaeon (assembly GCA_038867695.1). Classification (GTDB taxonomy): domain Archaea; phylum Thermoproteota; class EX4484-205; order EX4484-205; family JAAOZP01; genus JAAOZP01. Next base: position 10,619 of record JAWBXT010000017.1, read on the forward strand.
AAGCCGCAACTTACGCAAGAGCATACGCTGATACGCCAGTCGGGGTCGCAGCTGAGGAGGTTGAAGAAAACATAGATTTAAGTGTAAGGTCAATAGGTTTGAAGAATCTTCATAGAATAGTATCTAGAGTTGCCGAGGAGCTTGGGGGTGTGGGTGGGGGGCATGCTAATGCGGCGGGAGCAAGGATTCCAAGGGATCTTTTCTTGGAATTCGTAAGAAGGCTTAACGAAAAGGTTCTAAGTTTAACTCTTGCTAAAAAAGATTTGACGTAAAGCTGAGGGAGAAAAAATCTCTGGGGGATGTTAAATAAGCCTAGGAAAGTCGAACAATAGTAAGATTTTTTATTATGAACATTTTTAAAAAAAGTTTATGAAGGGTCCTAAGATAACTTTCATCGGAGCTGGCAGCGTAGTTTTTGCAAGAACACTAATTTCGGATATTCTTTCATATCCTGCGCTCAGAGAGTCGGAATTATGCTTAATGGATATCGATGTAGAGAGGCTTAAAATAATAACTGAACTTGCGAAAAAGATGACTTCAAAATATGCGCCAAATGTAAAGGTTTGCAATACGCTAAATCGAAGAGAAGCCCTCGACGGGGCTAACTATGTGCTAATCATGATACAGGTAGGTGGGTTAAAAGCGTTCGAAAAAGATGTTTATATTCCTCTTAAATACGGTGTGGACCAAGAAGTTGGAGATACCTTGGGGCCAGGCGGCGTTTTCAGAGGCCTAAGAACAGTGCCTGTTCTCATCGACATATGCAGAGACATGGAAGACCTTTGTCCAAATGCTTTGTTAATAAACTATGCGAATCCAATGGCAATAAACTGCTGGGCTATGAACAAAGCTACAAGGATTAGGAATATTGGGCTATGTCATAGCGTTCAGGGAACTGCTATGCAACTAGCAAGCTATATCGGGGTTCCCTATGATGAGATTTACTATTGGGTGGCAGGAATTAACCATCAAGCCTTCTTCCTAGAATTTAAGCACCGTGGAAAAGATGCTTATCCGATGTTATGGGAGGCTATGAAAAAGCCTGACATTTATGAAAGGGATAAAGTTAGATTTGAAATGATGAAGGCTCTCGGGTATTTTATAACAGAATCCAGTCACCATCTTGGAGAATACGTTCCTTACTTCAGGGTAAACGAGGAAAGGCGTAGAAAATACTGCGAGCCGAGATGGTTCTATTACCAAATATGTCAGGAAGCATGGAAGCCTCATTATGAGCAAATAAAAAGACAGATCGCTGGAGAAGAGCCGATTGAAATAAAGCGTTCTCATGAATACGGTATTATGATAATTGATTCAATTGAAACGGGTATAACTCGTAGGATAAACGGCAATGTCGAAAACACTGGGATTATAACAAACCTACCCAGTGAATGTTGCGTTGAAGTCCCATGTTTTGTTGACGAGGGCGGGATACATCCTTGCTATGTCGGTGACCTTCCACCTCAGTGCGCTGCGTTAAACAGGGCTAGCGTGAATGTTCAAGAATTGGCCGTTAAGGCTGTTCTTGAAGCTGATAAAGAACTTGCCTACCAAGCAATTCTTTTTGATCCTTTAACTTCAGCGGTACTGACGCCCGAAGACATTAGGAAGATGGTTAACGAGATGTTCGAGGCGGAAATGGAATGGCTCCCCCAGTTTCATGAATGATCCGTGTAGTTTGTATTCAGGAGCTTGAAACTATCATGAAGCTTCTCTCATTATAAGATCCAAAATTATTTTCCGAATTTATAGATGGATTAGATGCCTAAAAATGATTATTTATCGACTGAAAGGTTTAAATTTAATTAGAATTTAGGCTGTGATATAGAGAGTTAAAAGTTATATCTTCTGGAATCCTCAAATATTTTAGAAATTGAGCAGGGCAAGAAATTCGCTATGCATCTTAATAATCTTAATGCTTCTATTACTACCTCCGTATGTTGTTAAGAATGCTGAGTCTTCGCAAACTTCGGTAAGCAGAGTTTTCTACCCTTCTCACGATGCCGTTGTATACGAAGGCGATCCTTATCGGAATTTTGGGTCGCATGGAGAGATAGGGATTAACTATAGGATTGGTTTTAGAGACAGGTCTTTCATAATGTTTAACTTGAACACCATTCCTCCGGGTTCAACAATAGTATCTGCAGTTCTTAACTTGTACATGTATGATGTGCCCAATTCTAGTAGAACACTCGCTTGTTATGAAGTGGCTGAGGAGCCATGGGATGAATCTAAGATAACTTGGAGAAATCAACCTGAAGCAACAGTATTCGTAACATCTGTGATAACGGGTACAACTCCGAAAAAACTCAGTTTAAACGTGAAGGAATCCCTTGCAAGATTTACATGGAAAGATAATGAGAACTACGTGCCCAATTACGGTTGGATGTTGAGAGACGGAAATGAAGATATTGGTCAAGAAGACGATCCGTTTTGGATATGTTCTAAGGAACACCCCCAATTAGATAAGCGTCCTTATTTGGAGGTTAAATACTACCCTCCACGCTTAGAACTGGATTTAGAGGACTCGATTATGGAGGCTGGAACCTGGATTAAGATTACGGTTCACCGAAAGACAAGCAAGGATGAACTGATTACTAGAGGAGCACTCCGAGTTAGGTTTAATTCGAGTTCACCATCGACGAGCAAGAGGTTTTCTTTAACACCCGGGGGATCAGAAATAAATGAGTTAATAATACCAAATGAGGAGAGCTCTGCTGAATTCTACTACTACGATGAAAAAGCTGGAACATGGGAAATCAGTGTTTGGACCGATGAGTACGTAGACTACGTGAAAGACGTTAAAAAAATAAGGGTTAAACCCGGTCCATTGCACTCTTTCGGTTTCGAACATATTTCATCTCCAAAGATGGTGGCTATGCCGTTTTCAATAACTATTATTGCATACGATATTTATGGAAATGTAAAGACAGATTATAATGGCCAAAATACTCTCTCTGATACGACTGGAACCGTAGAGCCGAAGACAACTGGAAAATTTAAAGATGGAAAGTGGACGGGGAACATAGTTATAAACAGAACTGGTAGGAATATTAAGATAACGACAACGGGCGATAGTAAAATAGGTGAGAGCAATCTCTTTGATATTGTAATCGGTCCTCCTTCAAGAATTAGAATAACCCCTCAAGAATTTACTGTAGCTTTAGGAGTAGTTTATTCTCATTTTAACATTTCTCTTGTAGATGCGGGCGGCTTCGAGTCCAAAGCTCTAACTGATGTGCTGATAACTCTTTCAACAAGCTCTCCTAGCGGCGAATTCAGGGAGCATGGAACCGGAAGGAAAATAACGAGCATAGTGATCCCGTCTGGCGAAAGCTCAGTGAAAGTAAACTATTATGATACGGCAAATGGGACATGGGTTTTAACGGCTTCAGCACAAGGTTTTGAAAATGGAGAGGCAAAAGTTAGCGTTAAGTCCGATAGGGTTCCTCCAGAAACAGAGATAAAGATTGGTAATCCAAAACATGAAAACCCGTCTGGAATCTATGTGTCAAGCCTAACACCTTTTTCATTTCTGTCAAGGGATGATCTTAGCGGAATCATGGAGGTAAGATATAAAGTGGATAATGGTTCATGGAATTCATATTATTCAGAATTCTATTTAAACGATTATTCTGAAGGTTCACATGTCATAACGTATTTTGGTGTGGATAAGGCTGGCAATAGGGAAACTGGAAGAAACATAACTGTTATCCTCGATAAGACACCTCCGAGGGTTGAAAAAGCCTCTCCCAAGGAAAGGTTGTTTTCAAACTCTATGATGGTTAACTTCATTGTTAAAGTTAGTGACCCTTTCTCGGGAATGAGAGAAGTGGAGCTTTTTGTTGACGGTTTCCCCCAAGGGTTAATGAATGCGAGCAGAGGCCAATATTTTAAGACTATTAGGCTATCTGAAGGGTACCACAATTGGAGCATTAGGGTTACGGATAATGTCGACAATTCTTTAGAGCAAACCTATTCTTTTACGCTGGTCATCGAAACTAATCCTCCAACAATTACTGAAGTTTCACAACCGTCAAGCCCAGCTTTTGGAGAATCGGCGATAATAACCTGCAGGGCTCACGACGAAGGCTCTGGAATCAAAGAAGTTTACCTCTGTTATTCGACAGACAAGGGATCAACATGGGCAAGAATCTTAATGATGCCTCAAGAAAATGCTTATAGCGGTTCAATACCTTCTCAATTCCCATTTACTGAAATCCAATATTATATTGAAGCAATTGACAATGCTGGAAATCGGTGTCAAACAAGCGTATCTACATATATGGTTGGCATGCCTGCATGGTTTTACTCTATTATTGCAATTCTAATCACCGTTGGCGTATACGTATTCCTATGGAAAAGATTTTTCACAAAGAAGAAATCAACACCTGAAATTCCTGCAGCATAATCGCTCTTCCCCCCAGTATAGTTTCTTTTCATAATACAATGTCAAAGTAAACTTCTAGATGTCGAAGTAAAGATAAAATTCGTATGGGTGAGGCCTTGCCGAAACTTGGATATATTCACTTATCGCGTTTTCAATAATTTTCTCCAGAAGCTCGTTTGAGAAAATCGGTTTCAGAAAGGCATTATCGCTCTTCAAACATTCTATAGCTTCCTTAAGACTTCCGGGAAGCTCTTTTATACCCAGTTGTTTTCTTCTCTCAGGAGTTAAATGGTAAATGTTTTCGTCGATAGGGTCTCCGGGGTCGATTTTCTTCTTTATACCGTCTAGTCCTGCGCTCATTATCGCGGCGAAGCAAAGGTAAGGATTGCAAGAAGGATCGGGAGTTCTATATTCTATTCTCTTGCTTTCAGCACTACTGGCCCCTTTCTGGTAGACCGGAATCCTAATGTTTGCAGACCTGTTACTTCTACTCCAAGCTACGAAAACCGGTGCTTCATATCCTGGTACAAGCCTTCTATAGGAGTTTGTAGTTGGGTTTGTTATTGCAGTAAGCGCCCTACTGTGTTCCAGCAAGCCTCCCACGAAATATCTCCCAAGCTGGCTGAGCTCAGCATATTCGTCTTCACCATCATAAAAAAGGTTTACGAGCTTCTCCTCTTTAAGCTTCGCCGACGTCGGATTGCCTCCCCAGAGGCTTACATGTACATGCATTCCACTCGCATTGTCTCCAAATATGGGTTTAGGCATCATCGTTGCAATTATTCCTTGTTGGATAGCAATGTTCTTAACAACATATTTCAAGGTAATAATGCTGTCGGCTGTTTTAACTAGCTTGTCTTTAACAATGTCTATTTCACATTGACCCGCTGTAGCAACCTCATGGTGATGGGCTTCGCACGTTACTCCAAAATAATCCTCCATTATCCGGGTAACTGTAGAGCGATAATCCATTAGTGTATCGTGTGGAGGTGTTGGAAAATATCCTTCCTTAAACCTGATAGGGTATCCTTCTCCAGAGGACCATGCTGCCTCAGGCGACTCTATGCTGTAGGACTGCCCTTTGTAAGGGTTTAAAACATCCCAAGTAACCTTTTTGAAGACGAAGAACTCGAGCTCAGGTCCCCAGTAGGAATGGAAACCCTGTTCTAAAGCATATTCCTCAGCCCTCTGTGCAACATACCTTGGGTCTTTCGAGAGCCTTCCACCGCCATACCCCATGTATACATCGCATAGGAACCTTGCAGTCTTGTTCTCAGGGCTCGACCATGGTATGATGGCAAAAGTAGACGAGTCGGGCTTTAGAACAAGGTCGGATTCAAAGATTTCGACAAATCCTCTAATAGATGAGCCATCGAGCTTAGGAATTCCTTCAGTGAAATATTCTGCTTTAAACCTTGCTATTGGCATTGTTATATGATGCAAACGCCCGGGGACATCTGTAAACTGGAGGTCGATAAACCTTATGCCCTCTTCTAGCATTCGGCTTATTAGGTTGAATGTGCTCCCGGACGGCATACGGCCTCAAGCTGTATCAGCCCCTATATAAGCATTACTACTAGTTCATTAAAAGTAGAGTTTTTCTGAAAAATAACAGTATTTTAAATGAAATTTATGGACAAATGTTCAAAAAAATCTCTAATAAGCCTATATTTTTTCAAGCACGAAAATATGCGGGTAAAGGCCTCCCGTTTCAACAACTCTTTCATGGACTAGCTTAAACTTCTTCGTTTTAAAAACAACGCTTCTGAATGCGGTTGCTTTAAGATTTATTATCACAATTCTTCCATCAGGCTTCATAATTTTAGACGCTGAATTAAGAAACTCCAAGTATAGTTCCTTAAGATTTCTTTCCCTTCCCAGGCGAACCCCATAAGGCGGGTTCGTCACTATCTTATCTACTTTAAAATCATAGAATTCATCAAGCCTGCGTGCATCAGCAATTTTGAGCGAGACGTATTCCTCTACTCCCGCAGCCTTAATATTCATCTTGGCCCCTTCTAGAAACCTACTGTTTATATCACTACCTAGAATCGTTATTCTTCCATCCCATACTTGAGCGGCTTCTATTAATATTGTTCCCCCTCCGCAGAAGGGGTCTAGCATTACATTGCCATTCTTCATTTCAGCGATCTTCAACATTCCGTATGCTAATGGTGCTTTTATTGCTGCCGGGTGATTAAAGGGTCTTTCAAACCTCTTATGTAAAGGCTCCCTAGTCAATTGGACGCCGACGTAGCATTTACTGCCTACGACATCACAAACAATGTTTACATCAAAATTCTCCAAATCCACCTTCTTGCCATACTTCTCTAATATGGCTTGACCAGCATACTTCTGAATTTGAACCGAGGTGAAGGAATGTTCACCTGTCCTCTGGCCTGTGACTCTAAATGTTTTTGCTTTCTCTAAATCCTCTATTTCTATCTCTTTTAACCCCCTGTAGATATCCAGAAGGCCTTCATCATCTATCCTTACTTCTAACGTGGATATATGTTTAACAGCGTGATAAATAGACCGTAGTGAGAAAACCCTATTCAATTCTTTTTCATCGATTTCAGCAATCAACTTACCTGGAAGATTATGGAAGATGGATGCTCTTGCCCCTAGTGTCTCCTCGACTTCTCTTATTGCTATATCCTCGATGCCTGGGTTCGTGGTGAATAGCAACTTCATTACTTTAATTCACATAATGCTACCAATGTTCGTGATGAACTATTTCACTTAGAGGTTTCCGATCGAGGACGGGGCCCTTCTCCTCAGCAGGATATCCTAGCGGAGTTATAGCTACTACGCGTACTTCGGGAGGAATGCCAAGCGTTTTCTTTACCTCTTGCTCGTCGAACGCTCCAATCCAGCATGTCCCCAAACATTCTTCCCAAGCAGTTAGAATTAGGTTTTGCATAGCTATGGCAACGTCGACCCCCTCCAATATTCTTCACCATCCCTCCTAGTCCATGCTCTAACGGGGGATGCGCATGCAACTATTATGATGGAGGCATTGGTAAACCAGTCTCTTGGATATGCTGCCCCAAGTTTCTTCCTTATTTCCGGATCTGTTACTACAATGAAATCCCAAGGTTGACGGTTTACGGCGGAAGGTGCGAGCCTGGATGCCTCAAGAATTCGCAACAGTTTTTCCTTCTCAACAGGCTTATCCATATATTTTCTTATGCTTCTTGTTCGAATCGCCT
>JAWBXT010000018.1:0-17835 GCA_038867695.1 Thermoproteota archaeon
AATCAAAGTTCAACGGAAACAATATGGACGAGGATAGGAAGTTCGAGGAAATTAAGAAAAGAGTCGAAGCAGTTATCGTAGCATATAAGCTCGCGTCACAAGTCTACGAGACCTCGAGGAAAAGACGGAAAGAATATTTAGAATTCCGAGACGCTATTCTTGCAAAATACGGAATAAAGAAGAAAGGTTTATAAAAACAAGCATTTTGGGTTCAAATCCCACCCTCCGCATTTCCCCTATGTCCCTCATTTTCCATACGAGTTATGTTTATTGTTTATTAAGTTCAATTTAGAATCTAACAAGAATGGTTACAAGCGGATTATTCTTATGCGTGCTCTCAACCCTATCATCAGCCTATCGAGATTCTTAAGGTAAGGATAGTAGTAGGGAAAGCTGCAGCGGGGTCTTCGTGTTTTGCAGTAGCATTATGTGTCCGTCTCCTGAGGGATTCATTACTGTAATCTAAACCTTTGCCCAGAGGAAAGGATTCGGATCTTTTTAGCGATGGTGGTTCCTGCCTTGTTGAATGCTACATGGAACTGGGCTTTTAAAGGGATTATAATAGAAAATTGTCGAGAAAAGTGTTTTCTAATGACGGTTAAGGGTTAAAGGCCGGATTTACAGTGAATTAACCCGAGTAAGTACTACGATTACTGTTTTTAAAAAGTTGGATTCAAATACCCTTATATAAGTCGCCTTTTTATTTGTATCTTTGAAAAATTGGCTGGGGAAGAGTTCCTTAATAAGCTTAAGAAGCATTTGACGGATAATTGTGGGCTTAGGGATGTTTTAACCGAAATGCCCCGTGAGCAAGGTTTTTTCAATGAGCAGATAGTTTGGAGCATAAATGCAGAAACAGAGTATGAGCCTTTTGAGGCATATGAGACGACAGACGGTAGAATCGTTGCCGGATACGGGCCTGCTGCACACGTTGGCGACATACTTTGGGATTATCTTCTTGACAAAGAGAAATATGCTGACATTCTCGACTACAAGGAGCTCGCTAAGAAGAGAGATGAGCTTCTCGCTTCTCTTCAGGAGAGGGGCAATTGGAGTAAATATAGAGATGAGCTGAGTGGAGTTATCGAGATCCTTGAAAAAGGAGACGAGATAGCTAGGAAGGTGAGTGCTCAAACCGGGATTGAGGTTAAGCAAGTTTTCCTCGCTCCACCGGGGAAAAACACTTTCTTTTGTGCAAGCTTCGAAGGAAAGGGGTTGAGCGATGATGCTAAAGTAGAGAAAATAGGGAAGGCATGGAGTGCTCTTTACGATGCGTTTACAGAAATTTCAAAGCAAGAAGGAGAAATATTGGAAAAATGGAAGATACAGATCCAAGAGAAACGGGGGAAAGGAATTCTTCCGGAAGAGGAAGCATTCGCCAAAGCCATTTCAGAGCTTTTAAGAGGCTGGGCCTCCGTATGGTGCTCCTATGAAATTCCGTCAGGGTTCCCTGGATTCGAAGGAGGAAATGCAAAATGGATAGTGCGTACTCGCGGAGAACCGTATATAATGGTTTTTGAAACGGAAGACGGGAAGATTACTGTCGCATACGAGGCGTTCCGTGTCCACTCTTCAATAAGTATAGACCATAAGCGTGGCGACGATGCTGATAGGGTGGTTATAGAGTTGGCCAATAGAGAGAATTGGCCAAAATATAAGAATACAGACCTTAAAGACGTGATAGAAAGATACGAGTTAGGTGAAGAAGTCGCTAAGAGAGCGAGGGAAATAACGGGGATTGAAATCAAGTTTTTCATCCCACGTAAGCACTGTCATGATGCTGCACTTTACACTGTCTTCGACTCGAAAGGTATGAGTGTCGAGAAGAAGATAGAGATGATAAAAAACCTCGTTGATTTGATTGGAATAGCGTACGGAGAGTTTAAGAAGGGCGATGAAGAGATAAAAACGAAATATGGCCTTAAGAAATAGGCTCCTTCGGGGATTAAAGAGTATCCTTAAATATCCGTGTTAGGCTAGTGGCAATGTCTCCAATTGACGTACGGAAAACAAGATGTTGTCATTAAGATAGGGACTAGCGTCCTCACAAATTCTAGGGGCTGGGTTAGTCCAAATAGGGTAAAGGAAATAGTTCGCCAGGTTTCGGAGAATAGGGGCAAAATGAAATCAACCATCATAGTGACCTCGGGGGCTATTGCAACCGGATTGTCGAGACTTAGAATAAATGCTACACCGGGTTCTCTGAAGCTCACGATGAAACAAGTCTGTGCAGCAGTGGGTCAGCCAAGCCTAATGGCATTATACACCAGATACTTTAACAGGTATGGGATAAACGTCGCACAGATACTTCTTACCGAGGAGGATCTTGCAAATCAGTACAGGTACAAGAACTTCTGGAGAACGCTTTCAGCACTCATAGAACGCAGTGTAATACCGATTATTAACGAGAATGATGCAATATCTGTAAAGGAGTTGATTCCAGTAAACCCTTATGTCCCAGACTCGGTAAGGTTTGGAGATAACGACAGGCTTTCAGCAATAATAGCTTCAAAAATAAAGGCTGACCTATTAATAATGCTCACAGACGTAGATGGATTTATGATGCCTACTAAAAATGGCGTTAAGCTAGTGAAGGAGCTTAGGGGGGTGGACAAGAAAATGCTTTCCTACGCCGGCTCTTCAAGCGCTTTAGGGAGGGGAGGAATGCTTTCTAAGCTTCAAGCTGCTGCAATAGCTTCGAGAGCCGGTGTTACGACAGTAATAGCAAACGGCCTCAAAAAGAGTATTATAACGAAGATACTTAATGGTGAGAACGTCGGAACCGTAATTAAGCCGATACGCAAAAAGGTTTAAGTCATAAACTCTACACGCCATTTTTATAAGTTGAGCACGGAAGACGAAGTCATCGAAAAAGCTAGGAGAGCGAAGGAAGCATCAATAAAACTGGGTGTTACTCCAACGCCAATTAAAAATGCCGCGTTAAAGAAAATGGCTGAGAGAATACAGAATTGCTCAAACGAAATACTTGAGGAGAATAAAAAGGACATTGAAGCCGCGAAGAAAGGAGGGGCATCTGCTGGCTTCATAGACCGCCTCCTCCTCAACGAGAAGAGGATTAGAGAAATGGTTGAAGGGCTAAATCAAGTAGCCTCCCTTCCTGATCCTATTGGCGAAATCGTAGAAGGCTGGAGAACTAGACAAGGCTTAGAGATAAGAAAAATCAGAGTCCCTCTGGGTGTTATTGGAGCAATATATGAAGCAAGGCCAAACGTCACAGTCGAAATTACTGGACTTGCACTTAAAGCTGGAAATGCTGTCGTATTAAGGGGAGGGTCGGAAGCACTAAACTCCAATAAGATTCTTGTAAAACTGATGCGTGAAGCTATAGAAGGGTTAATCGACCCTGATGCAATACAGCTCATAGAGAATCCCAGTAGAGAACTGGTCAAGACATTACTTAGGCAGGATAGGTATATAGATGTGATAATACCACGTGGCAGTGCGCAGTTCATCAGGTTCGTCAGGGAGAACTCACTCATACCAGTCATCGAAACCGGAGCTGGCAACTGTCACATTTTCGTCAACTGGGATGCCGATTTCGAAATGGCGAATAAGATAATAGTCAACGCTAAGGTTCAGAGGCCAGCAGTATGCAACGCAGTCAGGAAAGTCTTGATACACAGTAAGATCGCAGAGAAATACCTCCCACAGCTCGTAAATATTCTAAGGGGTTATAACGTTGTGATAAAAGGATGTGAGAGGAGCAGGAGAATAGTCTCAAACCTTCTCGAGGCTACCGAGGAAGACTGGTATGAGGAATACATGGATCTGACGCTTGCAGTTAAAATCGTTGACAGCGTTGAAGAAGCAGTAAACCATATAAACAAATACGGTTCAAAGCATTCCGATGCTATAATAACCAGCAACCTGAGGGATGCGGAATTGTTCACAAGCTTAGTAGACTCCTCAACAGTCTATGTTAACGCTTCCACGAGGTTCACGGATGGAGGCCAATTCGGCTTCGGCGCCGAAGTTGGAATAAGCACGCAGAAGCTTCACGCAAGGGGACCAATGGGCCTAAGAGAAATAACTACAACAAAATACGTCGTCTACGGCTCAGGCCAGGTAAGAGAACTTTAGCTACCATAGATTATCTCAGATTTCGAAATTGTTTTTAATGGGAGAAAAGAATATAAAGCTTAAAAACATGACTCTAAACGGGGCCGATAGTCTAACGGTAGGATGCCGCTCTTACGGCTTGTTGAAAGTAGGAGAGGCGGTGGTCTCGGTTCGAATCCGGGTCGGCCCATTTTCACTTGATGAATACTTGATCTCCTTCTAATTACTTGGCTTATAACCACTACTTAGTGGAATAAAATTGCCGAGTATGTATTAGGCCAGAAGATGATTTGTTTAAAACTATGGCGAGGGCCGGATTTGAACCGACGACACCCCGGTCTTCAGCCGGGCGCTCTCCCAGGCTGAGCTACCTCGCCCTATAGTCGTCTTATTATTGCTTTTATTTTAATTTTTTCCCTTAAAAATTAGGCCTCTATGCTATTTTAACGATTTTTATAGACATGAGTTTCAGACTAAAAATGAACGTGTCCTAAAACGAATTTTTATAAGGAAGACATAAATCGTGCTTGCTTCTCAACTCTGGTGGCGAAGACATGAAGCACGGTTTCAGCGAGGATGAGTACCGACTCGAGTTTCTGAAGAAAAGTGGTTTCTATAGGAAGATGTGTGTTAAATGCGGAAGGTTTTTCTGGACACTCGATACTTCTCGGGACAATTGCGGCGAATCTCCATGCTCGCCATACACTTTCATAGGTAAGAGGGTTGGTAGAAGAATTGATGAGTTGAGTCAAGTTAGGAATTCGTTTCTAGGGTTTTTCAAGGGTAGGGGACATGAGGTTATCTCCCCATATCCTGTGGTATGCAGGTGGAGAAATGATCTTTATCTTACTGATGCGAGTATTGTTGATTTCCAGCCTTACGTTACCGAGGGTATTATACCGCCGCCGGCTAACCCGCTGGTGATTTCACAGCCTTGCATAAGGCTCGTGGACGTGGATATGGTGGGTAAGACAATCGGCAGGCATCTCACTATTTTCGAGATGGGTGGCCACCATGCTTTCAACAGCGAGGGAAACGAGGTCTACTGGAAGGAGGACACCGTAAGATACGGTTTCGAATTCTTCACACGCGAAATGGGGCTTAAAGACGAGGATTTGACTTTTGTAGAAAGCTCTTGGAGCGGCGGCGGTAATGCTGGACCATGCTTCGAAGTTATTTCCCACGGCCTTGAGGTCGCTACGCTCGTCTTCATGAGGTATAAGGTTCACCCTGATGGTTCTCTGACAGAACTTCCAATACGTACCGTTGACACTGGTTACGGAATGGAGAGGATAACCTGGCTTCTCACAGGTGCTCCAACCGGTTTCCACGCTTTCTACGGAGAACTTTTACAAAAAGTTTCTCGCGTCAGTGCTATAGAGCTTCCCTCAGAGCTTCTTAAAGAGTATGCGGCTGCTGTTTCCACTTCTGAAAACAAGTTCTTGAAGCCGGAGGAGAAGTTGGCGTTTGTTAGGAGACTCGGTTTTCCAGAGGACTTTGCAAATAGACTTGAAACAATGGAGAACCTTTTCAAAACTCTAGACCATGTTAAGAGCCTGATATTCATTCTCTCAGAAGGAGTGGTCCCCTCTAATACTGGAGTTGGATACTTAGCCAGGCTGCTCCTAAGAAAGACCGCTAGGATTCTGGATAAATTCTACGCAAACAGTCTGCTGCTCGACCTTGCTTCATGGGAGTTAGAATACTGGGGTAGGGATTTCCCAAGCCTATTGAGCCTTAAAGACAGTATTCTAAACCTCATCGAGATAGAGCTTAAGAAGTATAGGAGGAGTGTCGACGAAGGTATGAAACAGGTTGAGGCGCTTCTTAAAGAGAATAGGCCTATAAGCGTTGAGAAGCTTGTTGAGCTCTACGATTCTCACGGAATTACGCCAGAGCAGGTTGCGGATATCTCGTTTAAGAAAGGGGTTGAAATCAAGATTCCGGAAGATTTCTACAGCATGATTGCTTCAAGGCATAAGCAGCCAAAGGGATTGGAGGAGGAAAGCATTAACCTGGGTTTCGACGAAAAAGCCTTCCCCGAAACTGTCAAAAAATACTACGAGGATCCCAATCTACTCGAATTAGAAGCTAAGGTGCTTGGTGTTTTCAAAGACAAGATTATTTTCGACAAGACTATCTTCTACCCTGAGGGAGGAGGCCAGCCTGCTGATAATGGTAAAATTGTTTTCAACGGGAAGGAGTCTTTTGTGAAAGATGTTAAGACTGTTAACAACCGGATAATCCACTTTGTCGAAGGCCCTGTTCCTAGTGAGAGTAGTGTTGTGAAAATGATTGTTGACGCTGAGAGGCGTCTACAACTCAGGAGGGCGCACACGGCAACCCACATGATAAATGCTGCAGCCAGAATAGTGCTTGGGAACCATGTTTGGCAGGCTGGTGCGCAGAAGGATGTTGTAGAATCCAGGCTAGACATTACTCACCCGCTACCGCTTACTGACGAGGAGATAGAGAAGATAGAGCGCAAGGCTAACGAGATTGCTTTAGCGAACATTGATGTTGAAATACGGGTTTTACCCAGGACGGTTGCGGAGAAGGAGTATGGGTTCAGAATATACCAAGGGGGTGCGGTTCCGGGAAAAGAGCTCAGGATCGTCAAAATAAACGGCTTCGACGCTGAAGCGTGTGGAGGCCTTCATGTGAATAAGACTGGTGACGTAGGGCTTGTGAAAATAGTTAAAGTCGACAGGATCCAAGACGGTGTAGAGAGAATAGTGTTTCGAACCGGCTTCTCATCGCTCGACTACATTAGGTCTCTGGAAAACAAGCTCTCCCATTTAGAAAAGATCCTTGGCGTACCGAGGGACAAGGTCCTAGAAGAGGCTGAAAGAATCAGGATCGAGTTGAAGAACCTAAGTAAGAAGGTTGAGAAAATGATGGAGAGCCAGCTTGACATCCTCGCCGACCAACTGGTTTCTAAGGCTCTTGAGGAAGCTGGTGTTAAGATTGTGTTCCATGGTTCTGATGAACTTGATGTAGATCATCTGATAGCTCTCGGAGAGAAGGCTTCCAAAAAGGAACCTAATGCCATAATATTGTTAGCAACAACAAGCACTCCTACAACTCAATTTGCACTTTTTGCAGGAGACGCTGTTTTGAAAAGGGGTGTTGATTGCGCCTTGCTTTCAAGACAAGTTGTGAAAGAAATTGGAGTAGGCGGAGGCGCTGGTGGAAGAAAGAACTTTGCTAAAGGAGGACTAGCAACCAAAGTCGATTCTGAAACATTTAGAACTAAGGCAATACCTATAATAGTCAATGCTATAAAAACCCTACAGTAATATGATAGACAATAGTAAATCTTAAGTATATTGTCAGCAGCTTAAACCTAAAACATTGGAGGAATTAAAATACGATTTCTCAAGCATAGAGAAGAAGTGGCAGAAAACATACGAAGAGAAGAAAGTTTTCGAAGCCGAGCCAGATCCATCTAAGCCGAAGTTCTTCGTAACCTTTCCATTTCCATACATGTCAGGGCCTGTTCACTTGGGGACTGCGTACACCTTGACAAGACTAGATGTCATTGTACGCTACAAGCGTAAAAGGGGTTTCAACGTACTTTTCCCCTTCGCGTTCCACTGGACTGGGACAACTATAGCAGGTATTTCGGATAGGATAAGGAGGGGAGACCAGAAGACTATCGAAATACTTGAAAAGATGGATGGTGTTCCAAAAAAGGAGATAGAGTGCTTCAAGGATCCTGTCTACCTAGCTAGGTATTATACTGAGAAGAATCGCGCAGCCCTGAAGGATTATGGTTTAGCAATAGATTGGCGTAGGGAGTTTCATACTACAAGTCTAAACCCTGGTTTCAGCACCTTTGTTAGATGGCAGTACTTGAAGCTGCTTAAAAATGGGTACGTCACTAAGGGAGTTCACCCTGTCGTTTGGTGTCCTAGAGATAAGAGTCCTACTGGTGATCATGATAGGCTTAATGGCGAAGGGGTTTTCCCAGAGGAGTTTTATCTCGTGAAATTCAGGCTTGACGATTCCCATCTAGTGGCGGCAACCTTCAGACCCGAGACCGTGTTCGGAGTTACTAACGTCTGGGTTAACCCTGAAGCTACTTATGCTGAGGCTTATGTAGACGGCGAGAAATGGATCGTAAGCTTAGAGACTTTAGAGAAGCTTGCAGACCAGTTGAAGAATGTTTCTAAAATAAGGGAGTTTAAGGGAAGAGAGCTAGTGGGCAAAAGAGTCGTAACCGTATTCACTGGAGTAAGCGTTCCAGTTCTACCCGCCTCGTTCGTCGACCCTTCCATCGGCACTGGAGTTGTGTACAGTGTTCCTGCTCATGCTCCCTACGATTACATGGGGCTTGAAGACCTGAAGCGCAATGAAAATCTTCTCAGAGAATACGGTCTAGATCCGGATGAAATAAGGTCAATAAAGCCGATACCGATGATAACTACAGAGAAGTATGGCTCCAACCCCTCGGAGAAGATTGTTAGAGAGCTCGGCATAAGAGACCAATCTGATCCTAAGCTTGAAGAAGCCACTAGCCTCGTCTATAAGGAGGAGTTTCACAAAGGGATTACGCTCAACAATTGCGGAAGTTTCTCAAACCTCCCTGTTCAAAAGGCTAAGGAGCTTGTGATCGAGGAGATGAAGAAGAAGGGTGCAGGGGATGAGATGCTTGAACTCCCCTCCCCGGTGGTATGCAGGTGTGGAACAAGGTGCCGCGTTAAGATACTCAGCGACCAGTATCTCTTAGCATACTCTTCGCCGGACTGGAAGGCTAAGGCTTTGAAAGCTTTGGATATGATGAAAATATATCCGAAGGAGGCTAGGGAGAACTTCGTGTACTTCATAAACTGGTACGTGGACTGGGCTTTTACAAGAACCTCTGGGTTGGGCACGCCGGTACCGTGGCTCCCCAACCAGATGATAGAGACTTTAAGCGACTCCACGGTGTACATGGCTTACTACATAGTTTCGAAATACGTTAACAACGGCGTTTTAAAGCCCGAGAACCTTACGGAGGAGTTCTATGACTACGTGATGCTGGGAAAGGGGGCTCCAGAGGATGTTGAGAAGAAGACAGGGGTTTCTTCAGAGTTGTTGAAAAGGCTCAGGTATGAATTCGACTATTGGTATCCCGTTGACCTAAGGGTTTCTGGGAAGGACCTTATTGCGAACCATTTAACATTCTACATCTTCCACCACGTAGCCATATTCCCGGAGGAGAAATGGCCTAAGCAAATAGCGGTCAACGGCTTCCTGAGAATAGAAGGGCAACCGATGCACAAGTCTAAGGGGATATTCGTCTCCCTAAGGGACGCGATCGAGAAATACGGCTCCGACGCTACTAGGATAACCCTAATCCTAGCGGCAGAAGGCCTTGAGGATCCGAATTGGGAGGGTGAGAAGGCGAGTAAAAACATTGAGTTGCTGGCAAGCATATACAGGCAGGTTCTCTCACTGCTCAAGGAAAAGGGCTCCGGCGGAAACGGCCACATGGAGGAGTGGTTAAGAAACTCTGTTAGGGAACGCGTCAACAAGATCACCGAGGTCTTGGAGAACATGGAGATAAGAGAAGCCGCCAGCGAGGCGCTATACGGCTTGAGGAATGATTTAAGATGGTACTTGAGAAGAGTGTCCAAACCGGATTCTAAAACGCTCAGGGAGGCTGTTGAAACATGGCTCAACCTGCTCTATCCCTTCACACCGCACCTTGCTGAGGAACTATGGAGTAGGCTGGGTAAGGACACACTCCTAGCAAACCACCCGTGGCCTCAGGCGATTGAGGTGGATGAGAAACCCCTGTTGCTAGAGAAGTACTTGGAGAACCTTGTAGAGGACACATATCAGATACTGAAAGCCATGGGCAAGACTTCTATCACAAAGCTGAGGATCATAACTGCTGCAGAATGGAAGAACAAGGCCTTCAAGGAGATTATTGAGAATGCCCAAATTGAACCAAAAAAGGTAAGAGAGACGATAACTCTCCACGGCGCTGCTTTAAGCAAGGAGGAGCTTGGAAAATTCATAGGACAGGTTGTGAAGAATATTCCCAACATAACTGGAGAATACGGGATGGTTTTAAAACAGGTCTTGGATATTGGAGAACGTAAAATACTGGAGGAAGCACGCGATTTCTTGGAGAGGGAGTTCAAATGCAGAGTTGAATTGCTCAGTGAAGACGATATTCCTAAGGAAGAGTTGGAGAAAACATCCGGGAAGAAACCGCCAGCCCAACCGGGTAGACCAGTGCTATTAATAGAGTAAAAGAATAATCCCCAATGATTGTAGAGGCCATGTTCAAAAAGTAAAAACGGGGCTCCAGCCCTCCGTAAGCTGAAAATTTTAATACCTTGCGAATAAGCTATATCCCGGGCCCGTCGCCTAACCTGGATATGGCGGCAGAACAGTGCTGAGCCCTCTAAGCTGTAATAATCTGGGTTCAAATCCCAGCGGGCCCGTTTCTCCAGGGTAAGCCCATCTACAAAATTTACAAATACGTTAAAATTACAAGTTTGTGTAAAAATGTTGATTAACAGCATTTTTTAAAGTATTAATCTGGTTTTTTCCCAACTATATGGGTAACTTAACCCCTGGACTAGATAGTAAGTTTTTTTACATGAAAATGCTAATTAGCGAAGGGTTCCTCTATCTATTGTGGGGGAAATGAGCGGGCCGAGGTTAGAGCAGATCAGGAGGAAGATAAACCTAATATCCCTGCTTAACGCAGTTAAAAACAACTATACTTATCACGAGTTGTCGCAGATCACCGGCTTACCTATTACTGTTTTAGCCCGATATGCCAAGGGGCACGTGCTTCCTTCTGACGAAAGAGTTAATGAGTTATATCAAATACTAACCGATAAGATTCCACTAGAGGAGCTCATATTGAGTAGGCTTGTTTTAGACGAGTCGGGTTACTTCGATTCTTCACATGTCATATGGGACGTGGATCTTCTTAGGCTCGTCAGCCAGAAGGTTGCGCTCTTATTCGCAGGTAAGAAGATAGATAAGGTCATGACCGCGGCTGTAGACGGTATCCCGTTAGCATCCTTCGTGGCTGAAGAACTTGATGCTGATATTGTAATAGCGAAAAGGTATAAGGAGGTTGGCGTAAAGGATTTCCTCGAAGTCACTTATGTGATAGGTAGCTCTGCAGTAGTTAGCTCATTATACATACCTAAGAATTCTTTAAAAAGGGATGATTCGGTTCTGATTGTAGACGACGCTATTAGAACTGGGGAGACTGATGTAGCATTAATAAAGCTGGCTGAGAAGGCTAAGGCTAATATAGTTGGATTGTTTATCCTTATTGCGACTGGTAGGGATTGGAGAGAAAGGCTTCAGAAAGAGACAGCTGTGCCGATATACGTGCTCGCAGAGATAAGTCCAAAGAAGCTTGTAGAAATCAACCAGAAAAAATTCATGATGTAGGAGGGTGATTTCATTCGGGCTCGCGTGCTATTCTAAAAGCTAGGTTGCTGACTATTGAGGGTAGGGGTATTGAAGATGCTTTATCTATTTTCGAAGCGCTTTCCCGGAGGGATAGGCTAGAATATCCAATAATAATCCTGCATAAGAATAAGGGTAAGAGTGTAAGCTTAGGCTGTTTCCAGATAGCTGACGAGGATTTTGCGTTAAGCTATCTGCGCAAGAGGCGTCTGAACTACTTCTTCAGACTCCACGGCGGAGACGTGATCCTTCACGACGAGAACCAGGTTGGAATCGGAATAATAGTGCCCAATGATGAAAAGTATAGAGGAATGCATGCTTCTCTAATGAGCCTGTTTATGGAGAGGAATGATGTTAAGAACTTCCAAGTTACAGATGATTACATAATGTGCTTCAATAAGGTTCTTGGCGAGGTAACATGCTTGGAGAAGGATAGTCTTCTCAGTTGGTTTACGATAATTTACCTTAAGAGAAGCTATGAGGAGATTGCAAGCTTGAAATCAATAAAAGAGCAGTTAATTAAAGAAAGGATGAATAAGCTTAGGGAGAGTTGTATAGGGTTAGATCAGGTTTTGAAGAGGCAGGTTTCAGCAAGACAGGTTTTCGAAATGATTAAGGAGGTTCTCTCAAAAGAATTGAATTTAAAACTGGGTACTCTTAGACTCGGGCTTTCCGATAAGAAATTAATGTGGAAGAGCAGGGAAATGCTTAGGAAAAACAGTATATCAGAGAGGATCCAACTTAAATATTTGCAACTTAAACGCTCTGCAACTCCGAAGGAAACCTTCTTGTCATCGAAGAGGTTGATAAACGGCTTTCTTAGGGTGTGGGTGAGGATTAAGGATAATAGCTTAGATAGAGTGAGCATCTCAGGAAGCTTCATGTTTGAGCCGCCTGAAAAACTACAGGACTTTGAGAAGATGCTTGAGGGAAAGCCACTTGAAGAAACCGTTCTAACCGAAAAAATTACGGAATTCTTCATTAACGAAAAGGTTAAAGCGTCATTTACTCCCTTCGATATCGTTGAACTCCTGTGTAAAGCCTCCGGTGGTTAATGAGTATGGAGGAGAAGAAAGAGTCCCTGCCGATTCAAGCAAAGAAAAATCGCGATGAGATATGCGTTACAAACAAGGATGCTGTTGAATGGCTTGACTCAAAGGGTTATGGTTTCAGGTTCAATGATAACCTGCTGATTCTGAGACCCTTCGAAGCATTATACCTCATGAACCAGAATAAGCTCATTCTCTACCAGAAATCTAAGCAGCTTGACTTTAACCAGTACCTTCACATTCTGGAGAAGGAAGATCCTAGCATCTGGCTCCGGTACCTGATATACAAGGATTTAAGGGACAAGGGCTATATTGTTAAAGACGGCTACGGTTTCGGAATAGACTTTAAAGTCTACGAAGTTGGCGAATACGGTTCGAAGCCTGCGAAGTACCTTGTGTACGGAGTTGTCGAAGGCGTGCCCCTGCCAGTTATAAAGCTCTACAACATACTTAAACACGCATACTCTTTAAGGAAGACGCTTATAATTGCAGCCGTGGATAGGAGGAGTGAAATAGTTTATTACATGCTCTCCTCCCTCCTGCTTGGCAAGGAGACCGAGGGAGAACGGGCTTGAGGGACGATTTACTAACGTTAAGGGGTATGCGTAACCTCTTACCTAAAGAGAAAGCAAAGCTGAACAGGATCGAGCGCGAAATAAGAAGGCTCTTCAAGATATACGGGTTCCAGGAGGTTGAAACACCGACTATCGAGCCTTTAGAGCTATTCGAGCTTAAATCAGGAGAAGAGATAAGGCATAGGATGTACAGATTCACAGACCTCGGAGGCAGAAGTGTTGTGCTTAGGCCTGAGGCAACGGCATCCATCGCTAAACTCGTCGTTAAGGAAATGCGTGGTTCCCCGCTCCCAATAAAAATAGGTTATATTCTAAACGCATTCAGATACGATGAGCCGCAGTACGGAAGGTATAGGGAGTTTAAGCAGGGGGGTTTTGAAATATTCGGAACAAAGAGCCCGTTGGCGGATGCTGAGATACTGGAAGTTTCATCAAGGCTTATGGATGGCCTTGGAATAAAAGATTACTATATAAAAATAGGTCATGAAGGTATTCTCAGGGCGGTGTTAGCTCGTTTCAACATAGAGGAGAGTATCCAAGACAGGGTTCTTGGCCTAATAGACAAGGAGAGACTTACCGAAGCCTTTGAAATACTCGCTTCTCTCCCAAAGGGTGGGGAAGCTATAGAATTAATCAAGAGGCTCTGGGAGATCAAAAGTAGGGATACTAATGAAGCTTTAAAACGTGCCAAGGAAGTTCTGGGAGACGATCCTGCAGCTATTGAACAACTGGAAAATCTGAAGGAAATAATAGAGCTTGCTGAAGCGAGTGGGGTCGGCGAATTACTTGTAGACATGGGTTTTGCAAGGGGTCTAGACTATTATACTGGAATGATTTTCGAAGTGTACGTTAAGGATCTGAAGATAGCTGTCAATGGTGGTGGAAGATATGATAAGCTTGCAAGTCTCTTAGGATGGGATCTTCCCGCCGTCGGCTGCGCGCCAGGGATAGATCGTTTAAGCCTGTTATTGAACGAAGATGCTGTTCCGAAGGATGATATAGTGTGCTTAGTCGTAAGTATAGTTAAGGAGGGTGATCTTCTCGCAACCAAACTTGCAAGCATGCTGAGAACCAGAGGCATACCAACGATGATCGACCCGACGAGGAGGGATGTGAGTAAAGCTCTTTCCTATGCCTCCAAAAGAGGTGTAAGGTACGTCGCGATAATCGGCGGTAGGGAAGTTGAGAATAACACCATCACATTGAAAAATATGGATATCGGAATTCAGGAGGAGCTTAAACCGGAACAGGTTATTGAAAAACTATCATCCTATTGTGTTTAATTTTTACTCTCAAGAAAGTAAGTGTATGTTTCCTATTCTTATTTTCTTCAAGTATTTTTTAGCGACATCATAACATTCTCTAGCCTGTCTCCAGCTAGTTGTTGGCAAATCATCCATAACATACTGTGGGTAAAATGCTAAGAGCGTATAAGGAATGTCGGGATCGATTTCCGCTATAAATCTCGCAATATTCTCAACCTCAACTTCGTCGACATATCCTGGGACAAGTAGCGTGCTTGCTGTTAAGACAGGTACTTCTGGACGTTGCTTGAAAAACCTCTCACCTATTTCTCTAAAATTATCTAACGTGGCTTTGTTTGAAACACCGCATAATACTTTGCCAAGGTCCTCGTCCCATACCTTAATGTCAAACTTAACAATGCCCCCACTTCTAAAAGAGAATTCGGCAGCCTTCAATGCCAGATTTTTTGACATATTTCCATTAGTCTCCCAGCAGATCCTAAGTATGCGTTTCTCTTCCTCAGCTTTTTGAAGAGCAATATGGCTTGTTTCAAGAGCGTGGAGTATCTGCGTTGAAGGGTCTCCTCCGAAGAAGCATATGCATGAAACGTTTTGTTCGACTTTAGAGACAAGTTCGGCGGCGCTCATAACAGGTCTAAGGCTTTGAGGCATCTCTCTAAAATGCCAGTTCTGGCAGAAGAGGCAGTCGAAACTACAACTACCGTAGAAAACAGCTAGGTTTACATACCCTTCTTCGACACCAGGCTTGTAAGAATACTTGGGATAGCCTGCGCCAGTACAGCCTGGACAGAACCACCATGCAACACAGTTTGTCGGAAGGGGATCGTAATACCATTCTAAAACTCCCTTTTCCGGTGTCCCGCCAAGCCTGTTTAAACTACCATTTGAATTCGAGACTAGGCCACAGAATCCTTTCTCCCCCTGCCTTATTCTACAATCATTGGCGCATATTCCGCAGGATAAACCATCAGAATCCTTAGGAGGAGCCGGGGGAAGCTCAAAAGCCTTCCTCGTATCAGCGTGAACACGCTTAGCTATCTCGACAGCCTCCTCCGGCGTTCTTCTTATGCATTTCAAACAAACACCTAGTTGACTAGCTATTAAAGGAGACTCGTCGCCACAAATTAAACACCTTCCCAAAGGTCTTTCTCCTAACTCATCTTATAAAAGAACCATTATTTTAAACTTAGGAGTTCAGAATTGCTTATAAGAATTCATCCTCCCGCCTTCTCTAACAATCCCGGTTATTACCGCAAAATACCTTAACTCCTTGAAAGCTAGTTCCTGGGATAAAGCTTGCAGGAATAACCTGTGTTTGGAACTATTGCTAAACCTCTTCTCCTCTCGCCTAAATGATAAATACTAATGGGAGACCCATAGTCACAATGGGGAAATCAAATATTCCTCCCTGCGGTGCTTACTGCGAAGCTTGTAAGAACTATGGGAGAGAGTGCGCCGGTTGCGTAGAGACAAACGGGAAACCCTTCTTCCTGAAGGAAATAGGACTGGATGTCTGCCCAGTTTGGTGGTGTGTAGAGAAGCGTGGAGTGGGGCATTGTGGTAACTGTGAGGATTTCCCCTGCGGAGATTTTCTAAACTGGTATGACCCGGCTAGGGGTATAGTCACATCCCTAAGGAGAGCGGGGCTTCTTGCCTTAAGGAAAAGAATAGGAGACAACGCATGGGTCAAATGGGTTAAGGAAAAGAAGATAGAGTTCGGAGGTTAATCTCAGAACATCGTTTATTATAGTTGAAGGCTCGTCAAACTTAAAACTTTAATTGTTTTCACTATGATAAGTCGGCATAATGTTAACGATTGGCAGGAAACTGGAGCTTCTGAGGTTTGAGCTTATTCAAGCAGCTGAAGAGGGGAAGAACGTGGAAGAACATAGGGAAAGACTAGCTTCATTCGACAAGCTGAAAGTGGGGCATAAGGAGCTGGACGAGTTATATGAGGAAATAATTTCTTCTCCTACAGTGCCAGGTTGGACATATGTTGAGCCCAATAGTCTAGAGGAAATAGAGAGGAATGCTAATCCGCCTAAGGACGGAGAGATTTGGATTGGTGGGCAAGAGTTTCGAGATAGAATGCTGGGTGCTTGGTTCGGCAGAGTTATAGGAAACATGTTGGGGAAGCCTGTTGAAGGCTGGTCAAAGAATAGGATAGAAGAGTATCTTAAGGAAGCAGGCTGCTACCCACTCAACTATTATATTCCTGAAATTATAACTGGTGCAGGGAAAAACCTCCGGTGGAACATAAGTATGGCTCTCAGGGATGATGACATAGATTACACCGTACTCGGCTTACTCGTGTTAGAGAGAAAAGGCTTTGGCTTCACGACGGATGATGTTGCCGAAGAATGGTTGAACCGTCTGCCCTTCAACCTCACGTACACTGCTGAGAGAGAAGCTTACAGGAACCTTACGCTCGGCTTGAAGCCTCCCGCGACAGCGACCTTCTGGAACCCCTATAGGGAGTGGATAGGTGCTCAAATAAGGGCTGATCCGTGGGGTTATGCGAATCCAAAAAGGCCTTGGTATGCGGCGGAGATGGCTTATAAGGATGCTAGGCTCTCTCACGTTAAGAATGGGATTTACGGTGAAATGCTGGTGGCGGCTATGGTCGCCTCGGCCTTTGCCGAGTCGGAACCGCTGGAAATTGTGAAGAACGGGCTCTCCTGCATCCCTCAGGAAAGCCGGTTGGCTGAGGCGATTAGACACTCCATCGACCTTTGGAAGAAATGTGGAAATTTTGACATAGCCTATGAAAAAGCAATGTCTAAATACGGTAGCTATCATCCGGTTCATACAATAAACAATGCTGTAATAGTTATTCTCGCTCTGCTCTATGGTGAAGGGAATTTTGAAAAATCTATATGCTTAAGCGTATCCGGCGGGCTTGACACTGATTGCAATGGTGCAACAGTCGGCTCTATAGTTGGAGCTATGACCGGCTTCAAAGGAATACCGGAAAAATGGTGTTCTCCATTAAACAACACTTTGGACACAGCACTATCAGGTTTAAAAGAGCTTAAAATATCTGAACTGGCTGATAGAATGGTAGAAGTAGTGGCTAGGAACCGCGTTTAACTATTTTCCAGAAGGAGATGCAGAGTTATAATAAGTTTGATATTAGAAGTCAGATGTTAAGGTAGATGCTCGTATCTGAGATTAAATTGAAGGAAGCTGAATAATATGACTGTTGGGTTGAATGTCGCCGGCATTATTCTACACTTATTCTTAAATCTACGTTATGGTAGCTATACGTATTAAAACAGTCATACATTTTCGCTAATCCTGTAAAAATTGCTGTCTCTACTTTAAAACTTAAATGCCTGTGCCTTTTTTTAATGAACGTGGTTGAAAGATGAGTATCCCAAAAAATAGTAGAATAATGGTTCTTCTAATAGCCGTCTTCTTTGTGGTTGGTGTAGT
>JAWBXT010000019.1:0-17306 GCA_038867695.1 Thermoproteota archaeon
CTGAGTATACTTCTACTCTAACCCCATCTATGGGATTGCCGTTAATATCCACTACTCTTCCAGTAACGATAAGACTGCCTTTTACAGTAGCAGTAAACGGTGATAAGAGCAGAATGATTACAATCACGAAAATCATGCAAATCCTTTTAGATATTTCCCAATTTGACATTGGTGGTTTCGAAATAACTGTTGTATTTATATTTTACTTAACATATTTTAAAAATTTCTAGAACATTGTAAATATTCATAGTCCTTAGGCTTCAGCCTCTCTGAAGCCGCTTTCAACGTATTGGAGGCCTCTCCTAAGCATTCTGAAAACCTTTTTACCACCTTCTGTTCCTGTTTCACTTACGTAACCCCTTCTTATGAGCACACCCATGTACTGCCTTGGATTTTCCAATCCGCTCAACCTAGCCTCAGTCTTGAGCCTCTCTATGTCGTCGTAGGTGAAGTCCCTGTTCTCAGTTGTGTAGATATAGTACCCTATTAGCAGTATTTTCTCATATCCTTTTAAAGTGTCTGGTTCTCTTCCAATGGCTTTAGCCTCCTCTGCAAGATATTCTGTAAAAGTCATTAACGTAGAAGGCGGTTTAACTGCTTGAGCTATCGGAGCCTCGGCTCTCTTAAAGAATTCTTCTTTAAGCTTTTCTAATGTTGATTCCACGAATTCCCTAGCACCCCATACCTCTATTTCAACTTCTCCTTTTCTAATCCTTACACCGTATTCTGATTCTTCTACTTCCGGAGGCAAGCCGGAGAACCTAAGTATCTTA
The DNA here is from genome assembly GCA_038867695.1 of Thermoproteota archaeon. GTDB lineage: Archaea > Thermoproteota > EX4484-205 > EX4484-205 > JAAOZP01 > JAAOZP01. The sequence goes on from JAWBXT010000019.1 coordinate 774, forward strand.
GGGATATAAGTATTACTTAAGGAGGATTCTTAAACATTCGATATTTTTATTTAAATGACTTAATTAACATAACGATTCTGCTGTAAGAAATCCGCCATGTCCTCCACTAGTTTTTCAATCTTTAAGTATGCTTTCATATCCTCTCTCCAATCCTGTGGTAGTTTCTCCCTTATTTTTCCGTATATCCTACTGTCCATTATTATAATCACCCCCCTGTCGTTATGGCTTCTTATTAGTCTCCCAGCCATTTGCGCTAGAGCAACTACGCAGGGGGTCGTACTGGCGTATTCGAAAGCCCTATCTCCAAATTTCTTCTCATAGTATTTCAATAGGGATTCATGCATCTCATTCCTCTTGGGATAGGGTAATCCAACTATTATAACCGCTGAGAGAAGCGATAGGCCTTCGCTGGTAAGGTCTACGCCCTCGCTTATCTTACCTCTAGCAACACCGAGGGCGATGCATTTCTCATTATCCATTAGAAACTTTAGCACTTCTCTAACCCTTGTTTTAGCATCCTCCTTTATCAGTGGAGTATTTATCTTAAGCCTCATGTAAACTTTTTCCATAAGCTCATATGAGGGAAAATATATTGCAATTCTCCCGTTTATGGACTCGATTATGCTGTTTAGCCTCTTCGATATCCTATCCACCATCTCCTCCCTGAGTTCGTACTTTGTAGTAACGCTTCTGTCAACCATTATGAGTCTATTCTCCCTCTTGAAAGGTGATGGGAGCGAAAGTGTTGTTATCCGCTGCTCATCCAAGCCCAGTATATCCCTATAGTAATCGAAATCCCAAAGCGTCCCCGACATTAAGAGCACTGATCTAACCCTATTTAAACTACGAGTAGTCCTGGAAACATCCATAGACGAGATTCCTAGCCTGATTATCTTCTTGCCCCGGTCTTCCTCAACCCTTACGTACTTCACGGTGTCGTCGTAATTATCTGAAATCCATCTTTCAACGAAATCTACAATCCTAGCTAAGTATGAAACGGGGGGCTTACCGCTCTCCATTTTAAGCGAGATTATCTTGTCTGATTCTTCATTAATGCTTTCTAAGATTTCGAAAATATTTTCCTCTGGAAGTTCAAGGTTTTTTATTGATGATTCATCCTGGTTTAGGACATGATTATCACCTATTCCAACGAGCTTCACGGCATTTTTACCTAGTTCTTCCATGTATCTTCTTAATACCCTTAAGAAGCCTTTATCATTGACTTCATACTTAATAACCTCCTTCCTAGCTCTTAAGATCGTTCTCGTAGAGATTTCATCGGAGAGCAGCCCCATGGCTGCTGAAGGCAGCGAATGAGCCTCGTCAAATACTACGTTTACATTATCCATTTGCATCTTACCCCTCGCAAAGATGCTCCTTCTAGCTTCATCTATGAGAAAATGATTGTAATTACCAACGATAACATCTGACTCCGCAGCTGCAAGACGCATAAGCTCATAAGGACACATACTGTTTGAAAAAGCCTCTTCGTAGAACTCATCGGGCATTAGAACATGTTTAACACTTACCTCCTCTAAGAAGGCAAGTGCATTCCTCGAAGGCCTCCAATCTCTGAAGACCCTGGCGTAGTACGGACATGATGATTCCTTCAAACCCCTCTTAAGCCTACTGCAGTAAGTTAGGAAGCTACGGTAATCCATTTTCCCGATTGCCCGTTTCTCTCTTACTATGGGGCACATCTCCTGCCTGCTTATCATTAGAGTAGCCCTTAGGAACGCTTTGGATTTCTCTGCGATAGTCTGAATCTCCCTTGCATATATCTCAAGTTCATTCCTTGTTCTAGTGAGAACGAATAGTTTCCCAACTTCTTCAACTTCCCTAGCCATGAGATAGGCAGTGAGTACAGATACCGATTTACCAGTCCCACAAGGGGAGGAGAGTAGCCCTATCCTCCCGTTTATGAAAACCCTGAAAACGAATTCTATAGCCTTAAGCTGGTATGCCCTAAACTCTTCATAAGGAAAGTATTTTCTCGCCCAGTTCTCAACCATATGTTGCAAGTATCCATATCATTTAATTTAATCCGGATTAAAAAGCATTAACAAAAACGCTTTATTAAACGAGATATGAAATATTACTGAGTTTTCTTTTCATCATCTTTAACAATACTATTGGCCTTCTCCATTGAAGAATTTTCTGAGCCCCTATTTTTAAGCCTAAGAGCCAATGCTACAAGCAGCGGTATCACGGATATGGGTATTAGGATATTAAATTCCCGTTTTCTCCATACTTTGACTATGTGCGGTAGGGTATTTTCTGAGCACGCTACTATTATTATAGGATTCGTTCTAAATCTATCTGGAATCTCCAGGATCATTTCAGAATAAGCCCCTGGGGGAAGATTATCAATGTTCTTTTCAAGTGTCGAATTCAATAGTTTAACTTTAACATTCCTAATGAATAAATTATGGGAAAGCGACCTAACCTTGACTCTTACATTGGCACCATCGTATTCAGCCTCTTCTATTCTTAGGGCAAGCATTTCCTGGAGCGAAATGTCCTCAAGAGGTTTAATAAATACAGCCATGCTTGAATTATTGCTCTTAACCCGGAGAACCCTTATTGAAGAAAAGAGTTCTGGGGGATATCCTTCCACCCTTACGCTTATTGGAAAGTTGTAGTCCCAGCCTTTTAGATTCAGCACGATGTTAAGCCCATACTGATCACCAGTGATGAGCACATTATTCCACTCTAGCTTAATTATCTTAACGGAGCATTCACTTATAGTCCTCCATATACCAGAACGATGCGTATCGCTTCTCAAAACTATTATTTTTTCAATGCAAGAAGTATTGTAATCAGAATCTCTGAGAACGATTTTAATAACTCCGTTCTCATCTGATAATACTCTCCGTTTAAAGATGACTGTGTGGACCGGGAGGTTTTCTACGGGAGAGTTATTATGTGCCCATCTTGCTGTGGCGAAAAATACGTGATCGTCGTTAAAATCGATTATATAGTCTCCAGTTATGTTGAAGGCTGTGAATATTGCCTTAATACTTAGGACGTCTCCACAAATATCCTTGCCTAAAGGTTTTACAAGATAGTGGTAGATTCCTGGTTTCGATTCAGTCCAGTTGAAACTTAAACCTCTTTCCGAAACCACTCCAGTTCTTATTATCGTTCCATTCGAAGATACTACTCCAATTTTTACACCATAAGCAATGCTCCCATTGCCATACCAAACTACTTTAGGAATTGTTAGATTTAATAAGTCCATTATGTTTAACATGAAATCATACGAATACTCTCTTGAAAGAAAACCATTAATAATTACTGTAGGCTTCATCTCACTCAAATCGCTAAACTTGACTGCATTAGCAGACACAATTATTTCACAGGGTTTAACACACGGCAGGAAACCTACAGCTTCGAATCTTGCTTTTAAAAATCCATTTTCAGGTATTTTAATTTTGAACGATGCTGGAGTTTCTTTAATAAGATCTTTCTCCACATACCTAACTTTAACACCTTCAAGGAGAGCATTATTGAATGTTAAACGTGCAAGAATGGTAACCTCCACTTCTCCTCCCGGAGTTCCGTGGAAAATATTTCCTGATGGTTCTAAAACTATATTCGTAAAGACTATTCTCAGAATAATACTTCCGTCTACGATGGAATCGCTAACCTCTATATAACCTTCATAGGCCTTATTCCTGTCCATTAGCTTCAGTATGGCAATTCCTTGAAAATTAGTTGAAGTTGATAGTCCTGCCGGTTTAAATCTTACCATGGCTCCTGAGACTGGAGCATGGTTATGAGAATAAACCGCTTCTAATTCAATGCTAGCACAAGCATCATTACAAACATAATGGGTTCCACCTAATAGAACCCCCTCGTAACGTATTATTTTAACTAGTATTCTTGAGAATATTATTCTAACACCTACTTCATTGCTTAGATTACCATGCTCATCGACAGCAACATAGGAAAAGTATGATTCACAATCGCTCTTGACGTATGAGAAAACAGCAGTACCGTCCGAACTAGTTAAGACCTCCTTTCCCTCAGAATCCCTTATCCTCACACCTTTCGCCGGGCTTCCGTCGTCCGAGAATGATGCTGAAATGACTATATTGACTACTGAGCCACTTTTAGCCCAATAAGCACCATCCTTTAAAACAGCACCAGAAACAGCACTAATTATTATTTTAAAAGATACCCAACGCACAGTAAACGTGACATTCCCCCCTACTACCGAAGTTATTCCCTTATACACTCCAGTGAGAGGATTGTAAGTATAGCTCTTAACGCCGGGGCTTGTTTCAGAAACCTTGTAAACATCTATCCTGGAGTATTCTTCTAAGCAGTCGAATGTTTTCACCTTTAATTCAACAATCTCACCAACCCTGCGCAAGCCGAGATCAGTAGGACCAACTGGTTCAGCCCTCATGGAGTCAAAATGCAGAGTTACTTGAGGAAGGTCAATTGACAGCATTATTTCATCTATTCTGTTTTTAGAAGAAAATGTAATCTTCTTGGAAAAAGAGCCTCCGCCAACCTTCTTCAAAATACAAGAGCCCGTTTCAACGCCTCTTGCAGCATCTTCTGTAACCCATCCACTTGCATCATAAAACCTTATTTTCTGAACCCATTGAACGCTAGAACCACTGTTGGCCCAAGCATCTGAGCCCTCTACATGTGTACAATCTGTTGAGTAAAAACCCAGATACTCCATTCTCGTTACCAAATAACCTCCGGAAGTAAAACCAACGTCTTCTCCGTTATTAACTGCTACAGCTATCTTACGTATTCCAACATTCTCAGAACCCTCGTGGAAAACTGCATCTATAGAATACCCTTCGGTAGGCTGCACTGAGGGTACGGGACCTCCCATTTTGATTACTACAGGGTTCGTAAAGATCCACGAATCCTTATTGCCCCCAGTAAAAGAAACTTCCTGAAGGCTTCCTGGCGCACCACTACCGCTTTTCTCAATGTTTTTCCAAACAGCTCTCCAGCTGATGCTGGTAGTTCCAGAGGCTTCGGGTATTTTAAAAGAGAAAATATGAATAGCCTCTCCATCCAGAGAGGCTTGAGCTCTATGAGATTCGGCTTGTATAGAACCACTTTTCTCTATAAATATGTCCATTGTCGCATAAGCTATATCACGTTCTTCGTTAACATTCGACAGCACGTTTACAGAAATATGTATTGTTAGCTTAACAGTATGAGTCCCCGGGCCAATTGTAGCAGCCTTCGAACGGCATTTCGACCACCAATATTCTTTACCAAGTCCGTAAACTTTCTTTCCGTCTACGTAAAGACTAAGATACTTGTCTTCCACAATCCACCCTCCTGGAAGAGTTCTTCGATCGTCTCCACAAACGTAAATTATCGCCTGACTCCCTTGGGGCACAGTAATTGTTGCAGTAGCTGTTTTAGTGTCGCTGTAAACACCCGGACCATTAGCCTTAATATGAAGATACCCAGTTCCACCAGACCATACCTCTTCATAAATGGAATAGCTTATTTGTACAACATCCGTCCTTAGGCCGTTCCAAGAGTAAGATGAGGGGATATCAGTGTTCCCATGGATTCGAATAAAGAAAATATTTAGTACCAGCAAAGCTAAAAATATCTTAATCGGACTATTAATTTTTAGTCTATTCATTTCATGAAAGCTATTTTAAGAATTAAAATTAAGCACCCATGCTGTTTAACAGGCTTGAGACAATTTCGGCAAGATTAATAAATTCCTGAACAGTTAGTTCAAAAACCCTCTTATTCCCTAGAATATGTTGGCTGACTTTTGGGTAAATCGATATACCTCTTACTCCATATAGCCTTTCCAATGCTCTTTTTAAAACAGTAATTGCTAATCTATTCCTCTGCATAAACATTACCCTAAGCAACTCATTAAAGACATTTTTGTCAAAAACCGTTTTAAACGGCTTTAGTAGAAGAACGGAATGTGCAACCTTAGGTTTGGGATAGAAGGATGAGGAAGGAAATGAACCGATTATTCGAGGTTCAGCATAGGCATTGACTGAGACACTGAGTCTTCCATAGCTTTTCGTACCGGGTTTTGAAACTATTCTCTCAGCAACTTCCTTTTGAATCGTTATAACAGCTCTATCATAATGTTGTTCGAGAATTTTGAATATTATCGGAGTTGACACATGATATGGTATATTCCCAGTGAAAATATTTCCCTCCAAGCTCATTTTTAAGAAATCTCCGTAAATTACCTCGACATTTTCAAAACTTGATAAACGGTCCTTCAAAACTCTAATAAGAGCAGGATCTATCTCCACTGCTTTGACTTTTGCACCACACCTAGCTAGCTCAAGAGTTAATGTTCCGAGTCCAGCGCCTATTTCAATAATCATATCAGAAGGTTTTGGATCAATATTTTCAATAAGGACCCTTATCAAACGCCTGTCTATAATGAAACTTTGGCTCAGCCTCTTTTTTGGTTTTATACCATATATTTTGAGTAAACGTATAGTTTCTTTTATGAGAGGTTCAGAGGAGATGTTGAACCACCATCCCTTTGAAAATAATCTTAACGAACATGAAGCTCTACTGTATAAGTGTTAATCGGCTCTAAGAACGGATGTTCTTTACAGAGTATAACTTTGAATCTATAAACACCCTTAGCAACATTCTTACCCAAAGTAATCCGTAGGTAAATGAATTTTGCTTCACCGACGTTTATGCTCACCCTATTTATGGGGAGCCCGATTTTTTCATAACCTTCTCCCGTGAAGAAATAGTATGTCCCTATCGAAAGTTGAGAAACGCTTGGAATAACTTCCCCTTGGAATCCATTTATAGAGCCTACGAGTACCTTTAAGTAAATCTCTTGACCTGGAGTTGCCTCTGTAATCGTGGGGGAGACGGCCAGACCTGGGATGGGGTCTTTAAATTTATAGGATACGTTAGTCACGCCTAAAAAAACTCCTATTTCACGTTCTTCCAGAGTAGATTTCGCGAAAAACGTTAAGCGATAAACACCGCAATTAGCCTTTCTATTTATTTTCATGGATATAGTTGCCCTGCTGTAGTTTAGAGTAGTTAAGAAGAAACTACTGCCGTTAAACTTTTCTAAATCGACGCCGACATAGCTTGAGTATACACGTATGCTCTCATTGAAACCGTAAAGGGGCTTAACGCTTACTAGAATATTAACAGTATCTCCGGGTTTGACTATCGTGAGATTAGGATAGAATGATATTTGGAAATCAGGCGGAGGAGTTTCCAAAACGATTATTGTTAAGGGAATCGAAACAGAGTGGATCGGCGAGCTTAGGATTAGAGTGAAATTGTTGACTCCAGCAGGGGTATTCCTACTGGTATAGACGGTAATCGTATAACTATTAGTGCCCTTGCTTATCACGTTCTCTTTAATCCAACAACCTGGGAGCTTCTCAACCCTTATGCTTATGTTATCGTTGAAGCCACGATACGGGGTTATTGAGACATTTATGAAGAAACTCTCCATTTGCATTACGATTGCTGGGTAAATATTTGCATCAGCCTTAAAAAATGGTTTCTCAACTTCTTTGACTGAGACTATCAATATTGCCTTTCGATTAACATCAGAGTAGGAGCCTGAAATTTCAACATTATAATAGCCCGGAGCAGTATTAGAAGTGTCTATCGTTAGGACAGCAGTATTAGAAGAAGGGTTTAGAATGGTCCTTGAGAGTTTTAAACTCATATTACCGGGTTTATTTGTCTCTAATACTACATCTCCCTCAAAAGACCCCTCAGGTATTAACGTAATAAGAATGTTTACGATTTTACCCTGGATCACTTCTACACGAGTACGGTTTAATTCCAACCTGAAGTCTACACTCGATGAGGAGGATGTAAGAAAGCTCGAAGCCAAGAAGAATACAATGGCTACGGCAACGATGGCTATTGATACAATTGCAATGATGAGAATAAGCTTTTTCGGTATCTTCTCTTCTTCGTCAAACCCAGACATTCTATTATTATCTCTGGCTCGCAATTTTTTAAGCCTTTTTAATAGGGAATAACTTTAAAGCCAACTAAAACTATAATCGAGTTATGGGATTTGATCCATACGTAATAAGAGAGGATTTTCCAATATTGAAAAAGGAGATAAATGGGAAAAGCCTGGTTTACTTTGATAATGCTGCTACAACTCAGAAGCCCAAGCAAGTAGTGGAAGCAATAAGAGATTACTACTTCAATTATAATTCGAATGTTTTGAGAAGCATAAACACGCTAAGCTCGCAGGCTACAGAGCTATATATAGAATCTAGGAAGAAGATAGCGAGATTCATAGGCGCTGATGAGGATGAAATAGTTTTTACAAAGAACGCTACCGAGAGTCTTAACTCGTTGACTGAAATACTCCCCAAATTGTTAGGAAGGAAACTTACCATCTTAACTAGCATAATGGAGCACCATAGTAATCTCTTGCCCTGGAGGAAGATGGTTTCAGAAAAGGGTGGAAGGCTTATCATAGTTGGGATGAATGGGAATTACACTGTGAATGTAGAAGAAATAGAAAAGAATTTGGAAAATGGTTGTGATGTTTTGACGATAGTTCATGTCTCAAATGTTTTGGGCACGATAAATCCCGTTAAAGAGTTGTGTAAGCTTGCTCATAAGCATGGGAGCCTATTTGTAATAGATGCTGCTCAGAGCATACCCCACATGTCGTTCAACGTCAGTGAAATCGAACCTGATTTCGTTTCCTTCAGCGGACATAAGATGCTTGGGCCAACTGGAATAGGAGTGCTTTACATTAGAAAGAACTTGATTGAAAAAATAGAGCCTTGGAACCTCGGAGGAGGAATGGTAAAGACAGTGACTCTGGAAAACCAGGTTTATGAAGATGTGCCCTTCAGGTTTGAAGCCGGTACACCCAATGTTGAGGGGGTTATAGGATTGGCAGCAGCAGTAGACTATCTCAATAGAATAGGCATTAATAATATAGCTAAACATGAGGCCAATTTGGTTAAACATCTGATGGAAGGTTTTGATGAAAAATTAATTACAGTACATGGCCCGTTAGATAGCACTAAGCATATGGGTATAGTTAGCTTCAATGCTAAGGGCATTCACCCCCATGATGTTGCACAAATACTTGACGCTGATGGAATCATGGTGAGGTCCGGTGCATTGTGTGCAGAACCACTTATTAATGCTCTCGGCGTAAATGCTGTAGTAAGAGTAAGCTTCTATCTCTATAATACTTTAGAGGAGGTTGATAGGTTTCACGAATCCTTAAGGAAGCTGAGTAAGCTTATTTAGATTTTTGAAAAATGGAGAATCGAGAAGAATTTATGCAAGAACTCGTGAAGCGTTTTAAGAACCCTCGAAATTATGGAGAAATCGAGAATGCCGATATAGTTTCGGAAGAGACAGATTATTCATGCGGTGATAGAGTAAAACTCTATTTCAAGATTGAAGACAACAGAATCCTTGAGGCAAAGTTCACTTCAGAAGCATGCTTATTCTGCAATGCTTCAACATCAATGCTTCTAGACCTTGTTAAAGGTAAGACCATTGAAGAAGCTTTGAGCCTTAAAGAAGAAGATCTCTTAAGCCTTTTTAAAACAGACTCTAAAGGACCACGCTACAGATGTATAATCCTGCCTCTAAGAGCATTGAGGAAAGCTCTTGGGGAATTCAAATTTAAGTAGATTCTTCAGATCTCTTCGATAATATTTCTACCCATGGATTATCTCTTAAGAATGAAGGTAATTCGCCCGATTCAACGTATTCTTCCATCTTACTGGGAGATTTTTCAACGGGCATATCTATAACCACTGTCCTTTTCTCTAAAAGCGATTTTATTTCTCTTACTTCCCTAAGGAGCGAGAAATATGCTTTCTCTAAAGAGTCGATTCTCTCAGAGAGGTCTGTAATTATAGATTCTATTCTCCTAAGGTTTTTCTCATCAAATTGGATTCTAATAACTCCTTGATCCTGCTTAACCAAAGATCTTCTATATGTTTTTGCAGAGATCTTCTCCTCTGCACCATAGTCATCATACACTATTAATCCAACTCCTTTTTTCATGAATAGAGCTGTCTCAACGCTCTCGCCCAACGCTCTAGGTGCAGCAATGTAAACCATATTGTATTCTGAAGTTTTTTCGACAACGGAAGCTAATTCTTCATAAAGAGCGTTTCTATCAGCATCATCTTCAAAAATGACTTTAACTAAGATATTGTCTCTACCGTTTGATAAAACCAGTTCGCCTAATTCCTCACCATAACCTGCAGGCTGAAACCCTTGTTTTGAGAAGAATTTCTCCACCCTTTTGAGAATCCTCCGAGAGATGCTCATCTAAATCTCATCCATCCCTCCATTCTATCCCAGCTCCATTTGAATCCTTCTGGGACAGCGTATCCGTAAACTATGCATCCTTTCCACACAGAGTATTTTGGAGAACTTGCCATGACAATCCCTACTTCAGACAATCCTTTCTCATTAAGCATTATCTTAATCTTATCAACAGAGTTTACACAGACGTTTTCGAGATCCTGTGGAACCTTCCACTCGAAGTTACCACCTGAGAGAATTATTTGTCTGTAGAGATGTGGTTGGAGCTCGATTGGACATTTCTCTACGGATTGAATTATCGCTTCAGACATATCGAGCATTCCTAAAAAGAAAGTGTCTCCAACTTTAACATCCCCAGGTTTAGGCATGCCCCTTGTGAAATAGCTTTGAAACATTTCGTGATTGGGGTTAAAAATATACTCACCTATTAGAAATCTTAACCAACCGTTGCCTTCAAGAGTTATCTTTAACCTCGTTCCGGGAATATTTATTACGGCAGCAAGCTTATCAGGATTATCTTTTCCGAATCTTATTGCATCATCAAGGTTTCTAGGTACGAGTCCTATTTGCTCCTTAACTTGTCTAACCACAGTCTCTTCCTTAGCAAGATCGCCGTAACCACTGTCTTTCAGTATTTCAGCAGTTATAGAGTTAGCGTCACCCCCGCCCCTATTTAATGCGATTATAGCTGTTCTAATTGGATATCGAGAGATAGGCGTTATCTGAGTATTGCCATGTCCCGATTCGACGACTACACTAGTAGGAACCTTATGTGATATGGCGACTGCCAACGGCTGGGGTATTATCGTAGCTGCAGTGACAGTATGCTCTTCAGAATCTATTTTCCTGTATATGTCGAAAAGCTTCTCATACATGTATCTGGGGGCGACTGCGGAGAGAGAAGCCACAACATAGAAGCCGTTAAAACCCTCTTCCTTAGGTATGTATTCTCTCAAGGCCATACGAGAAACTTCTTCAACAACCTGCCAAGCCCTGTTATCGTTCTTCTCTATTATGCCGTTTCTAAAGGGATAAACCAGCCTTGAAGGCAAGTCTTCTCTCGCTTCAAGATACAGGGGAAGATCCTTGCCCACTATAACATCCTTACCATCTCCCATTATCCTAGTCATTATCGCATCTTTATCTGGGAAATACCCTCTGTTTTCTATGATTTCAGGAGTTTCTCCTAATGATATGGGGCCGTATTTGAAGAAGCTCGTACCGTAATCCATGCCGAATACGTGAGTCCGCTTATACGCTTCAGACAATCCCCCTTTACACTCTCCTCACTAATTGTCTTAAATGAGCTATTTAAAAATGATAACGGTTGCTGCCAAGCTTTAAGCATTAAATCCATCTTCACCAAGGTCTCTAAGTCCTTATTTTCTCTTAAGCCCAAATACACGCTTAAATTCTTCAAGCACTCTTTTCCTAGAAGCCCTAGAGAGAATTCTTTGCATCAAGCGAATACCCCTATTCTGTTTAAAAAGCCTGTAAGACAATGTGTAGAGACCTTTTTCTCCATATTTTAGGATTCTAACGTTAATCCCCTCTAGGTAGATGCTTTTGCCAATGCTTTGAAGCAGAGCATCGTCTTTAACAGACAGGTAGACTTCGACAAAATCCGATACTTCAAGAACCTTGTCAATAATACTATCAATCATCTGTAGCCTCCTGATCTTAGAGAAATGTATCGATGCATGAAGAAAGTTTTCAAGCTCTTCTTCATAGAATAGAACCACATTGAAATCCTCGTAAATCTCTGTTCTGAAAGCAGTAGAAACATGTTTTGAAAGCTCTTTAAGAGATTCTAAGACGAGAGGCCAATAGTTTCTCAAGCCCTTAGGAAAATAAGCCTCCAAACGTAGAAAACACTCATCGTCATTATCGACCTTACCCATCTGGATTGTAAAAGCACCTATGCGAGAATTAAACATTTTGTGGAATTTTCAAGTCTTTTTACATTTATTAGAAGGTAATAATTGCATCGCACCATGGGAAGATACTTGGATTACGTTAGAGAAACATTAATGGGATGCTTTAAGAAAATCAAGAAAATGGATTACGCCACGATTCGTAGAAAAGTATCTTTGAATAGGTTTGGAGATCAGACTTTTGAAATAGACAGGATCGCAGAAAACCTGATTTTCGAAGCTACTAAAAGACGCTTTAGAGACGTTACTTTAGTAAGCGAAGAGTCTGAGGTGATCGAGGTGGGTAGAGGAGGCCCACCTTTCGTAATCGTTGACCCTATTGACGGCAGTGTTAATGCTGCAAGAGGCTACCCGTGCTACAGTTCTTCAATAGCAATAGCGGAAGGAGAGAACTTGAGCGACATTATTTGCTCGGGAGTAATTAACCTTTTAGATGGGAGCATTTACCTAGCCGAAAGGAACCATGGAGCATTCTTAAACGGCAGGGAGATAAGGGTTTCGAATGTTAAGAAGATAGAGGAAGCGCTGATAGCCGTTGACTTTAACGTTAGAGGCAGATTGCCAGGATACGTTAAAAAAATATCTGACATAATTGAGAAAGCCAAGCATGTCAGATTTCTCGGTACAGATGCGCTTGAAATTTGCATGGTTGCATCCGGTACTGCAGATGCTTTCATTGATCTCAGGGGCTTCCTTAGAAGCCTGGACTTCGCAGCAGCTTCCCTAATAGTTAGGGAAGCGGGAGGACTAGTACTAAACGATAGGGGAGAAGATTTAAACGTGAAATTAATCCCCGTCTCAAAAAGCCCTATCGTAGCAGTAGCATCAAGAAAATTGGCTGAAGAGATATTTTCAAACATCCATTCAGATTAGTATCCTATCAGAGTAGAGTTCTCATCACTATTCAGAGATCACCTCCACTCCTCATCTATAATGAGTGATAAGGAGTACGGGATAAAAGCATTACTAAAATACTTTCCATAAAGTCTCCTCGAAGATTCTATAAGTCTCATCATCATAGAGACAGACCATTATTTCCTTTAACTTGCTTCCTGAGAGAATGTAGTCCTTAATTGCTCTCAGCATTACTTGTGCACATTTATCCTTAGGGTATCCGAATACCCCAGTGGAGATCGCTGGGAAAACTATCGAGTTCAAACCGAGCTGTTCAGCGAGCCTCAGACTATTCAAGGTAGCATTCTTAAGCTTCTCGTCTTCATTACCTTCTCCCATTCGAGGACCAACGGTATGAATTACATACTTAGCCTTTAAAGATCCCGCGGAAGTATAAACAGCTTCCCCAACTCTAATTGGTCCTCTTTCTCTAACTATCTTATCACTCTCCTCTTGGATTATTTTCCCACCCTCTCTAACTATCGCACCAGCCACCCCGCCTCCGTGCTTCAACCAGCTGTTAGCAGCATTAACAATCGCATCTGCCTTAAGCTTTGTAATATCTCCCTTAACTAGTTCTACCCTGCAATCCTCTATTTTCACATAAGACATTCATAGTAATTCTGAACCATAACCAGATAAGTCTTACGAAAACTAAGGCTAAGGACTGATGGAATAATTTAAGTGGAAAATTGATGGGAAAACATATCTTTAAATTCCGTTTGAAAAAACAAAACCTGCTTAATGGTTAGTGTAGTAGACACAGAGGCATCATATAAAAGATATAGAAGAAATCTGCTGGTATTCATCATAGATTGGGCAACGTACGGTACAGCCATGAATTTTGTTTCTTTAACTACTGTCTTGCCTGCTTTAGTATCTAGCCTAACGGATTCTAAGATTGCAATAGGATTGGTTTCAACGATATCAGTATTAGGCTGGAATTTATTTCAGCTGGTCTCAGCAAGAAAAATAGAAGGCAAAAAATATAAGAAACCTTTTATATTGAGAGTAACTCCAGGCGAGAGAATACCTTGGTTAATTATCGGTATCTCTATTCTTTTATTTGCAACTAATAATCCTCTCTTAACACTATTGATATTTTACATTTCCTATATCGTAATATCTGTTTCATCCGGTCTATGTACAACCGCTTGGCTGGACATTATTGCTAAGGCGATCCCTGAGAATAAGAGAGGGTTCTTCTTCTCTACAGCGAACATGATCGGAGCAGCCCTTGGACTATTAAGCGGATTCATCGTAGCTTTCTACATGAATTTCTTTAATTACCCATTTAATTATTTCATGTGTTTTCTAACAGCATTCATATTCGTCTTGATATCGTGGATAGACATTAATTTCATAGATGAGCCTCCCTCCAATACTAATGGACTATCTAACAGTTTTAGAGAATATGTTAAAAAACTGCCCAAGATTATTAAGAGTGATAGGAATTATTTTCTTTATACCATTTCAGGAATAGTTGGCGCATTTGGAGGAATTGCATCATCCTTTTACACCGCTTACGCCATAGACCTCTTTAAGGCGGGAGATTTTGAAGTGGGATTGTTTACTCTAGTTTTCGTTGGAGCTCAGATAATCGCCAGCATCATATGGAGGTTTATTCAAGAAAAATACGGACATAAGAAAGTACTTGTCCTCGGAGGAGTAGTTGGAGCACTTGCAATCACTCTATCTATCACTGCTAATTCCTTAAATTACTTTCTGATAGTATTCGCACTTGCGGGCACTTCCTTTAGCTCATTCATGGTTTCCAACTTCCCTCTTCTTATGGAGATGTCTCCAGAAGATGAAAGACCCACCTACATAGGGTTAAGCAGCGCTCTGAAATCCCCCTTTCTCGCAATAGCACCTCTAATTGGTGGATTCATGATTGAAAAATACGGTTACCTCATAACTTTCATAACCTCATTGTTTTTTACACTATCTAGTACTATAATCTTAGCTAAAGTAAGGACACGACCTGCTCATGTGGAAATACCATTACGGGAAAGGCTTATAAAACGTTTTTGAAAAAACCTCGCATGACCGCTCCATCTTGGAGAATTATAGGTAGAGGAGTTTATTGGCTGAGTATACCAGATATTAAAAGCAGGCTTTTTGAAAATATTTGGCCAATACCTAACGGAGTGAATTACAATGCCTATCTCATTGCAGATGGTGACGAATATCTTCTAATAGACTCTTCGAAAGCAATTTTTACCCCTGGAGAATTAATAAGGCTCGTAAAGGAAATTACGGACCCCAGTAAGATAAGGAAAATAGCTGTTTTGCACACGGAACCTGACCATAGTGGTTTAATAAGCGGGATATTAAACGGGATTGGTAACCCAGCCATATACTCTACTCTGCGAGCATCATCCTTTATGAAAAGCATGTTTAATATTGAGACGAATGTTGTTAAAGACGGGGATGAGATAACTATTGGCAATAGGGTTCTTAAGGTTGTTGAACTCCCGTGGATACACTGGCCAGACACCATGTTTCTCTATCTAGAGGATGAAAAGATTTTATTCAGCTCCGATGCCTTTGGAGCATTTGGGGCTTTAGATAAGCCTCTATTCGACGATGAAATGGATTTTGAAAAATACATGCATGAAGCTAAGGAATACTTCGCAACGGTTGTAGTAACATATAGGCAAATGGTTCTAAGAGCACTTGAGAAGATTGATAGATTGGGAATTAATCCCAGAATAATAGCACCATCCCATGGTGCCGTGTTGAGAAGTAAAATAGCCGAGTTCATAAAAGAGTTGCATTCTTGGTGCAATATGGAAAAGAGAAGAAAGATAACAATAATATACGGGACGATGTATGGCTTTACTGAAAAACTTGCAGAATCAGCAAAGAATACTATCAGTAGTAGGGTTGAAGTTGTTATGCATAATGCTGTAAATAGTGATTTAAACCATTTGTTAAGCGATGTGCTCGATTCCGCGGGAGTTCTCTTCATAACTCCGATTTACGAGGGAAACATATTTCCTCCACTAACCATTATTATTGAGCTTATGAGGATAAAGAAGCTTGGGGAAGGAAAGATTTCTGCTGCGGTAGTTACTAAGCTATGGGGAGGTACCGTTGCAAATAAGATTTCCCTCCTGTTGAAAGACTCGGGTTATAACGTTCTGTATCCGGTACGAGAATATGTAAACTATCCAAACGAGAATGATTTAAGGGACTATGAGGATTTTTTGCAAAACTTTGTTGATAAAGTTTTGGAAAACATTTGAAAAACCTTTATAACTAAGAAAAACCAGAATAGGACTGAGATGGAATCTGTTATAGATGAGCTTGATTTGAAAATATTAAGGGAGTTTATAGAGGATTCTAGAGTAACTTATAGAGAGATTGCTAAAAAGCTTGGTATAGCTCCTGGAACAGTATTGTCTAG
>JAWBXT010000020.1:0-16644 GCA_038867695.1 Thermoproteota archaeon
TCGGCAATGGGGATGAAGATTAGGGTAGTTATGAATCCTAAATCTGGAACAGTATACCTGTAAGTTAGGGTTCCCATAGCGTCTGTTGTAACTTCAACGGCTTCAAGAATTGTTTCACCCCTAATAAAGTATAGGGTGTAGACGGTTTCAGGTTTTAACGCCTTCACAGTAATGGCGGCTACATCTCCAGGTCTAACAACAAACTTCTCTACAGCTGGAACGCTTAAGGGAAACTTGCGGAACAGCCCGTAGGGGAAGCCTATGAAGGGTACTCCACGAGGGAATATTCTCGGCCTCTCTTCTGGAACTTCCATTCCCATTTTATCCCTAACTATTTAATGGCTAAGAATAGATTTAAACCTTCATAAGCCTCCTTAGGACTTTATGTCTTGTTAGAAACCTTGGGTTTCTGAAAGCTAATTCTACGAGTAGATGGATTAAAGCCATCCCTATGCTTTCGCTTACCGGCTTGAAATCCTTTAAAACGTCTACGAGCACTTGAAAATCGCCGTCTGAAAGTTCGCATAGTATTTGCTTTAATCCGTAGCGTTGCTTGTTCCGCCTGTAAAGTTCCGCTCTCCAAAGTTTGTCGTAGAGTTTTAGGCTTCCACGGCTTAATGCTTCAGCTAGGCATTTCGCACCTATGATAGCTGGAGCTATGCCTCCACCAGTAGATGGGTCAGTCATAAGTCCAGCATCTCCCACAAGGGCTATTTTTCCACAGGTAAGCTGTTTGTCAGGATATGCTGTTGGGATAAGCTTCGACTTCGGCTTCTCAACAGGCTCAGCTTCGACGCTTGAAAGAAGCCTCCTATAATAGTCCAGCAGTTGGTTCGCATGGGTTAACGGGACTCCTAAACCAACTCTGAAGAGGCCTCCACCGATTGGGAAGCTCCAAGCGTATCCAAGAGGAGCAGTTTGGCTTCCGAAGAACATTGAAATCGCCTCCTCGTCAAGCCACTTTGATTTCGCCACTGTTTGTATGGCGATGTGTACGTCATGTTTTTCAGGCATCTTCTGGCCAATAATTCTCCGTGAAACCCCTAGGAGACCGTCCGCTCCCACAATCACGTCTGCGTCTTTAAAATCTATATTTGACGTTTTTGAGCCTAAGTGGATTTTACAGCCCAACTGCCTAATTTGCTCACCCATCCACCCCTCCCATTTATCCCTCCAAAGGATTAAGCCGTATTCCCTTTCAAGTTTCAACTCTGCGTGGTTGAAGCTTGGGCCGTAAAATTTTATCTTCTGAATTTTCATAGCTATGAATTCATTTGGAATTTCAAGCTTCAGCTTCTTAACCATGTAGGATGCAATTCCGCCCGCGCATACGATGTTCTCGCCGAAGGCTTTCTTCCTCTCGTAGAGTTCAACATCTACGTCAAAGTTTGAGGCTAAGATGTATTTGGCTACGTGGAGCCCGGCTACCGAGCCTCCTAAAACGTACACCTTCAAGTTAATCCCAAAGCTTTATTTACTTAAGGCGATTAATCTTTTTTGGTATCCTACATGAGTGGTGAAGAGGAGATTTCAAAAGCAACTCAGCTTGAAGAGGAGAAAGCTTTTCCAGAAGAGGTAGCCCCTTCCCCTCTATCTTTAACCGGATATGTTAGTTGTCCAGTATGTAATGCCACACTTAAAGCTCAGGGCAAGTATGGCCACTTTAGAAGCCTTCATCCGGAGCTAAACTATGATGAGTATAAGGATAAGTTTAAGCCGGCGGTTGCTCCAGCTCCCAAGAGTAAGGGGGCTCCCCTCAAGCCTATAGAGGTTGAAACTATTGAATCAGCCCTCCAATATATTAAGGATCGCCTTCAAAGAGTTCACGGAATAGGGGCAAACGATGACCTGATAATTTCAGCCCTACAGGATGATCCTACACCTTTAAGGGATCCCAACCTGCTTCACGCCTTCATTAAGAGTATGGCTCCAAAAGCCTATGACTCTCATATAACTACGTGTGTGATTAAGCCGTTATATATTAACTTCCCAAACCTTGCACAGATGGTGGATAGGTATTTAGCCAACATTCAGGGTGCCCCTTCACAGTATACTCCATATGTTTTTCCGCCGCAAACAGTTTATCAGCCTCCACAGTACATAGTTCCTCCAGTTCAGCAGCAGACAAGCACAGCTTATCCATACCCAACCTACCCTCCACCATCATTTCAGACTCAACCCTACAGTCAATATCAGGGTTGGACGCCTCCAAGCATCCCAGCGCCACAGTATCCTCAACCCATCCCTTCTGAGCGTTACATAGATGAAAAGTTCAGAACATTAGAGGATAGGCTCATAAGGCTGATAGAGGAGCGGGTGAAGCCTAAGGAGGAGAAGGAGGAACTCGTTGACATTGAAGAGGAGATTCCTGAACGCGACAGGGAAGGAAACATCATTTTAGATGAGAGCGGCAAAGCTATTGTCAAGAGGGTAAAGCGTAGGGTTCCGGCAAGCCAAGCCTTCATGTTCGCCCCAAAGGTGGAAGACGTAGAAGGGAAGGTTCTGGAGAAGCTTAAACTCTACAGGGATCTCTTCGGCGAGAAAAGGGAAGAAAAACCCTCAATTACAAAGGAGGATGTCGAGTTAATTGTTAAGAAGGCTCTCGAGGAGAAGGAGGGCAAAGTTACTCCTGAACAAGTTGTTGAAATAGTTACGGAGAAAATTGAAGAGAAGCTGAGGAAACCTGAGGAGTCTGAGGAGGTTAAAGCATTAAAGATGGAGCTTGCAGAGAACAGGAGAAAGCTTGAGGAGTTGAAGGAAACCTTAACGTTAAAGGAGAAGGAGGCCCTTGAAAACAGGATAAGAAGCTTGGAGTCTGAAATCAGGAGAATTGAAAGTTTAAGGGCTACTGAAGGCCAATGGACAACTGAAAGGATTATCGGTCAAGGAATAGACAGGCTGGCAGGAGTGGCTGAAAGGAAGGAGCCGTTAAGGATTATTGTTGAGAAGCTTCCGGAGATAAGCTCAATGGTCACAGGGGCTGTCCCGCAGGTGGCAGCTCCACAGGAAAAGCGAGCTGGATTAATTCAGGTTCTCCGTGAAAGGGGTTTAACCGTTCCATCTTAAGGTGAGACTATGCCCCCAAAGGTTGTCATAGTTTGTAGTGGAAAGGGTGGAGTGGGTAAAAGCCTAATAACAGCTAACATTGCATATCGACTTCGAGATATGGGCTTCAAGGCTGGAATCGTGGACTGCGACCCTACAAATCCTTCCCTACCAAACTTGATTGGAATTTCAGGCATGCATGAAACAACCCTTGAAAGGTTGAAGCCTGTTGAATTTAAAGGGTTAAAAGTTGTGAGTATGGGACTACTTGCCGGCGGAAAACCCTTATGTTTAGACGGGCTTCAAATAACAAGCTTCCTAAACGATTTAGCCGACTATGTAGATTGGGATGTAGACTACCTTGTCGCTGACTTAAGCGCTGGAATCAGCGACGAATATAAGGCTATGGTTAAAACCTTCGCCGACGGCCTTTTAGGCTCAGTTATTGTTATGCAGCCAGCCCACAAGGTTGAGGCTGAACGCGTCATTAGGCTTCACTTGGACAACGGTATACCCATTATTGGCTTAATTGAAAACATGAGTTACCTGAAGGTTGGAAAGGGCCAATGGAAAATTTTCGGAGAAAGCAGCGTAGACGAACTTGCAGCTAAATATAACGTTGAAGTTTTAGGTAAAATCCCGTTGAGTATGGATGTCCGTAAAGCCGTCGAGCTTAACAGCGGGTACCTTGAGGGTGAATACGCTGAGCCAATTATTAAGGCCGTTAACAAGATTTTAACGCTTAAACCTCAGAAGCCGGGGTTCTTAGCAAGGGTTAAGGCTAAAGCAAGAGAGTTCGTTGAGGCTCTGCTTGTTGAAATGATCACCTCGATAAATAAGGAGATAGACATTAAAGGTTTACAGAGCCAGTTTGGCTATCCAGGCGGGAGAGTCATAAGGCTTAACGTTATGAGCGACGACATGGAGCGGGTGGTTGTCCAAGCAGACTTCAAAATTCAGGACGGCAAGCTTTTAGTTGTTGAAAACCCAAGCAGAGTTGACACGGTAATAGAGATTTCAACCAAAGCCTTCGCTTGGGCGGTTTTAGGCGACAGGGTTCTCGCGGACGGAAGCATATACGACCTTGAAACAGCATGGTATCTCGGCGAGGCAAGAGTTTTCGGAACAGGAGACAGTATAAGGGCTGTACACTTCTTTAAGAATGTATGGACGCAGCTGAGGAATAACCAAAAGGCTATTGAAAAGCTGCGTCCACTCCTTGAGAGGTTGGCTTAATGGCTGGAATTTTAGAGAAGCTTGCCGCTGGACCAATAAGGGAAGAGATGAAGCGTAGGGTTGACGAGATTATAAGGGCTGGGGCTGAATGGAGCAAAACAGCAAAGGAGCTTGAAGCAACGTTAAACCGGCTTATAGAAGCCATCCAGAAGGGAAACCCTATAGATTTGAAGCCTGTTAACGCGGGGCTGTTAAAGCTTGCAAAGCAGACAAGTAGGCTTTCAAAGGCCTTCGACGACCACAGGAAGACATTAACCGAAGTGCTAGCAAAGCTCGGCTAAACCTTTGGGAAAGGCGCACTCCATATCCAACGGTTTACTCCGAAAAAGTAGACTACGCCTATGATTTCCAGAACTATAACAGTTAACGGGTCAAGCATAAGCCATGGAACCAAGTAAATGCTCAATATCTCCATAATGGACATTAATAGAAGCTCCCTATTTCGGAGGTAGCGTCTAGGTTTGGTGAGCTGGTGAAGGAAGGAGATGATGAGTGTAGAGAATATTACCGTTATTACCAGCCTCACTAAGGTGTAGTTTCGCCACAGTAAAAGGTAGGCAAATAGAAGGTTTAAGCCCTTGACAAGCCACGCGAAAAGCCAAGTTTTTCCTGGAGAGAAGTAGGCTGCCCCGTTTTTCTCCTTAATTTCGGCTCCTAGCCTAATCAGAAAGTTGCTGCGCTCCCTTAAGCTTAGATCTTTAAGGTGGCCACTCCATCCAATCTGGAAGAGTATCACACAGAAAGAGTACGCTAAGTACAGTATGCCAATGTAGTCTAGGCTGTTATGTGAAAGAAACCAGCCGAAAGAGCCTGCAGCTGTGAAACACACGGATATTGGAACAAAGCCTAGGATACACTCTTTACTAAGACCTGAATTGTAGGCTAGACCGAAGACAAACCATATAAATATTGAGATTAAAGCGTTAAGCGGATTTGGGGAAAAATGCAGGCAAATCAGTATAGCTGCTAAAGCTAAGGCTGAAAGGCTCCAATGAATGACGTTGTGGGCTGCCTGTAAAGTTATTCTGCCTGCAACAAGTGGATGATGCCTTTTTGATGGATCCTTAAGGTCGTATCCCATGGCTGTGTCAAGGAGTGAGTTGTGTCCAAAGCTTATCCAGTGGACGAGTAGGGCGAAGAGGGATACGCATAAGGTTTTGAAGGAGTAAAGGCTGGCAGCTGTCAGGTAAGGTGTCAATATTAATAGAATTGTAGCAGGTGCTGTTTGAGCTCGAAAGAGGCGAAGCCAGTCCTTAACTTTCTCCACTTTTCTCCTCTTCTCTTGGAGGTTTAGCCTTCTTTATTTTTATTTCTACATAGTCGCCTTCGTTTATTCCCATTACGATCCGCAAAGGATCCGGGATTTGTATGCGATATTCCTTTTGAACTCGGGCTACGAAGCTTTTTTCTTCACCTTCCTGGGACATTAAACTCCCTATAGTGTAGTTTGGCGTCGCCTTTTTCTTAAACCTTTTTAAAGGCTTCTACAATTTTTCATTTGGGGTTGGGTATGAACTGGGACTGGGTTGTTCCAGTGGTAGGCCTTATACTTTCAGGGATACTGTTCGGTGCAGGGCTAAGCTTCGCTTGGCACCTTGTGAAGTCTAGGTTCGAGAAGTAAAAGCGGTAAGCCTTCTAATCCCCTATTTTTTTAGTGTAACAAATATTTGATAGTAGGCTAAAAGGAAGCTTACGATGGCTAATATAAATCCTATGTAGAAACCATGTAGGCTTAATATTTCACTGTATCCGCCGTACAGCCAGCATTCATGGCAGAAGTCATGCAACATAACTCCCATTGAGAGGAAGAATAGTGCCAATGATAATGGGAACATTCTGGTTAGTTTCCACCCTATTCTGGGTCCAAAAAGCTTTATGCTGATCCGCCGTATGAGGCAGTCGCTTGTAGGCGGATGCTCCTCATCATAGAGGACTAAGATTTCAGCGTCTCTGTGTAGGCAGGCTGCGGCGAAAGCTTTACCTTTATCTAGGAGCTCCTTTACAAGTTCCTCTGCAAGCTTTTTAGTCTTCTTCAAGGCTTCACTCCATTCTTCTCCATCTATCCTTAGTTTAATGCCGTAGTTGTTGAATTTCTTAAAGTACTCTTTCTCATCTATAGTGAATACGTAGACGTCTGTGTATCCCCAATATGTCGCCTTAAGCTTCCATGCTTCAACACCGAGTTTTTTGGCGCTACTGCAGTTTTGAGCGTAACATTCCCTGTTTGCCAGTACTTCAACGTTGTTTATGTTTACGCATTTACGGCTGTCGCTTCCCCACCAAGCGTCCTCGGCGCCATGGTTATAGTGGCAGACGAGGACGTTTGGATGCTCCTTTAGCGTTTGCTCAACCTTTTCTCTAACAGCGTCATCCTTAGCTATGTCTATGACTTTCCATCCCTTACTTTGGGCGTAGTCAACAACTTCCTGAGCTTCATCGTAGCATATTGAGGTGACTTCATCATCCTTAATTACTGGTCTTATGACTATGATTTCGTTCAGCCTATTCACCCTTCCTGGTTAGAATATCAACGCTTAACGATACTACCATTTGCACTATTGTTTTACGGAACTCCTTATCCTTGCTAAGCTTTTTGAGGAAGGATTTCTTGTCTAGGATTTCCCTTCCCATCACGAATTTCCAGTTATTTCCTTGACGGTTTATATGGTCTATTATTGCTTTAACTATATCTTTCTCTGACATCAGCCTTCCCCATTAAGGATTTAACTGCTTTTTCTGCAGCTTGAACAGCTTCGCGGCGGGCCTCATAATCAATTAGGAAAGCCCAAACTACGATTAGGGCTATTCCTACAATTAGGCATACAAGCCCAGAATTGAAGTCTGACTGGATGATCTGTGAACCTGTAGTGATAAGCCCAATTGCCACAGCGAAAAGGGTTCCCTTACCTGCAACCTCAGCTTTAGATACCATTTCACCCCCTCCTAAATGGTGTTCCAATTAACATTAACACGGCGTCAGTGATATAAAACTTCCACCATCCAATCCTTGCGAATACTGTGTTCTTGTTCCTTATTGGGGAGCCGAAAACGCGCATGTTCATTGTTACAGGATAGTCTGGGTTGCGGTTGACTATGACGTTATCCCAGTTGAAAACGCGTTCAGGGATTAGATAGTAAACTTTGCCTCCGTAGGGGGTGTTTCTGCTCATGTATTCGCATGCTTTGTAGATTTCTCCGATGGGTGCATGAAGCGAGGTGAAAGACATGACGCGGTAGAAAGTTGTTATGATCATCCGTTCTATAAGTGAACCCCACTTGAGATATTCTGGGGGTGGTGTAACTTCCGCCATGAAATCACTAAAATGATATATGGGTTATTACCCTAAAAAGTTTAGCTCCAATCATAAGGTTTAAGTGATTTTCCGAGATAACAAGTTTAGGGATAGGAATGGCTGAAGTGTTAAAGAAGAAGCCCATTATAACTTTTCTAAAGGAAAGGGAAACATACTTACCACGTCCCAAACTGGTAGACTTCATCAGCGGCGAACTTGCAGGTCAGGTTGAATTGCCGCCGGGTGTAGCTCCTGAACAGGCTGTTGAAATTGTCGCTCGCTCTGAATGGGCAAGACGTTTGGCTGAGGGGGTGTGTGGGCCAGGATATGCCGGTTTCGCTCCTGGTACCCCTGAGTTTGAACGCTGCGTCTATAACGTGAGCCATCGTGTGGCTGCGCGTGTGCTTGGGTTAACTTGGGCTCCGCCTCCCACGCCTCTTCCACCAAGAAGGAGGAGATAGTTTGGGGATATTGTTAGACTATGCTAAGATGAGGGTTGAGGATATTGGGCGTGAGATTGAAGTTTTCGTGAGAAACCCTGTGGATTATATCCTGAGTAAGCAGACTCTACGGAAGGCTTTACTTCTGGAGTGGCTTGACAACGTGAGGCCTGTGGTTGGCACGAAATATGAGCATTGGGTGCAAGAGTTGAAGAGGAGATAATATGAGCTGGTATCCTGGAAAGTTTGTGGAGGAGATTCTGAAGAAGCGAAGTTATGAGCAGTCCGCCGAGTTAACGCTTTCCCAGATAGATATGACCATTCGCGCTGTCCAGGGTTATATTGAAGATGAGAGGGAAGCGTCGCGGATGTATTATCAGGAAAGCCAAAATCCGGTAATTAGAGCTGTTGGAGCTTCGGAGCTTTTCCTTGAACTTTCAAGAAACGAGAAGGAGCATTTGGATAAGCTTGAGGGGCTCCTTTATAGGCTAAAGGAGAAGTTGGCAGAGGTTCAGCACTCTCTGAAATAGAAGGGTACAACTCACAAGAAGGTTTATGTGCCTTTTCGGAGATAAGAGTTATTGATGGGTATTGAGATTGAGCCTCCGGTTAGGCGGGGCTCATTTAAGGGGATATTTGGTATGGCTGAATTTTTAGAGGAGGGTCCAATCCGCAAATTTATCCGTGAATGGAAGCCTATTCTTCCAAGGGAGAAGCTTTTAAAGGAGTTTTTTGGTGAGCCTAGCCCACCTGTCCTTATTGGCGGCGAGTGGGTTGACGCTGAAATAGACCGTATGATAGAGGAGAAACAGAAGGAGTGGCGGACTCGCGGATACACTGAGAATCAGATTCGCATGGCTACAGACCTTGCAAAGGGATGGATAAGTAAGATGTCTGAGGCTTTTGCACCGGAAGAATTGAAGTCTGCAGTTGCTAAACACATAACCCCAAAGGCTTTAGAAGTTGCTGATTCCTGGCTGAAAAAGATTGCAGGTTCAAGGGTAATTTAGGTTTGCTTAGCAAGAAGCTCTATTACCCTGTCCACGTCTTCCCTTGACTTCTCCTTTAATAGGCGTGCAACTTTAATTGAGTCCCGTACGTCTCTTGTTTTAAGCCTTCTTAAAACTTGGTCTGCTATGTAAACTGCTAATCCCATTGGAACCCCCTCCCTTTGCTGCAACACTTTCGCGGATACGTCTATAAACTCGTCGTCGCTGTAGTCCCTGAACCTTAACTTTATGAAGCGACTTAAAAGTTCAGGTGGAAGCCTATCAATCCTGTTACATGCACCTATAACTTTCGTGTTTAAAGTTTTAGATCTTCTCCGCCCATATTTAACTTCACTAATAAATCCACGTTCCATTAGACTTAGGAGAATGCTCAAATCTTCCATTGATTGTATCTTGTCAATCTCGTCCAAGATGAGGAAGCTTGGCTCTTCGTTGTATAGTAATTCGAAGAGTCCCGCTTTGGAGGTACTTGAACCCAAAATGTATTTGGATCCGGGAAGCCTTGAAAGACATTCAAGAATCAAAGATTTCGCTGAGCTTGGCGAGCCGTAAAGTAGAAGGTGGCATCTTTCCTTGGATCTTAAGGCCCTCAGTATTATCTCCTTTTTCTCTTCATGTCCTATTACTAAATCCAATATGTCGGAGGGAACCTCAACTGTCACTTCTTCAGGCTTAACGGTTAGTTTTTCAGCGTCTTTAAGGGCTTTCTCAACAGTTTCAAGGTTTACAAGCCTATATGCTGTTCCACTATTGGTTCGCAGTACAACCTTCAAAACCTGCATGACTACAAGCTTGTTTAAGACGCGGGGGTCTCCGCTCACCATGTGCCAGTAGAAGCCGTCATACTCGTTTTTAGGAGGGTTGTTCTTCTCCCATTCTAGGATACGTTTAAACAAGCCTTTCAACTCGCCGGACTCATCGTTGGACAAGAGTGAAAGCACGGTTTGGTAAAGCTTTTCCAGACTTACAGCCATAGCAAAGCCTTCTAAACGAATATTGGCAGAGGGAGACCCTTAATCAAATATCAAATTCAGCAACATAAACTTATAAATGTTCACAACAAAGCCCATCATGAGGGACCTTAATGGCAACCCTAGAAGAAATGGCAAGTAAAGGATACACCAAGGCAACAGCGAAAGACGCAAACATAAAGCGTAGTTGGGAAGCAGCCAAAGAACGCTGCATCGCCAACTACGGCAAACTACCCTTCGGACCAACCAGGAAAGCAAACCACGCCGCAGCCGTAAGAGCCGCAACCCACCGCACAAACTGGGAGAAATGGCGCGATAATTGGATTGCAAAGATGAGGGAGTAGACGCCCTCATCCTTTCCAATTCCGTCATTTCTCCCAGCTCGGGTTGCTCTCGGCGCGGCTAACCCCCCCTTTTTTATATATAATCTAACGAGTAATTCATTTAGGTAGAGCCCTTGCTTAAGCCTTGGCCGTCTTGGATCGCCGACTTCGAGCATTTCAAGCGGGAGTTCCTTAAATGGGCAGATGCCTATCTCGAGGAGTGGAGCATCAAGTATGGTGTTTCAAAACCATCTGTCCACATTATTCCCGATGATAAGTTGGATCCTTGGGAGGTTGGTGCGGTCTATGTTACTCTAGGCGTTAAGCATTCTGGCGTCACTGGTCCAGCCATAATTTTTAGGGAGGGCTACTTGAGGGACTTATTTGGAAACGCTTGGAAGAAGCAGAGATTTGAGGAAATGTGGAACTACCTATTATGGACGTTAGCCCACGAGTTCGGACATCATATGAGAATACTTCCTAAGCCCTCGTTACTTGTAGCTCCTTTTCCTATGATACGAGAGGCGAAGAGGAGGATGGAGATCTCAGCTAGTCTCATGGCTTACTCCCTTACCGGTAAAACAGCAACCAAACATAACTGGGACTTTCTAATGGTTACGGGGGAAACTAGACCAAGATATTTTGCTAGGCAAGCTTTTGAATGGAGGCGGAAAGGTATTAGATAAAGAGAAGAATTGAAGTTGAGGACAAACTTAAAATCTTGATCTTCCTCTTTATTTTTGGTGTTGGGATTGTCGTTCCTTGATAAGCTGCAGTCTAATTTGAACTTGTTTTTTAAGGTGGTTTTGAAGCGGCAGCCGGGCTATGATGTATGTTGGGTCTGCGGCACTCCTTTTATTCCGGAGGATAGCTTGTTTTGCGAGAAATGTGGGACGTTTAAATGTAGCCTATGTGGTTCATGTTTCTGCGATTTACCTTTGGCTGCTCAGAAAGCTTTAGATGCGGAGCTCTACTCTATTGGATTGTGGAACCCTTATGGTAACCCGTGTAGGCGTAAGAGGAGGAAGCGTTGATGGATATTAGTGAGGTTGAAGAGATTCTTGGGCGTACTTGGCTGCCTAAGCCGAGACACGTGATCATGGTTACTGAGCCTGTAACTGAACCTGTTGATGGAGTTGTATTTTACCGTGGTGTTAGCCAGCGTTTTGGAGATGTTGTTGTTTTAACCCCTCAGGCTGCCTTTGATACGGTTTACCATGAGATTTTACACTCTCTCGGTTTAGGTTCAGAGCTTGTTGTCCGTGTCATCTCAAAAGTTTTGGCTTGGAAGGCTCAGATATTACCTGCCATTTTCGCAGAAAAGCCTAGATACCAGCTTTGCAGCGGATGTGAAGAATTTCGGGTACTGCATGAAAAGTATGCTGGAAGGGCACTTCACTACCGTAGGGCTTAGAGGCTTCCCCAGAAGTTACGTAGAAGAAACGTCTATAAGAAAGTTCTATTTCGAGATAATTTTGGATGAAGCCTCTCTGCTCTCCTTTCTCCCTTCTCCCCTTCTCCGGTAGATATTTTGGAAAGAGAGGCTGACTTTTAAATGGGGGGTTTGTTGGAGCGGATTGAACAGCTAAGACCTTATAGTGTTCCATGTTTCGACTATATCGGCGCTGATGGAGTTAGGAGGAAGGTAAGCGCCATTATCGTCCCTATAGGATTTGAACGTAAGAACGACAAGTTTACGATAAGCTGGGCATGTTCTAAGGCGTTGTCATGTAGAAATAATGAATGTCGTTATAGTAGGGGTGGCCAATTTGAAGGTGGACTGCGGGAACTGTAGGAAGGGTTATTGGGATTGTAGGAAGTGTCCTGTTTGGGTTAGGTTTAATACTCCATGCTATTTCTGCGGTTCAATTCCTGCGCCCTACACTTTCACACGCTATACTTGTAGGGGAATGCGGAGCTGTAACGTGTGTGCCAAATGCTTAGCCAAGCTTACCTAGAAAGGGTTTTTAGAAGTGTTAAAAGGCCTAGGGCTGTCATTCCCATGCCTATGTATCTTCCATGAAAGGGGGGTTTCAGTTTCTCTTTAAGCTTGTTGTTTGCCCAGGCTGAGATGGGGTCAGCTATGAATGCTCCTATGGCTATCGGAGCTGCTAGTGGGAGGGTGATGCCTATCATTTGGGAGTAAAGGGCGAGGCCGAAGGCGCATGCCACTCCTTCTGCGACGGTTGTGGTTCCTACGGCTACGGCTGGAGCTAAACCTAGAAGGATGTAGCCTGAAACACTTAAGGGTCCATATCCGCCTCCTGATCCAGCCTTGTTAAAGCCTACTACCAGCCCGAGGAGGATTGTTTTGGATGCTGAGATTTCTTTCTTGGTTTTGGTTCTCGCTATGAGGCTGTAGGATCTGATTATGACGACTATGCCGGTGATAACCGTTATTAGTGCAATAAGCTGTTTGATCATAGCATCCGGAAGAACTCTGCCTATCATTATTGTGGCTGCAGCTGTTCCGGTTAAGCTTCCAACGAGAGTTGCTCCAACAGCCCTATAGTTTACGTTGTTGTATTTGGTGTGCCACATTCCACCCCAAAATCCGCTGACAAGCTCGCTGAAGAGGATGGCTGGAACAACAGCCCTCGGATCGTAGCCAAAAAGGATGAGAAAAGGGCTGAGGATTGTTCCGAATCCGCCTCCCAAAGCATTGTCAACACATTCTAGAATAAACGCGATAGCCATCAACATTACAAAGTTAAGCATAAGCCTTTATTACAAAGTCTATGTATAAAAACTTTGGTTCAGGAGGAGACTTTTTCAGCCAAGCTGAACTTCGTATATTCTTCTAAACTGGAAGTAAATGGCTTCTTTCGTCATTCTCCTTTTTCTCGAATAGCTCCGCAGGAGTTTATTGTATTGTAGTATTCAAATTATACTACTCTAAAGCTTGTTAGAAAGTTTTAAATACTACTACCCAAAAATAAAATAAGGGCTAAAAGGATGGGAAGAGATGTGGTAACAAGCTTTCGAGTTGATGAAGATCTATGGAGGGAAGTCAGAGCCTACGCTGTTAGACATGGCTTAACAGTCAAACAGCTCATAGAATTTCTGCTTAAGAAGGAGCTGACAGAAAATAGAGCTCTAAAGGAGTTGGTAAAGGAGGGTAAATGATGGAGCTTAAAGTGAAAGGCGATACTTTTTATGTTCTGGAGATAGGCGACGAAAGAAGGATTTTCGATACTGAGAGCAACGCAATAGCTTCGCTAAAATCTTTAGTTGCTGAGAAAAAAGATGTAAATCCAGAGAACGTCAATGTCTTGGAAGTGAAGATGGGGGAAAAGTGGGAAATAAAAGCCATACCATGGTCTAAAATAGCCTTAGAGCTATTAAAAGGGGGAAAACAACATGGCTAAAGACCCACAAGTCATCGATATTCCATTAGATAAACTGACAACAAGCAAGTTCAACGTTAGAAGAGAATTAGGCGACATTTCAGAGCTGGTAGATTCCATTAAGGCTGTTGGGGTTCTCCAGCCTATTCTTGTTAGACCTGTTGGAAAAGATAGATATGAAGTCATAGTTGGTTCACGAAGGTTTGCAGCAGCCCAAAAAGCGAAACTGAAAACTATACCCGCTATTGTAAAAGAGATGAGAGATGATGAAGCGATAATAGAGTCTCTTGTCGAGAACATACAGAGAGGTGACCTTGAAATAGAAGAGATAGCTAAGGCTTACAGCGCTATTAACGAACTTGACCCAAAGACTTGGACGCAAGAAGTTTTTGCAAAGAAAATCGGAAAGGCTCAGCAGTGGGTATCGCAAATAATAACAGCTTACAACAGTGTTGTAAAGTTGCGTCAAATGGGGAAGCCTTATAGAGTTGGGGTGCGACCAAGTCGAGAAGAAAGAGAAAAGGGAATTTTGCCTTACAGAGTTCTGGTGGAAGTCGAATATGCCTTAAAGGCTGAAGAAATTCGTAAAGTCTTTCCTGAAAATAAGATGGATGATGTGCGGGTGATGTTAGTAGAGGCTGTTAAAGACTTAGATTATGATGATGCTAAGCGGGTTATAGATTATTTCAAGATGTATCCTGAGAAGCCCATCGAAGAGGTTAGGGATATGGCTCTTGCAAGGAAAGCTGGTGTTGAGTTGAAGACTTTTGTGCCTGCAAGGGTCATGAGGAAGGTTGAGGAGACCGCTGAGAAGATAGGTAAACCAGTGGAGGTTATAATTCCAACAGTGTTGGAGAGGGGTGTAGAAGAGGAAGCGAAGAAAGTTGAAGTTGAGCGGTTATTGGAGAAAGCCCCTCCATATATTGTGGAAGTAGCTCGTAAAATGGAGTCAACCATGACGCCATTCGTTATCCAGAAAATTATGGAGCTTCCTAAAGACAAGCAGGAAGAAACTGTGAGGTATATTGAAGCCTTAAGGCTTTCAGAGGAAGAGGCCATTGAATACATTAGGTCCATGAAGACGGAAGCTCCTTTAATTCCAGAGGAGGAGATAGAGGAAATAAAGAAGCGGTATGAAGAAATTCAAAAGCGAATTAGTGAGATTGCTAAACTTCCAGAAGTACAAAGGAGGGGGGAGCTTTTCAGAAACTGGCATAGTCATTACGTGATTTTTCAAGGTCTTCAGGAGGCTTTCTGTCCAAACTGTGGTAAAGAGAAGTCTGGTAAACTTGTTTGGAGCTGTTGTGGCTTGCAAGCCGATGAAGCTTTAAAATTGGCGGGTGATAAATTTGAGAAGAGCCAGAAGAAGAGTTAAAATAAAAGCATATCCACCTAAATTTCCCCGAAGCATAGACTTGATTGATAAACTTGGATTGCAAGTGGCTGTTGGTGCAGGCGACTTAAAGGTTCAGTTCTTGTTAGGCGAAGTTTCATGGCAAACCCGCAAAGTCAAGCCAGAAATCAAAGAAGGATTATTAAGTGAAAGCCGAATAAAACTGAAGCCCATCTCACGCAACCAAGCAGAATACATATTCGGGTCTTTGGAGCCTGCAAACTCGCTGATCGTAAAGCAGAAAGATATTTTAAAGGACATCACGGAGGGTTTAGGGCTTGAGCCTAGTGAAGCTTTAGCAGTAAGCATTAAAGAGCGGGTGAGCATACGTGAAGTTAATGAGTTACCACGAGAACTGCAAGAGTTCGAGCACCTGCAAGGTGCTAACGATTTATATCACTACGAGTCTTACACGTCAGATCATACAGGTATAATAACTAGGTCTTTTAGGTTACCAAAAGGATTCCTAAGAAGTTTACCACGAGTGATAAGGAACGAATTAGTAGAGAACGATATAGTGAGGCGAACAGATCCTATTCTGAGGAGGATTAGAAGCGTTTTAAGAACAGAATGGATTTTACCTGACACAGGGGAGGGATGGAACGCACTTCTGCCAGTTATGAAGCCTCTTCACATTTCTTTAGCAAATCCGTATTGGTGGCAAGATGTCGGCATCCCACATGATATGATTATGAACGGGGGATTAATAAAGCCCTTAAATGTGCAGGTGTATAAGCTTCACAGAAGAGGCTATCTTACAGCGATACAGTTGCCCGAAGAGATTTTCGGGCTTTAACCTCTTTTCTTTTTCCATTAGAGATTTAAGTTTAACTTTCATTAATTTATTTAGATGAGTTCCATATTTGATAAGTTGCAACACAACATCAATATTCTCCGTGGGAAGGCTGTAGCCGTTACTCCACCTTGGGCATTTATGAATCTTGAACGGCGCAGAATGGAGAAGGCTGGCGCTAAGTTTTTCCTTAAAGCTATGAAAGAGGGTGACTACTTCTACCATATGACCTCCTATCCAATATTAAAGGAGATCCTTCGAAGCGGAGTCATTAAAGCAGACAGGCATAGGCGTGGAACGGTTTCATTCACCACACATCCCCTCCGCTACTTAAGCGCGTTTGGAGGCCCAGCCTACCCTGTTAACAACGCCTACATTAAGATACCTATGAAAGCTGTTCCAAACGCATTTCCAGTTGTGTATTGGCTGGCGGAATTTGAAGCTGAAGAGCTTCCCCCGGAGATAAAGAGTAAACTTATACCAATTGAGAGGTTCGAAGAAATCTTCATGGAATATGGTTTAGCATGGCCAGCCTACGTATACCCCTTCATATGGGCATATGAGAATGAGTGGCGCGTGTTAGGCGACTTTCACCTACCTTGGGAGGATATTTCCGTTGGTGTAAGCAACCTCAAACAGCAGAAATATATTGAGGAAACGTGGTGGTATCTTAAAGATAAAGTGTTTGTTGATAAGGATTTAGAGAGGATTTTTGCCAGAAGATGAGCGATAGAAGAAAAAGGTTAGGTTTCTATCAGGTCAAGCCATATTCCATATTTGGGCTTGACTTTAT
>JAWBXT010000021.1:0-16460 GCA_038867695.1 Thermoproteota archaeon
GCCGTTGCCTCGTGTTCGATATAAATGGTGAGTATGAGCCTGCTACTATGAGAGGTAAATTCCTAGTTCTAAAACCAGGTGAAAACATGTTTCTAAGCATAGCTGGATTAGGTAAAGAGCTTTTCATAACCTTGATGGAAACAATAATGGGTTTACCTCCTTCATCAGTATGGGAGTTGAGAAGGATACTCGACTCTTTAGAGAGCAGAGGTTTGCTAAGTCTGAAAAACCTTTGGAATGAAGTTTTCTTTGGAAGATTTAACGATCTCGTTAAGGAGGCACTTGCTAGGAGGCTAACGGTCTTGAAAGAAAGTGGTCTATTCAGCGATGAGGCAACAGATCTCGATAAACTACTTAGGGAAGTTTCTGATAAAGCGATAGTGATAAACCTACGGGGTCTTCCGAAGCATTTCAGGCAGCTAATCGTCGAGACTGTGCTTAACAAGGTTGTTAAAATGCTTGAAGACGGTGAAATAAAGCCGCTGTTCCTATTTGCTGAAGAAGCGCAATCTTATCTGGATGAAAAAACATGGGAAGACTATATAACCCGGATGAGGCATATTGGGCTATCGGTTGTTTTCATAACTAATGAGCCCGATAGCTTAATGAGGTTCGTATACAGACAGGCTGATAACTGTTTTATATTCAGCCTGATGAATGAGAATGACTTAAGCTATATTTCGAAAATGTCTAAGATAGATGCGGAGTCTTTAATGAGCCTCGTCCCAATTCTTCCAGTTGGGAAATGCTTAGCATTCGGTAACGTTACGAACAATATCCCGATGGTACTTAGCGTTGAAAAAGAGAACGTGTTTAGGACAGGAGGCACTAGAAAAGTCCTATTAGAAGCTGTTTCTAGAAATTAAAGACCTCTAGCCCACCGTATTTAACCCTAGATCCCAGTTTATCACTTATCCTAAGCAATCTATTGTATTTCGCAGTTCTTTCTCCTCTGCACGGCGCTCCAGTCTTTATCTGACCGGCATTAAAGGCGACGGCGATGTCGGAGATGTAAGTATCCTCTGTTTCTCCAGACCTGTGGCTTACTATAACTCTATATTTATTCTCGACCGCGGTCTTAAACGTATCGAGCGACTCTGTTAGTGAGCCACATTGATTCAGCTTAAAAAGCAGGGCGTTTGCAGCACCGTTTCTAATACCGTTGATAAGCCTCTCCCTGTTTGTTACGAAAATGTCGTCGCCGACTATCTGTACTCTTGAACCTATTTTCCTAGTTATTTCCGCGAAGGACTTGAAATCGTTTTCTTCAAAAGGATCCTCTATTGATTTCAAATCGAATCTTGAAACCAATTCGACATAGTAGTCTAAGAGGTCCCCGCTGGTAAGGTTCTTTCCGTCTATCCTATACTTGTCAGATGAGGAATCGTAGAATGAGGATGAGGCAGCGTCTATACCGAGAAACACCTCAGCTGAAGAATAGCCTGTTTCCTCGATTGCCGTAGAGAGTAGTTCCAAAGCTTGCCCAGTAAGACTAAGAGGCGGTGCAAAACCACCTTCGTCACCAACGTTTATAGACGATCTTCCGTATTTTTTAACTATCACATTTTTTAGAGTCTGGTAGATTTCTACACCTGCTCTTAATGCGTTTGGGAAATCTCTGAAGCCGGCGGGTATTATCATAAACTCCTGTATGGATAATTCGTTACCGGCATGTTTCCCACCGTTTATCACATTCATTAATGGGACCGGGAGAACCCTGCCCTTGTTTTCTCCAAGGTACTCGAAAAACTCCATCCGACTAGCCTCAGAAGCTGCCAGGGCATTGCTCAGAGAGACTGCTAGAATAGCGTTTGCTCCTAATTTAGACTTGTTTGGAGTCCCATCGAGTTCAAGCATCTTAGCATCTATTTCACGCTGATTTCTAGAATCTAAACCAGCTAATGCTGGACCTATTACCTCATTGATGTTTCTAACAGCCTTGGAAACACCTAGACCATGGAATCTTTTCTCATCTCTATCCCTCAGCTCAACGGCCTCGTATTTCCCGGTAGAAGCACCAGAGGGTACCCCAGCTCGGCCTATGCTTCCTCCTTCGAGTTCAACGATTGCTTCAACAGTTGGGTTTCCTCTGGAATCTATTATTTCCCTTCCCCAGATCTTCTTTATTCTAAATATTTTTTCTCCCATTTTTCAGAGGGTTTTTTACTCAGCTTGATTTAAGGTTTGCTCACAATAATGCTGGGAGTATGAATTCTGCAAAGAAGGCCATTATCAAAGCTCCATATATCAGGTCTCTACCCAGATACTTGTTTATTTTAGTTACATAGAGTATTACCCCTACTACAGCCATAGGAGCATATATCATTGACAGTATACGTAAGGATGCCTGTAATACCATATTTGAAAACGCTGAAACGGTTTTCTCAATGGAATCAACAATGTTTTCAAGCAGTTTCGTAAGCCAATCGGAGCTTAAGGGTTGCTCACCCCCTCTATGAAGAGGTATGAGATAACTCGTTACAACCATTAGTATATTCATTCTTTCTCTATCGTTCTAGTTTGCTTAAACCTATTTAAGTACCAATATTTTCTTAAGAAACTCTTTCCTGGAGTACTTGATACTTGCTCATTTTACTTAATAAAGATTTGATATCTGTCTCCTTGGCCTTCACCTTGCCGCCTGCAGCTTCTTCTGCAAACCTAATTATCATTGGTAAGTACTTACGATAAACGTCAAGTCTCTTTTTCTCCCTTTCAACACTCCGTTTCCTCGAGAGATAAGAAGAGACCTCTCTGCTAACGTTTCTTAATCCATTTAAAATCTCCTTCTCTATCTCAGGCCTATCTGCAACGTACTCTTTTCCAACAGTCTTGTAAGGTATTTTCGTCGAACATATGTGTACAATTATTCTTACAGGATCTATTCTCGGATCAATGTTATAGCGCTTCCAATTCATCAGCTTATTGACAACTTTATAAGCTACATCATTAGCTTCATCATAAAGAAGCGGAATCCTATTTGCATACCTAAATATTATCGGAGCCCCATCTGGAGGCGGTGTTATCTTACCACCATAAGCTATTCCTACTTCTACTATAAACGGGTGACCAGAGTAAGCCTGCGGTTTCCTACTCTCTACTGCTACTATCTCAGGTTCAAGTTCCTTCTTAATTCCCTCCTTAAGAAGATCCTCTCCTATGGGTGAAAGAACGCTTGCATCAGGCGGTAAGAATCCATCGTAATTTTTCAGAGCTTGGGTAAGCTTCACGATATCGTCTAATCCAAGTTTTCCAACGCTCTCGTCGGGTTGGAGTTTTAGCTGCTCAAGTATTTTCTTGGCTGTTTCCTTACCTACCCTATGGAAACTCTTTGTTAAGAATGATATGAGAGTCCTCTTCCTATTCTCTTCAATAAGCCTCTTTACCATTTCAACATCAACACCGTGAGGATGCGGCAGCGTCTCTCTGGGGGAGTTTGGCATTTTGAAAGTACTTCTTGAGAATCTGATCAACCTACCATAAGTATCCACTAGTGTAATATTGCTGTAGGGTGCTACTAAGGCGCTAAGCTTAATGTATTCTAGTATTTTTGGGAAGGCTCTGAAATAATCGCCCTCAAGGGTAAAGCTTACAATAGTGCCGCTCCATTTGGTAGGATTGGGTTTTTCCTTCCTTTCTAAAATTATTGGTTCATTCTTCTTAATGTCTATCATTGTTTTAAAAAAGAAGATCTTATTCCGATAGCCTACAGTTACCTCAAGAGGATTGTTTGTAGTTATCTGGCCATAAAGATAAGCCATCTTCCCTCCCAGTCCAAAAGTCCCCCTAGACTGTATCAATGTGTATTTCGATCCGAAAAGTATTTTGCCAAACGCGTTGGGGACATGTTCTGGAGGGATGCCCCCACCATTATCAGCGATTTTTATCCTGACAATATTCTTCTCATTATTAGCTTGATCCTCAATTCTTAGAAAGAGAATTATATCAGGTAGTATTCCCCTTGCTTCACACGCATCTAGAGAGTTTTCAACAAGTTCTCTTACGGCTGTGTAGAGTGCTCTAACTGGATTGGAAAACCCTGCTATATCCCTATTCCTATAGAAGAAATCGGCTGGACTTATTTCCTTAAACTTCTCCTCCAGATTCATTTCCTGTCAGTTCACCCCTTTCAATCCAAATTCCTTTTTCCAGAGCCCTCCTTTTTGTTTCCAAATAGCGGAATACTGTGCTAAACTGGGAACCTTCAAGTATTTTAATAATGGTTCGGTATGCTGTTTCACAATTTTCTTCACTTCCAATTATTCCGACGTTATACTTATAGACTGCTATCTTAACATCTGCAAGCTTTTCAATTTTCTTCCAAACTTTTCCTCGGCTTCCTATTATCCTCCCTTTAAGAATCTTCATTCTTTGCGATGATTCATTTGCAAAGTCTCTAAGATCTATCTTCCTCAATATAACGTTATCATCTAAAAGCCTTAAAGCATCATCTCCAGAAAACCCGCAGGATATCGCTTCAGAAATTCTTTTCAGCTTAAAGTATACTTCAGGATTCTCAGCACTATATTCTACTTTAATCGGGCCATCGGGTTGAACATGGATTTTAACACCCATTTTCTCCTCTAGTCTCTTCTTAACCTCGCCATTTCTGCCTATTAAAACACCAATTCTCTCTTGCGGAATATCTAGGAAGAGGACGTTAACCAATTCTCTCAACAACCTCCTCTACAGGTACTACTTCAGTAACCCATCCTCTTCTTATAAAGAACCTATTTATATTTTCAATATCTCTCCTTAAAAATTCCTCAGCTAAAGGATGTGTTAATGGAACTGCTTGAGAAACGTCTATGATAAAAGGTTTATTGTTCCAGATCATTATATTGTATTCACTGAGGTCAGCGTGAATTAGCCTTGCCTTATTATGGCTTTTAATTATAAATTGGATTATCTGCTCATAAGTCTCATAGGGATTATCGAGTGCGGGTACTTCTCTTAAAAGTGGTGCTCTCTGCCCGTTTTCGCCAAGAAACTTCATTATCAAAATATTCCTTTGAACCAGTATAGGCTTAGGAACAGAAAGGCCTACGCTATACATTGTACTTAAATTAGCATATTCCTTCCTAGCCCAAGTGTATACAAGAGACCTGCTATCGCTCTTCACTTTTTCAAAACGTCTATCTCCAACTATGTATTTTAACATCATACGTCTTATCTCAGTGTTAACTGTAAGATAGATCTTGACAGCAACTTCTATATTTCCCTTCGCAAGCGCATGATAAACCTTAGACTCTTTACCAGAGGAGATTTCTCCATTGAACTCCTTTAAAACACCTTTTCTTAGCAAATCATAAAGCTGCATTAATACTTCAACATTAAATACTTCGCTGAATACTTCGAAGTCTTCGCTCCTCTTAACCTTCATCCTCTGTAGTTTTTCTATCAGCTTCTCCCTAAGCTCAAGCTTGTCAAACACTTTTTCATGAGTCATAATTCAACTGTCCTAAGAAGAGAATCAGATTTTAAAACTAGCTGCATCATCCACCAGTTTGTTCTTCTACTTCTCCAACAAGCTCTTTCGTGAGAAAACCGTTTTTAACAAGGTAGTCTATCTGCCCTACAGTATACCTATGAAGAATCTCGCCATGGTCAGGCTGGAAAGACCACGGCTCAACTAGAACAATATCGTTCAACTTAATCCATATCTTTCTTCTGAGCTTGCCTCTCAACCTACACTGTCTAACCTTACCGTCAGAACATAATACCACAGCCCAGTTCGACCCCAGAAGCCCCTCCACTCTTCCAAATAACTGTCCTTCCGAGGGCATTACCAGGGTCTCGGAAATATCCCTTTCACTATAAACCTTCCTCTTTCCCAATGTCCTTCAGCACTAAATGTTTACCCTCCTAATAAACTATATGCCGAGCCTTTTAATATGTAAATGGTTAGAGTCGTATTATCATCATCAACATTACCCCGCCAACTTCCTTAACGCTACTAGTCCTTCCAAACCCCTTTTCCAATACTGTTTTTACAATCCTGTTTCCAACAAGGTTGATTGAGTTGGCGTTTTCAATAAGGCTAAGAAGCTCTTCTTCGTTTACAAGCATACCGCCGTAAAACCTTTCTGCCACATTTATTTCTAAACCAGTTTCGTCACGAATAGTTCTGCCAAGAAGCTCCATATCGCACGCGCCAACTATTCGAGTAGTGCCGACGATATGCTCCTTTGCATAAAATGATTTCTTCATTTCTCAAAGACTCTTAACAGGTGAAACTGCTCCACAACTCAAGCAAACCAGTTGTATTATTCCACGCTTCTCTTTACTCAACTTAGTGTCAGGCCTCTTGCATACAGGGCACTCTACATAAGCCTTTATATAGTCCGATATTACTGAATCGAGTTGTTTGCAAAATATCCTGCCTTTTAAAACGTAACGTCCTTCTCCGATTTCAGAATAAGAAGTCGCCAGTTTAAGTGTTAAATACTTCAAAACATGCTTGGGATCTCTATTCAATATGTCTGCTATTTGATTTAGATTCTGGATTATAGTCTTATTCTTCTCGTTTACACACTCGACACTTGGTACATTTAACCTATCCCTGCTTTCAGTTTTGGGCACTTTACTAATTCCTCTATCCAACCATTCTAAATAGTCTTTATCCTTACTGTCTTTCTCTGTCACTTCTATGAGGAATTAAGGGAAACTCTTTAATAATGCTTTCTGTTAATAGAACAGACCTCATATGGGACACATATTGATAGTTGGAAGTTCTGGTAAGGATGAGCATTTTAAAATAGACTCTTTCTACAAACTACCTGAGGAGTTTCATCCTTTTCTTAAGAAGACGATTCCAGTTTCGCAGATCGATAAGCTGTTAGGCTCAGGATGGGGCAAGGAGAAAGTATACTTTGTTTTAAAAAACCACAGTATTTTACCTGTCCATTACAGTTATGGAGGTAGAGCTCCTCACGTTGCCTACGGTGTTGCGAGACTTGGAGGCAATGCGAGACTGGTTACAACCTTCGGCAGGGATTATGATTCCCCCTACCCTGGTTTTTTCGACGGAGGCTACTACAGTCATCTGGTACGTAGCAACGTGAGTATGAAGCTCGCTATAGTTGAAGATATTAATAGGATGAACAAGCTGGACCCTGAAACATTAAACTCTGGGGTTTGGGTTGTCATGAATAAGACAACATCTACCATCAGCTGCATAAAAGATCAGGAGAATAACGAGTTTTTCATAATAGATGATGTTGATGGTGCAAGCGGAGTTGAGAAAATCCGGCCGTTTCCTGAGGCAGAGTTCGAATATGCTAGTCTGCTCTTCGTAACTTCGTCTGAAACACCATTTATGAAAAGTTCAATACTAACAGCTAGGAAAAAAGGTATAGAAGTTATTGTAGATGTAGCCTCCTACGGGGTTACTGAAGACTATGCTCGCGTAATGGTGCCGAATTCTAGGATAATACTCGGGAACAATAATGAGATTAGACAATTAATCGACTTCTTGAAACTCAAAGATGTTGATGAGATTTTCACAATCGGGTCAGAATATCCTCATGCTGTGATTCTGGAAGACAAGCTGAACGGTTTAATAGAAATCCGCTATAGAAATGGTGATTCATCTAAAATAGGTCCAATAGATTTCGAGAAAACGGGTAATGCAATAGGGTGCTGCGATGGTATTGCAGCAGGAATTTTAACAGGGCTTCAGAAGGGTTTGACTCTCGAGAAGGCATGTAAAATAGGCCTGTTGGAAGCATATTCCATATGGAAGGTTGAAGGCGTTCAAGAAGGTATGTTAAGCCTGGACGAATTAAAAAGACTATACATGAAGTTCTTTAAGGAAACGCCTTTTCAGGGATAAAAGATTTTAAAACGTTAGTATGTGGGAGTACTTAAGTTGACCGGTAATGCTGAGCTTGGTGCAAGAAAAATAGAGTGGGCTCGCAGACACATGCCTGTTTTAAGCAAGATTAGAGAAAGATTCTCTAGGGAACGCCCCTTCCAAGAAATTGTCTTCTCAATAACCCTTCACGTTACTAAGGAGACTGCTAACCTCGTAGAAACCCTTAGAGATGGTGGTGCAGAAGTATACTTGACTCCTGCAAACCCTCTTTCTACGGATGATGATGTTGCTGAGGCCCTCAAACAGAGGGGGTTTAATGTCAGAGCGTGGAGAGGTATGAATCCTGAAGAGTATTTCGGAGCAATAGACTGGGCACACTCGCATCATCCTTCGATAATCATTGATGATGGCGCGGATTCGATAGTTAGGGCTCATGAGAAGAATATTTTATCAAATTGTAGGGTATACGGTGCTTTAGAGGAAACAACTACTGGTGTCATAAGAATCAGGGCTTTGGAGAGAGAAGGTAGGTTGAAAATACCCGTATTCTTCATAAACGAGGCTCAGTCAAAGAAGCTTTTCGACAATCGTTACGGAACGGGTCAGTCGGGGATTGATGGTATAATAAGAGCCACCTCCATACTTCTTGCTGGGAAAAGAGTCGTAGTATGTGGCTATGGGCTTGTTGGAAGAGGAGTTGCAAGTAGAGCGCGGGGTCTGGGCGCATCGGTAATAGTTACGGAAACGTCGCCAATAAGGGCGCTCGAAGCAGTCATGGATGGCTTTACGGTAATGCCGATACTCGAAGCCGCCAGAATAGGTGACGTATTCATAACTGCAACTGGCAATATTAAGGCAATTCCATACGAGGCAATACTCTTAATGAAAGACGGTGCAATACTTGCCAACGTGGGTCACTTTGACGTTGAAATAGATGTTGCAACACTCTACAAAGAGGCGAAGAAAATCAGCGAAGTTAAACCGTTTGTGGAAGAAATACTGCTTCCAAATAATAAAAGGGTATACTTGCTTGCAAAAGGTAGGGTTGTAAACCTGGTATTAGCAGAGGGTCATCCTCCGGATGTGATGGATATGAGCTTCTCAAACCAGGCCCTGGTTTCAGAATACCTTGTGAAACATAAAGAGCTTAAGATTGGAGTTTACAACGTGCCTGAAGAAATAGACACAATGGTTGCATCTATGAAGCTTGAAACAATGGGTATTAAAATAGAAGAATTATCTGAAGATCAGAGAAGATACTTGTCTTCATGGAGCATCTAAGTTTTCTCAAGCAGATCCATTACCTCCTCATCCCTTAAGTCTTCTTTTAAAACTTCTCCAAGCAGAAAGTTTGGCTTATAAGATGTTACACGTACGTATACGAAACCTCCAAGCTTAACAGGTTGCTTTAAAACTATCGGCTTATAGTAAATGTTCCTAGCTATAAAACTTCCTGGAATAAGGCCGACTTCATCAACGAGTGCCACCCCTTCCCAACCCACCCAATTCCTGTTTCTTTCTTCTTTAATCTCTAATCCTACTTTAGAAATAATCCTGCTCCTTGCCGAAACCACTTTGGTAGAGAGCTTCGGTAGTTTAGATGCTGGAGTATTGGGCCTAGGGTAGAACTTAGAAATATTTAGGAAATCCGGCTTTAATTCTCTTATTATTCTTAAAGTTTCCTCGAAATCATCATCGTCTTCGGTTGGGTATCCAACTATAATGTCCGTTTCAAGAGAAATACGTGGAATTTCTGCTCTCAGTTTCGAAACGATCTGGATGAAATCCTCTACGGAGTATTCTCTATTCATCTCTTTAAGAACCTTATTACTTCCACTTTGGAGCGGAATATGTATAAATTTGAAGAACCTATTCTTCTTAATCACTCTAATAATGCCATTTAAATTTCTTAAAATCCCTGATGGATTCATCATACCTATTCTAACTAAGAACACTCCCTCAATCTTTTCAATGTTTTCAAGAAGATTCACTACATTGTACCCCTTGTCTAAACCATACACTGAATTGTCTTGTGAAGAAAGCCAGATCTCCCTAGCTCCTTCTTTAACATTCTTCTTAACGGCTGAAACTATTTCCTCAATACTGTAGCTTCTCAAACTTCCCCTGGCAAATCTAGTTGCACAATAGCTACAAGCCCCTGTACAACCCTGAGAAATAACTATTTTACCTATAGACGGATTTTCTCTTAAACAGGGTAGCATGTTGTTAAAATTACTACTATTAAGATTAACATATTTCCTTCCTTCTGAAACTTTTTGGATAGCCTCCACAATCTCCTCGCCAGCAGCAGGCCCTAAAATTCCCTCGACATTTCTAACAGCTGCTATTCTGCCTACTCCAATTATTTTGGGAAGACACCCCGTCACGATAATTTTCTTATCACTACTTATATTGCTAAGTTTATGAAGTATTTTGCTTTCTGTAGGCGTTTTAACACCACAGGTATTAACTATGACAATG
Source organism: Thermoproteota archaeon (assembly GCA_038867695.1). Taxonomy (GTDB): domain Archaea; phylum Thermoproteota; class EX4484-205; order EX4484-205; family JAAOZP01; genus JAAOZP01. Next base: position 10,298 of record JAWBXT010000021.1, read on the forward strand.
TCTGCATCTATCTCGCTATCTACTAAGATGAAGCCACGGCTAGCGAGTATTCCTGCCATGGCCTCGCCTTCTGTCTTATTCACAGCGCAACCGTAGTTTAATAAGAATATTCTACCGTACATTCCCTGTTCCGTTGATAATATTCTGATAAAACAAGCACTTTGATAAGCATTTCCAGAACTTTCCCTATAAACAAAATACTTCCTAGAGCTTTTAAACAGAAGGGCTCCAGCTTAAAGTATAAAAAGATGATCTCGCTATAAACCGAATTGGGCCGGTAGTTCAGAGGTAGAACGCTGGCTTCGCGAGCCAGATGTCAGGGGTTCGAGTCCCCTCCGGTCCATTTTTCACCAGTATTCTTAAGAACCGTTTAAAATGCCTGAATTTTCTCATGGAGACCTATTTGCAATAAAAAGTCATATAAATATCTCCGTTTTACTTAAGACATCAAAGATTAAAATGATGCCTCTATTGTTGAAGAAACTGAGAATCAGAAAGCATGATTTAATAGTGATTATACTTTTTTCTTTTACTTTCTTTTTTATCTCCGCTTGGAACTTAGGTAAAACTAATGTTCCATTAACAACAGTCAACTTTAAAACTTCTGGAGGCGAGAGATTCTTTATCTTTCTTGAGAAAGATGAAAAGGTCGTCTCGGTTAACGTCTTACTTAAGAAGACGACAGATTATATTAGCTTTACAGTATATACGGAGTCTCCAGAGACATTCTTATGCGGGATGAAAACGGGTTTAGACGGTTGCTTTTACTTGCCGAATATCGGCGAGAGTATTCTTAAAATTGAAATGCTGTTTGATGATGAAAGTCTTGTTGGAGATCAGGCTGGCGGTATTCCACCATGTCCAACGATGACAGTTTATCCCGATGGTAAAGTTGATTCTGAGGATGTTACGTTCATGAATAGCTGTTTAACAAGAGTCGGGAGGACTGGAAGTTGGGACTATATGGCAGACATAGTTCCAGATAAGTCAATAAACAGTAGGGACCTAAATATAGTATTAGAAAATCTTAATAAAACCGGAGTGTACATTAAGGACCCTTCGGGGGTCATTGTCAAGTTTGATATCGGCGGTGAGAAAATACCTGATGAAAACGGTTTTGTTTTAATCCCCCGCGGCGCAACGAGATTTAATGTCACGCGTAATAATCAACCAATAGGTGCAATGGTTACCTTCTGGAAGGCAGTTGAAACACGCTTGAGTGGTTACTATTGCTGGAAAAATATTTACATCAACGCTAAAAGCAGATGTATTGGTTTCATTCTAGGACCTTCTTCTGGGGAGATTGGCGAAATAATAGTAGTGGGTATTGAAAACAAAATTATTCCGATTAGTTCGATTAAGGGTATAGGTATAAGTACTGAAGTTTTAAGAAACCTCGTCGACGAACAGGATAAGGCTGAATACCCCCCAACGTATATGTCTGAAACTTATTTCGATGAGATCTACTACGTTAGGACTGCGGAAGAACACATAAAACTTGAAAGACCATATGAGACTACCCATCCGCCCCTAGGAAAACTCATTATCGCTGCCGGGATTCTCGTATTTGGCTATAGCCCTTTCGGATGGAGAATTATGGGGGTGATATTCGCTACGCTCATGATACCCATAATTTATTTATTCAGTAAAGAGTTGCTTGGAACACAGCTTGCTGCCCTAGTATCTGTATTTCTGCTGGTTTTTGAGTTTATGCATTTCACAATGGGTAGAATTGGAACAGTTGATACATACGTCGTATTTTTTTCACTTTTTTCACATTTCTTCTTTTTCAAATATCTTAGGGGGTCTTTGAAAAACGAAGCTGATAAGCGCCTTCTTTTTTTGGCTGTTTTATTTTTTGCTCTAGGTTTCTCTACAAAATGGATTGTCCTCTACGGCTTTATGGGCGACGTTTTCCTTCTCGTTGCATTAAGATTTAGAAACCTTTTGAAAACTGAAACCAAGTGGATTTTAAGGGTTAAAGAACTTATAAAATATCCGATTTCTCCATTATTTGATTTAATAGTATTTGCTATAATAATCTACTTTACGACTTTTATTCCATATTTATTAGATGGTTATAATTTAATCGATATCTTCGGTCTTCAATGGGGGATGTACAGGTATCATGCAACGTTAGAGGCTACGCATCCGTTTGCATCACCATGGTGGAGCTGGCCTATTATGCAAAGGCCAGTGTGGTTTTATGTTTCATACCTGCCTAATGGGATGGTTTCAACAATAGTTTGTATGGGAAACCCTGTTATCTGGTGGTTTGGAATTCCATGTTTAATATTCCTCGCATCAAAAACTATCTTTAAAAAAGACTTTAGCGCTCTTTACATTGTCACACTATTTTTGTTCCAATGGATTTTCTACGTGCCGATTTCGAGATGTGTTTTTCTTTACCACTTTTATCCTAATGTTCCATTCTTAATTCTTGCTGTGACCTGTTTATTGAATGATCTCTGGAGAAGGAAGAAGACCCTCGGGAAGATTATTGTTTCAATATTTCTAATTTGTGCAATTGCTGTTTTTATATTGTTCTATCCTGTTATATCTGGACAACCGTGTCATTGGACATGGAAGGAGTCTCTAAGGTTGTTTGATAGCTGGATATTTTAGGTGGTAATATGATGGGAAGAACAGAAAGTCAAATTGATGTTTCGGTAATTCTCCCAGCATATAATGAGGCTGCAAGAATAGAACAGACTGTAGAGGCGGTAATTGAAACTCTTAGAGGCATTTCATCATGCTATGAAATAATAATTGCTGAAGATGGAAGTACTGATGGAACAGATAAAATCGCCTCGCAGATTTCAACAAAATATCCCTTTATTATACATCTTCATAATGACGAGAGGCTCGGAAAAGGCAGTGCCCTTACTCAGGCTTCTAAAAGGTCTAGAGGGAGAATTATAGTTTATATGGATGTTGACTTAGCAACAAATTTAAAACACTTAAAGGATTTAATACAAGCAATAAGAGAAGGATATGACTTTGCAACTGGATCTAGATATCTCCCGGAAAGCAAAATTGAAAGAAATCTCTTGAGATTAATAGCATCTAAAATTTACAATTCTATTATAAGACTACTCTTCAGAACTGGAATCAAAGACCATCAGTGTGGATTTAAAGCGTTCAATAGAATGTCGCTTTTAAAAATAATCAGCCAAGTTAAAGCTGAACACTGGTTCTGGGATACGGAGGTTCTTGTCAGAGCTTCAAGAAAAGGGTTCAAGATAAAAGAGGTTCCAATTGAGTGGAAAGAAAGAAAAACAACTAAAGTCAGACTGTTAAAGGATTCGATCGCTATGTTCACTCAAGCATTAAGGCTTTGGTTAGAGCAGACGAGATAATTTAGTTGGCTATATGGTCTATCAACTTTTTACAATACTTTAAACACCGTGTATCTGTTGCCGTCAATAATTTCATCATAGATTTTCTTAAACATATGCGACTCGTTAAAGAAATCAATATTTATCACGAAATTATTATCAATAGCGAAAAAATGTTCATATCGAGTTATTACAATATAACTAACATTGTACTTCTTTATCATTGTGTAATTCCCTCTAAACATCTCTATTACATCGTTCCTTACTTTTTGGATGAGAGCCCAATCTAATCCATGGCTCCAAAGCCAACCTTCATAACCCAATATTACTTGCTTTCCTGCCAGAGTGACTATTGGGTTGAGGAAATGCGTGCTCGTTAAGAAAACTGATTCTTGGGGAGTGTTTTCCCTAACCCATTCTGCAAAGACTATGTCTGATCTGGGCCACATCAAATAGTTTTCTTGAAAAACCTTTATGTGGCTAAGGAAACCTGAAGCAGTGCCTAAGAGTAATATAGCCACAAGTCCCACTAGCACTAGGATTCCCGTTACGTTCGGTGTTTTAAGATGGAATCCCCCGTCTTTTTTCAGGTTTATATATGAAAACCTTGCGATTTCAACTATTCCGTATGCTGCTACTGTAATCGTGATGATATACCAGTGGATTAAAACCTTGTAATTGTCCCAATCCCAAGGCTGGAATCTTACAAAGTTCCCTATGAAGAACAGCAGTAGGTAAGATATGTAGCAAATCCTGGCGTTTCTATTGGACCTTAGGAAACCTATTAGGGTCGGTATCAAAATAACACCAATGTTCATAATCCAGAAGTAAACCAGTATTGAGATGCTTTTAAAAATCGAAATGAAAATGCTTAAAGGAGTGCTCCAATCTAGGGCCATAATTCTTCTAGTGTTTTCTTCAAGCCAGCCGACAATCGGGCTTACAAATCCTTCTCTAACTTGCATCCGGATGATGAATATCTGTGGAAGAGCAAAAGCTATTGCGGGTATAAATAAATGTATGAAAAATCTTAAACCCTTTCTGAAGAAAATCGTCAGGAAGAATAATACAAGCGATACTGCTATAAATGAGTGGGGATGAACACTCGGTAAAAAACCGTTTAAAACACCGGCAAGGATAAGTTCTCTTTTATTTTCTTCTCTTTGGATGGCATAGATCATAAGTATGTAGATTGCTAGAGAAATGCCTATGCCTAGCATGCTTGGCCTCTGGGGCATTAACATAACTGTTATGGGGTTTCCGAATCGTATTTCCGGTAAGGTAGATACGCCTGATCCAGAATAATCTTCCGGCAAACTTGTCATCCATCTTATGAAACCATACCTCATAGCATCTTGAATAGCGTAAATAATTCCCATGTTTCCAGCGAAGAAGAATAGTAATGCTGAAATTATTCCGACATATTTTCTTCCAAAAAGCCTAGTTGCTAGGGAGGATATTAAGCATAAAAGTGAAACTTGAAAAAGTATGTTAGGAATTATTATGCTGCTCCTCAGATTGAAACCGGTTTTCATCAGTACTGATGATAAGAAATCCACCAATGGCGGATATGCCATTTGAATGCTGGCCATTACGGGATACTTGGGCGGAAAATTGTTCCTGAAAACAAAGGAGCTGATCACCGATATGTGGAAACAGTAATCTCCAACTACGAAAGAGGAGCCGTATAGAGAGCCGGAAGCTTCTTTTAAAACACATTGAATGTTTAGGAAAGTAAACGCTATTAATCCAAAGAAGATTACGGAAACTCTTTCTATGTCAAAGATTATGCTTTCTTTAATTACCGTCTTCTTCCTTACTATTATTATGAGTGTTGTAACCGCAATTAGCAACATCCCGATTCCAATAGTGAAAATATCCGTCCTTCCTTGCAAGTAGGAGAGAAAGTATACAATCATTACGGACGCTGCATGCCCAGCAAGTATCGAGAAGCATATTCTCTCCTCTAAGGTGAACATCACCCGGAGAAGTGTTGAAACGGCTATGCCAAAGAAAATACTGAGAAGCATGAAAACTCCCCCGAGGAGAACCGCTACCATTATTAACAGTCGCATCATAGCCTCAAGTTTTTAATAAATATGTTGCCTCCAAGCGCATGCTGTTGAAAAAAGATTAGACGAACCCATGTAACAGCCTCTACTCCTAGATTCCGACGCCAGTCGATACTTTACCACCCTAATTCTCCGCAACAAGAAAACAGCTTTAAATACCGTTAACTACCACATTCCTACTCAGAAACGCTTAAATAAGTGCTACTGCCTCTATTTTTTAGACCACACCCAAACGGCGTGCCCCCAGACCTCGGTATACACCGGGTATGAGAAGGGGACTCCCGGTGTGGCTACAGGACTTTGAGGACTCGAAAGAGTCTGATGCTGTTTGAACATGTGAGGATAGTCCGCCGTCCGGAGACCGTAACTCCCAAACCGGTTGATCCTGCCGGACCCCACCGCTATCGGGATGGGACTAAGCCATGCGAGTCGCGCGGCCCGGTCAGCGGGCAGCGGCGTACGGCTCAGTAATACGTGGTCAACCTACTCGGAGCACCGGGATAACCGCTGGGAAACTGCGGCTAATCCCGGATAGGCGAGGAGGCTTGGAACCACCTCTTCGTCTAAAGGCTGGGTTGACGATGCTCAGCCCAGTGGCTCCGAATGGGACCACGGCCGATCAGGTAGTTGGTGAGGTAACGGCTCACCAAGCCTAAGACCGGTACGGGCCCTGAGAGGGGGAGCCCGGAGATGGGGACTGAGACAAGGCCCCAGGCCCTACGGGGCGCAGCAGGCGCGAAACTTTTGCAATGC
>JAWBXT010000022.1:0-16415 GCA_038867695.1 Thermoproteota archaeon
CTCCTGAGCACGTCTGCGAGCCCTATGAAGCCCGCTACGGCATACCGGAACTCCTCATCCTCCTTAAGCAGCTTAAGTATCCTCGACTTCACCAAGCGCGGGGAAGACATCAAGATTAGGAGTTGGAAGGGCTCTAATAAGCATTAAGTTTTCAGAACGCTTTTCCCACCCGTCTTAATGGTGAAGAGCTGTTGAATAAGGTATTTTTTCAACTCGTGCCGCAGGAGTATTAGCCACCGGGATCCTGCTCGTAGAGATTATAATTCGTACAGATGGCCCTTAAACACTTATTTAAACTCGTAAGGCTGTTGAAGGTTTAATTGAGCCTTCTTTGCGAAAAGGCATTTAAACAAAGCTGATTTTTTAGCATGTTCCCGAGGAAGAGGGGAGAGAAGCCTGTTGAGGGAGATTACGAGTCTGAGCAGACTCAAGCATACTCGCTGAGGACGCTCACGGGCATAGAGGTCTTGGACAAGATTATGGTTAAAATGACTAATCCTCTGTCTAGCCTAATCCATTGAAACAGCTCTAAAGCCAGTTATTTTCTAATAAAGATTCCTCCCATAACTAACTCCAGCATTTACTAAATCATTTAGGAAAAACGCTTATGCATAATTACAGTAAGGATGCGAAAGCTTTAAGCCTACGTATACTTCATACTCGGTGAAACAATGACGCCTGCTGACGGGAAAGCATTTGAGCAGGGGAGGTTTTCATACAAAGACTTGGCGAGTATAAGGTTGAAAGCCTATAGGAATGGAAACTGGAGGAGGTTGACGCTGGTTGAGAAGGCTTTGTTCAAAGCCAGTATAGAGCTCGCTAAACTGAGGGGTGTTTTAGTGAATCCCGCCCTCTTAAAAAAGCTAAGGAACATAGTTTTAAAGCTCCTGCAAGCCAGTACTGTGAGGCTTCTCCAGCTAGGCATGGATTATGCTAACTACCTGATTAAAATCTACGACAGAAATGGGGTAGCAGGATGGTTTCCTAAAATCAGAAACCTGTTAAAAGACCCTGAATACTTGCTTTGGCTCGGCGTCAAGCAAACATTCATAAAGAGCACTGGATGGAGCAGGTTCGACTCAACTGTTGAACAGACGCTTGTTTTAACACGCGGCCCATGAGGGTAGCCAGTGGTTAGAAAACCTTGGAGCACTTGAAAACTTTAACAATAATCCTGCTCCTGCTATCCGTAGCAGCTTTCAACATGCTCTCGGTAGCGGGCGAGAAGCAATTTAAGCTTCTGAGAACTCTTGAGGTAAGAATCTTACTGAACTCTACGGTTCTAATAAGGGTCTCATCCACCCCTGAAGCCTACCATTGGCAATACTTTAATAATTTTTATAATTTGAACAGGTCTTATTGGCATTCCCAAGTAATCGACGCGATAGTCGAAGCGCTCAGTTTAAAAGATTATCGTCTTCTCAGAGCGGGGGAGAATGAGGTTAAAAACGCTTTCATCGTAGAGCTGGTTTTCCAGCTTAAAGATAGCGGGAGGTACATTGAGCAGAACGGTACGTTAAGTATCTTAGACGCGTTCAAGCGCAGTGGAGAATATTTCTCCTCTGTAAGGGTGGAGTCTGAGAGAAGCATATATGATTGCAGCCCAAGGGAAAAAGCTCGGCCGCGCATATGGTACTCCACACAGTATGTCGAATGGAGGAACGCGGACTTGTCGGACGCTCCCGAAGAGTATAAGATCTACTTTAAGATTCCTTTACACGTCGTCTCTAATCTTCCACGAGATGCGGTTTGGAGGATCTACCTTAATTCTAAGCCAGTAGCCGATGTTAGGGGGGAGGCTTCTCTGATATACGTGGATGAAACCGATGAGGTGTCTGTTGACAGAATCGTTAAAGGCCAGGAGGGGATTAGATATGTTTGCGGCTTCAACTCGCTCCCAGCTGCCCTTGAAGTCAACCGGACGCTCTCGTTCAACTACATCAAGGAATACAGGGTTTCGCTCGACAGCAGGGTTAAGATTGAGGTGGTGAACGTAAACGGTTATCAATATAGCCTTCCTTACGAATTCTGGGTGGCTGAAAATACTTCTTTAAACGTTTTAGTAACCCCTGTAGTTATTGAAGGTTCCTTCACGAACCATGTGTTCGACGGCTGGGTGGATAGCGACGGCACGAGGCTGAGTGTAAACTTCACGGTGTGGAGGCCTATGAGGCTGACCGCGGTTTGGAGGGAGGAGTTGAACATCACCAACACGGCTATCGTGGTTTCCGCTTTAATCCTCGCATTCCTAATACCAGAGTTGAGGAAGAGGGTGTCTGTCGAGATAATCTGGGAGAAACCGGGTGAACAGACTCGGGAGGAGGATGGGGATGAGGAGCAGCGTCAAGATATTTAGGGTAACGGTTTCGGCATCGAATGGTAAGCCTGGCTCGCATAGGGATCGGGAGATCGATTTTACAAGCCTATTCCTATCGCTGGGCCTCATCCTAGTAGTATTAGGGGTGATGGAGATACTCAGGATCCCGATTACCCACATAACTGGAGGAGCCCGCTACGAATTGTTTACAATAGGAAGCCCGGTGGTCCCGTATCTCATAGGGATTACAGTAGTCCCATTGGTTCTCGAGAATACCGGTAGGGAGAAACATGTGCTAGCTGCGGCCTTTATGGGCATGGTACTACTAGTGGATTTGACGCTCGGATACTCTTATTCGCTGCCATCCTCAATAATGCTCTGGGTAGCCATACTTTTCTCAAGGAGAAGCGTATTGCGATTGAATAAGATCATGCTGTACTCGACCACGCTTGCCACGATCTACGTCTGTCTAGTCGGGTTGCATGTTTTAATCAGTCCACTAATCCCTATAGAGCTCCCATTCTTAGGCAAATTCACCGAGGTCCTGTGGAAAGTCTACTCGACCCTCAGATGGCCGGCGATACTGTTATACACCCTCCTGCCCTATGTACTCTTCATCCCGCATCTACATAGTTTCATACGAAGCCGTAAACTGGCCACACCCATGGATCCTGAGGTGTTTTTTTGCAAAGAAATATTCTCCGGAATGACCTTTCAGCTTATTCTCATCGTCTCAATGGGGCTTGCGACGTATCTAGCCGCTTACAACTACCTGCCCAAGATTAACCCGAACGGTTTCCCCTCAGGGGTAGACACCGTCTACTACTATGCCCCGAGCTTAAGGTTGATGATCAACAGCACCGATCCAATAAGGTTCGCCTTCTCGGAGCCCTTTGCATCCACAAGACCGTTTTACATGCTTCTTCTATACTCAATCCACAGGCTTACAGGATTAGATTTCCTGCAAACTGTTGAATCAGTTCCCATGATCCTTCTACCCCTACTCGTCGCATCCTATTATTTACTTGCCTCCCGTCTATTCAATCTGAGAAGCATGGGAGCGTTGACAGCAGTCTTAACGCTTGCTGGAATCCAGACTTCTGTAGGAATCTTCACGTCTTACCAAGCCAATTTCCTAGGCCTCATCATCGCCAATTTCCTCGCAGTCATTACCCTGACGGTGAATAGCAAGAAGGTTGCTTACCCTCTGATTCCCCTGCTTTCATTCTGTCTCATGCTTGTCCACAGCTGGACCTCAATATACTACGTTGCCACGATATCCGCCGCATTAGCCTGCCGTACGTCCAGAAGGGGTGTCGAGGGCCTGGCGAGAGTTGCCATGATCGTGGCCTTCACAATGCTCTCCGTACCGTTCGTGAATATGATGCAACAACCTGTGGAGGGTTCCACAGATCCTTTGCACGCGGCTCAAGCCACCCTCACCCCCATGTTCTCACTGGAAAACCTGCAGAAATACTGGTTGAACACGTATTCCCTTTTCACCCAGTGGTTCCACGGCTTCATGGCCAACGCGATCCTATACTTCCTAGCCATAATCGGAATAATGCGAATAGGAAACACACCTGAGCCCGCGAAGGCCTTTCTAGCGATGTTTCCACTAACCCTTTTCCCCCTACCGCTGGTCAACTATGTTTTGGGCTCGAGGCTCTACTTCAACATGCCGCTTCAGCTGTATGCCTCAATAGCAATATATCCGATGCTACAGAATAATAGTATAATGAAGAAGAGGATTTCCATATTGTTGAGCTGCCTCGCGCTCGTCTACTCGATCTTGGCAGTAGCGAACACCGGGTTCTTCCCTATGAGAGCAGATGCAATACGTTAAGCGGAACCCAGCTGTCATCTTTTTCGTATTATCCCTCATCCTATTGGCAGATTATGCACTGTTGCTTGGAGAAGGAAGAGTGGATGATGCCGATGTCGTCGGCAGGTACGTTCAGTACTTACTAATCATCGGCTGCCTAATGCATTTCTCCACGTCTTTGCTAAGAGCAAGTAAGGAGATTGTTGAACATAGGATGACTGTGAGAATCCCTGCTTACAGGTTTGAGGAGCTTTTTAAAGCCTTTAAAAATTCAATAATCTTCAGCTGGAAGAAATACGGGCAGTTATACGTATGCTTGCCACTCCTATCTTTAATTTCATCCTTCATCTTCCTCTTCCTTGGGGATCTGGAGAAAGCTGCCTTTTTGTTCTACGCGACTTGCTTACTCATATTAGTGATGATTATCATGCAGCTTCTGAGACCTATCGCTCTCCCCGAGAGGCAGAGGTACATCATAAGGATTCCAGCCTACGTGCTCAGGGAATGTTTTAATAGAAAGAAGATAAGGGCATACGTATCTGAGAATCCTGGAGCGCCGTTCATACTGGGCTTCCAATTCCTTCTCATCCTTTGTGTCGCACTACTCATCAAAGGCGCCGAAGCAATTGCAAACGAACTCGCTGTTTACGCGTATTACGCACTCCTCATAGGAGTTTTGCTGCAGATCGTCTCGTACATCAAAGAGAGACGAAGGAAGGGTTCCTAAGCATTCTAATACAGGGCTCTTAACGCGTGTCAATCTTGCCCCAACCTGTTCAACTCAGCTACGTTAACACACGTTATGAACTGTTGAAATAGAAGAATTAGTTAGGAAAACGCTGATCATCCCAATAAGATGTAATCAAGTCTTTAAGCGACCCGGGTGATGGTTATTATGTTCCTTCTCCTACTATTGGTTTTTCCAATTCTCTTTCAGCTTATCGAAGCGTGCTAAGCCGCTAAAAAATAAAAAAATAAGGAATAAAAGTTAAAAACACCTCTTTTTTTATAGGGGATGGAAATGAATGCCGGTGTAAGTGTGCATGCACGCACACCGGGCCAGGAGGGTCTTTCCTATCAAGGTCTAATTAGGGTTATGCTAAAAGCCCGTAGGAATGGGGCTTGGAGAAGGCTTAATGGGCCTGAGAGAGCTTTGTTCAAAGCCAGTATAGAGCTCGCTAAACTGAGGGGCATTTTAGTGAATCCCACCCTCGTTAAAAGGCTTAAAGCCATAGCTTTAAAGCTCTTACAGACCCCTGGTATTAAGATCCTCCAGCTCGGTAGGAATTACGCCGGCTACCTGCTTAGGCTCTACAGCAGAAATGGCGTGGTGAAGCTGATCCCCGGGATTAAGCATTGGTTAAGGGACCAGAATTACCTGCTGTGGCTGGGAGTAAAGCAGGTGGCTATGAGGAGCATATGGTTGAGCATGGTTAATTGAATGAATGCAAACAAGCATACCAGTGGGTAAGGAGTTACGACGTACTATCCTTCTCTCCGACGACTTGACTTGACCCCAAGCATATCTTTGATAATGCCTGCCTACGAGTTGGAGGACAGAATCGCGGAAGCCATTAAGAAGGTGGAGAAAACCGTCTCCGCCTTAACCAGTGAATATGAGATAATAGTCATCGACGACGGCTCTAGGGATGGAACTTACCTCAAGATGATCGAGTACGCTAAGAACCCTCGTATCAAGGTCTATAGGCATCCTGTTAATCTTGGAAAGGGAGCAGCAATAAAAACCGGGGCGATGAACGCAACAATGAAGTACACGGTGTTTCTGGATGCGGATATGGAGATCGACCCCCAGGATTTGAGAAGCCTTGTCGAAGCACTTAGGCACAACGACCTTGTCGTCTGCTCTAAGAGGCATCCTGATTCTGTCTACAGGGCACCGTTAGCAAGGAAGTTTCTTAGCGTCTCGTTCAACACTCTGGTGAAGCTGGTGATGGGGATAAGGCTTGGTGATACGCAGACGGGTTTCAAGGCCTTCAGGACTGAATCGTTGAGGAAGATAATACGCACGATAGTTGTTAAGAAATATGCTTTCGACGTTGAGGTGCTTGCCATAGCCAACATGCTTAACATGAGGATAGCCGAGACTCCGGTTAGAATAGAACAGAAATCCATGTTCAGCTTTAAAGCAGCCATGCAGATGCTGATCGACCTCATGGGCATATTCTACAGGCTGAGGGTGATAAGATGGTACCAGAAGAATTTGGCAAATCAAAACCCGAAGTACAAGCCCATATTACCATTATAGCGATGATACTCTTCACAGCTTCCATTAAAAGCCGTTAAGCCTTGGAGACTCTTAAAGTACTCTGGTTTAACTGGCGTTGCTGGCTTAACCCGGAGATGGGTGGGGCCGAGGTCTTCACGCGTGAAGTCGCGAAAAGGTTTGTTTCAGCCGGACACGAGGTTACACTGTTTACCTCCGAGTTTCCAGGTTGCAGGAGAGAGGAAGTAATCGATGGAGTTAGGATTGTTAGAGCCGGAGGAAAATACTCAGTCTACTGGAGGGCTAAAACATATTACAGGAATCTTTTTTCAAAAGAGGGTTATGACATTATTATAGACGAGATTAACACCAAGCCTTTCCTGACACCTAAATTCGTAGATAAGGGTGAGAAAGTTATTGCTTTAATCCATCAGCTGGCTAGGGAATACTGGTTTTACGAGACGCCATTTCCGGTAAGCTACGTAGGCTATTATTTCCTTGAGAACAGATGGTTAAGAAATTATGTAAATGTACCTACAATCACGGTTTCCGAGAGTACGAGGAGAGACCTTCTGGATTTAGGGTTTAAGAGGGTTTACATAGTTCCAGAAGGGTTAAACTTCGCTCCCCTGAGCGATGTGCCGGAAAAGGAAGATAATCCTGTAATCGTTTATGCTGGACGCTTAAAGAGGGCTAAAAGGCCAGACCATGCTGTCAAGGCTTTCAAGATTGTTAAGGAGAAGGTTCCGCAGGCTGAACTTTGGATTGTTGGAGACGGGTATTTTAGAGAGGAGTTGAAGAGGGGTGCAATCGATGGGGTGAAGTTCTTTGGTAGTGTTACCAACCAAGAAAGAAGGGAGCTAATAAAGAGGTCTTGGGTTCTAGTTAACCCGAGCGTTCGAGAGGGATGGGGATTAAACGTGATCGAGGCGAATGCTTTGGGAACACCTTGCGTGGCTTACGATGTACCTGGTTTACGGGACAGCGTTAGAGACGACGAAACAGGCTTATTGGCCAGAAACGGCGACGTTAAAGACTTGGCAGAGAAGATCGCCACCGTTTTAGAGGATGATGGGTTAAGGGAGAAGCTAAGCAGAAACGCATTAGAATACGCGAAACAATTCAGCTGGGACAGAACAGAGGAAGAGTTCATGAAAGTAGTGGAGCGGAGCCTTAATGGAGAATAGTTTGTTTCAAAGTTATTCAAGGAAGCATGTGTATTTTTATGGTGAGGAAGTTCCTGCCCTTCTTGAGCTTGGGTTAGCTTTAACGAGGGACATTAGCAAAAAAACCGATGATTGTTGATTTAGGATGTGGCGATGGTAGACTCATCAGATTATGTACCCTCTTACAGATCTAGCTACACGGTTATTTATCAAGCTTGGACTTATAGAACTAAATGTAAGATTTTATCAACAACATAAGATCCTTAGTAAATTCAGAAAACTGCAAATACCAGTATTCGGTTATAAAAGCATTGAAGTTTTGGTGAAGAAAAATGGATAAACCTCTGGTTTCTGTCATAATTCCCACTTATAATTCGGAGGGAACCATCAGTGCTTGTTTAAAATCTATTAGAGAGCAGACTTATCCAAACATTGAGATTATTATAGCGGATTCATATTCAAAGGATGAAACTGTTAAAATTGCAGAAAGATTTAATGTAAAAGTTGTTCAGACAGGTTATAGGTTGCTTGGTGCCAGATATATAGGTTTTAAGAAAAGTAGCGGTGATGTTGTTCTACTTATTGATTCAGATCAAATTTTAGAGAGAACAGTCATCGGAAGAGCTGTAAGCGCACTAAACAGCAAATATGACATGTTATGTCTAGAGGAATTTACGTTCGAGCCTAAGAGATGGATTCAAAAATTGTTTGAAGCTGATAGAAGGTTAGTTCATAAACTTGCAGAAACTCATTTGGATCCTATGGAAGGTGTTCTGCTTGCAAGAGTTTTTAGAAGAGAAATTCTAGATAAAGCCTTCAATAATGTTCCTAAGACATTGTTTCCAATAGTTGTTGCCCACGACCATGCGATAATATATTATGAGGCCTACAAGGTTTCCCAAAGGGTCGGCATCTTATCAAATGCATGTTGGCATATTGAACCAAGCAGTTTATGGAGCTTGATTAAGAAGAATTATAGGTATGGAAAATCAACCTATGATCTTGTTAAAAGCGGGCACTATCGAGACCTATTAAGGAAAAAAGTTAGGTTCAGAAAAGGAGCACAAAAGATGTGGAAACTAGGTTTGCAATCTCACTTTTTACTGCTAATAAAGGCAATTGGTTACTACGCAGGGTATTTCTCAGCAAGATTAGAATATTTAGCAAGGTGAGAAAATGATTATAGCATTTATGGGTAATGACGGAAGCGGGAAAACAACTTTAGCTAAGGAATTGACAAATATTTTTAAAGACTTAGGATTTGAGGTTATTTATAAACATGAGTATGAATATGCTGTTTTGAAGTTCCTGTTCAAAGTCGTTGGCATGGAAAAAATTGATCGAGAAAGAAAAAGGATGCTAGTAGAAAGAAAGAAATCTTGGAAATATTATTTTTGGCCCATCTTGGTTTGGTTTGACATTCATTGTTCCTTACTTTATTTTAGGCTTTTTAAAAGAAAGTCTGTTGTAATATTAGATAGGTATTTATATGATCATTATTTAAGTTTCAAGTACTTAGGATATTTAACAAGGTTTTCAGAATGGCTATTTATTAAATGCTCTTTGAAACCTGATGTTGGTTTTATTTTATGGGTAGAGCCACAAATTGCATATTCGAGGAAAAAGAATACTCACAACTATTCTATGACCTTTTACACGGAACAAACTGAAAGATATATTAGATTATCAAGGAATTTAGGAATAGAGGCTGTAAATACTAATAAAACCATAGTAGAAACCATTAATGAAATTTTAAGAGTGGTACCAGAAGATAAACTTTTCCTTTTTTTAAGAAAAGGTATGCAAAACAGAGTTTTGTTTTCTGTTATCGAAAAGTATAGATTGTATTCTGTTTACCCATATGTAGCTCAAATTTTTAAGGAAAGAAAGAAAAAAATGGAACACACATTAGCCTTTGTTAAAGATCTTTTGGAAAAAAATGGGGTTAACTACTGCATTATAAAAACTCTCCATTCGGAGGGATGGATAGGAAACGATGTAGATATTCTTGTTTCCAGAAGCGATTTTAATAGGATTATTGCAAGACTTAAGGAATCAAATGTGTTCCATATCTCGAAGTTTATGGAAAAAGGTAAAGCCGATATCAACATCTCAAATGGTTTAGCTATAGATCTTCATTCATATGTCGGATGGCGAAATGTCTCGTTCATATCAGCTGAAGATATTATTCTAAATAAGAATTTTATGTTTAAAAAAGAAAATGGACTATATTTTGCCAACGAAAAAATTAACAGCGTCATTATCATCATCACACACATATTTGAAAAGGGATTCATTACGTTAGACGAATACAATTTCCTAAGGAGCTTCTTTGATGAAGCCTTCATGCAATCCTATTTTTCACATCTATACACTCTCCTTTATGATTACATTTTATGGATAAAGAAAATCTTAACAGAAAAACAAAACCATTCATATCCATTATTTATTCCTATTTCTATCGTAATTAAATGCTATTTAAGATTACTTTGCTCAAGGAACATACAAAACAACATTTTCTGGAAACTCAAAGCCCTCATGAGAGACACATCCCTCATGATCTTTTGGAAAATTCGATATAAACTTAAAAACAAGTTACCATTTGAGATAATTGAACAAACCAACAATTCTGCGTGCACATGTTAGGCTTCAATACATTCTTCAGGGCTAAAGTGTTAAACACGTGATCTACGTATTCTCTCTTGTCCAAGATATTCCGCTTTCTTTTTGTTCTATGTTGCATTTAAAAGTATCTTACAAAAGCACACTATACGGCAGGGAGACTCGAATTCTCGCAGGATAAAGTACAGTTGAAGATCCCAATATCAGTCATAATCCCTACCTATAATGCTGCTAAATATATCGACGCAACCTTTGACAACCTCTTTAAAAACATAGAAGGCAATTATTATTTTGTTAATGAGATAATAGTGGTTGACGGATCTTCAACTGACGATACCTTGAGAATCCTTGAGAAAAACTTCTATAAATTAAATGCATTGGGTATAAATACTTTGTTACTATTTGGCAAGACATTGGGGTATGCGCGAAGTTTAGGGGTGAAGCATTCGACAAATGAATTTATACTTTTTATTGATGCGGACATAATTCTATCTAAGCAATATATAGACCAATTATTACTCATTATGTTATCTGATAAAAACGTGGGCATTTCTAGAGGTATTTTACTACTTTCTGACAATACAAAACTTTTGACCATTTTAGAAAACATCAGTAGATATGTTGGTTACATCGCATATAAAAGGGTCTCTAAGGTACATGTAGGAGGTGAAGGTATGCTTGCCAGAAGAAAGGCGATTTGTGATGCAGGAAACTTTAATCCCTATATGATGACTTCTGAAGATGAAGATTTAGCCATGCGGATTTCGTTAAAAGGGTGGAAAATAATTTCAACACATATGATTTTTCACGAACCAGCAGTCAAACATATATCATCATTAAAATCAGTTTTTCAATGGCAGTTCAATAACGGTTTTATTGCATCAATGTGTGAAAGCCTCTCTCATTCAAAAGGACTTTCTGTTCCTAAGAAAACTTTTAAAGAGCAACTAGAAATATTAGCGTTGTATGTTTTCACGTCGCTGGCACTCGCATTCAGTAGGAAGAACCCTTTTTATTTAGTGGCTGTTCTTTATTTCTTATTTAAAATAGCAGCATGCGCACTGGGGCGATTAAAAGCCAGTTTTTCACGTATTTAAATAAGAAAAAATGTATATGATTGAAAAATACTTCTTGAAAAAATTCATAAAATTATTTGCCGGAAAAATTGGAAGGAGATTAGGTTCCATCTTATGGAGTTTTTGTGAACCCATTTTGTATCATATCTTGCCGGATATAGTTTACGTACATGGAAGTAAAATGCTTAAAAATAGAAGTATTCTGTTTCCGCTTCTTCTAATGGCAAGTCAAAAATATGAGAGTGATACAGTAGAATTATTTAAACAGGTAATTAAAGAAGGAATGGTAGTTGTGGATGTAGGGGCTTCTTTCGGATTTTATACCCTTCTCGCATCTAAGCTTGTTGGTAAAAGTGGAAGGGTATATGCATTCGAACCAGATCCAAGAAATTTTTATTTACTTACTGAAAATGTCAGATTGAATCAATATACCAATGTCACGTGTGTTAAAAAAGCTATCTTAGATAAACCAAGATTCATAAAGCTTTTTTTGAGTACCAAGGGACCATTAACTTCTACGGTTTTCCCCGGCTATAAAGTTCATAATGCAATAAACATTGAGGCAACATCTCTGGATATCTTTTTCAAAGACATAAATTATGTTCCAATACATGTAATAAAAATGGACATAGAAGGAGCAGAGATGCTTGCTATACTTGGGGCAGAGGAGGTTCTCAAGAGGAACCGCGATTTAAAGATTTTTATTGAATTTTATCCAGAAGGAATACGCCGAAGCGGTTTCACTCCAGAAACCTTTTTTAATAAGTTACTTGCACACGGATTCAAAATATACGTAATAAATGGGCTTAAGAAGCAAATTGATCAATTAGAGTTAACAAAAATGTTAAATATAAGGAAAAAAGAATGGTGTATTAACTTATTTTTAGAAAGACCTTCTAGCATGAAACAGGATTGATATGTAAATAAAATATGATAGAGATTATTCTTAAAAAATTTTGTTCTATAACAAGAGCATTAAGAGATAAGTTAATAAAAGATCTTTTATTAATAACAAATATTTTCCTTGGTTTTTTAATTCCCTTACGATTATATAAAGTGGGATTTATCATAGCAAGTGGTGATTTATTTCCACGATACTTGAATTCAGACATTGTACTTAAGAAAGATCTTTTTACATGGAGCGATTTTCAGCTTGGTCAGCCATCCATTGAACCAGCAAGGTTTTTATATGCTATTGCATGGTGGGTGATGCAACGGTTGAACATACCTTATGGTTGTATACAAATAATTTTCTATATGCTCTGCTATACAGGTGGAGGCATTGCGATGTATTACCTTACGAGAATTATGTTTCCAAATCAGAAATACGCATCTTTTTTCGCAAGCACATTTTATATGCTTAATATAGTTCTCGTTCTCTGGTTTTTTCATCAACTTGCCCATCAATTCACATATTTTTGTCTCCCCCTCCTTCTGTTACTTTTAGTATGGATGATAGAAAAAACAAGGAATGGGAAAAATGTTAAAGCAACAATCTTATTGTTTGCTATTACTTCAGTACCTCTTTTTTCTATAACTACTTTTAATGTTGCTCACACGGCGCTTATTTTGTCTGCACTAGTTTTCACTGCAACGTTTTATTTCATAACTGAAAAATCGATAAAGAAGCATATCTTTATAAATTTAATAAAAGTTGCAATTCTGGCAAGCGTTCTCAACTTATGGTGGGTTATACCCTATCTGGTTTTTCCGCATCAGCAACTTTCTTCATCCGTAATTGAAATTGACAAGTGGGCATGGACACATCAGAGAGCATCATTTTTAAACTTGTTTTGGTTAAATGCTCAGTGGGCGTGGAGACCTGAATACTACCCCTTTATAAATACATATCGTAACCCAATCTTGATTGTTCTCACATTTTTGCCTATTGTCTTAGCCTTCTCCAGTTTGCTCTTTAAGAAATCTCCTCTTATAGTTTACTACTCCGCAATAATATTACTATGTTTATTTCTAGCTAAAGGACTGCATCCACCACTCGATTTTGTAAATAGGTTTTTCTATGAAAATATCCCAGGGATGTTTCTATTTAGAAACCCTGTTGATAAGTTTACGATGTTCATGCTTCCTTTTCTGGCATTATTAATAGGATTTGCTTGTGACAACCTTATTTCCAAAATTAAAAAATCGCGATTGAAATTTTTCATATCTTTTTTCATTATCCTAACATTCATGGTAACGTCATTCCCATTAATAACAGGAGAAGTAATTCCAGGACAATGTCAGTTTTTACCGTCCGCATATGTAGAATTTCCAAGCTACTGGTTTGAAGCCGCCAAGTATCTTCAATCGGAAGAATTCCGTGTATTGTTAACGCCGAATGACGATTTTTATCAAATGCCATATACGTGGGGTTACTATGGTTCAGACGGGTTTCCTTCTAGACTAATCTCTATGCCAGTTATTCAAACATTACCGGGAGGATACTTCGAACGACCAGAATCTACACTGATATCGGAAATTTATGAGGCGATAAGAAATGGTGATTCTGCGAAGTTTCAATCGTTGATAAACCTTTTTAGCGTCAGATACATCTTGCACCGTGATGATATTGATGCTGATTTTCCGGGACGCAGAATTATGAAGGGAGAAATAATAAAGGAATTTTTGAGAAATCAAAAAAATATTAAGCCGGTTCAGTCTTTTGGAGAACTGACTTTATACGAATACCTTGACTATAAACCTCGTATCTATATTCCAAGAAAAATAATAGTTGTTAATGGAAGTTTAGGCAATCTTACCACATCCCTCTCATCATCAGTTCTAGATCCTCAGCAACTAAGCATCATATTTTTTGACAGTAGGTTCGAACAAGTGCTGAACAAGATTTTGCAGTATTCAGACGGAAATGAAGTTTTAAATTACACAAAGGTAAACCCTACTCTGTGGAAGGCTCGGGTTAATGCTTCTAAGCCTTTTATCCTCTCATTCTCCGAATCCTATGATTCGTCATGGGAAGCAAGGATCTATAAAAACGGCAAACTAGTTGAAAAAGTCAGCCCTATTCCATTGTATGGAATAATTAACGGCTTTCCGATTAATGCGACTGGGGAAAACTTGGAGGTTGTGATAAGGTATACTCCACAAGACTGGTTTGAAACCGGCTTAGCGGTTTCAGGGTTAGCCTTTACATTTTGCTTACTCTACTTGTTTTACGATTGGAGGAGGCGTAAAGGAGATAGATGGATTAAAAAATTAAGGTTACGTAAAGCGAGAACAGGACATTTATGGTAGTGCGTTAAAGTTTAATATTTAAGTTGTTTCATCATAATAGCACGCTTTTAACATTTTTTATCATTGAACTCTCCAGTATTAGCCTATGCTATTTCGACCGATCTTTTTATCTCATATAATTGTTTTATATATTATTAAGGGTCCTTCTTTAGCTAATATCCTCTTCCTTCAAATTAGTTTTTATGGGCACGCAGTGACCGACGATGTGCCTCATAGGCTTCAACCGTGCTAGGAAACTTAGGAACTATAAGTGATACTGATTTGCAACCTAAAGTGCACGCTCTTGCCGAATGGCTGGAGGGTTCATGAGTCTTGTGAGTAATACATGCTGATAGTGCTAGTATTGCTTCAGACTCCTTAAGCTGCTTCGTCACCGGATCTACCTCAAGCCCTAGGCCTTCAAGAGCATGCAACCCTAGCACTTCATTATCCCTCTCGTCGGCAAAAACAACCACCGTCGTAGCTCTTCTACCCAAACATTCAATAACTACCTCACCGATATCACGTTCAATAATTCTATTATCTATACTCCTAAATCCTCTTCTACCCGTGTCCTTAACCTTTGATTTCTGCAAGTTTCTCCCGCTTAATCCAAGTGTAGGTTAAGCCAGTATCAACTAGTAGTTCAAGCTCCAAGCTTAACGACTCGTCTCTAGGATTATAAGCCTTAGCCTTAGCAACCGTATGGCTCATGGCTTCTCTCTACCGAATTCTTTAAAACGTTAAGGGATATTTACTTTTCCAAGCTCGAAGAGCACATTCCACTCCTTCTAGTCTACGGTGGTTCGTGATTCTTAAAACTGTTCTCACACATTCTAACGCGCAACAATCTCGACGTCCATTATTCTTCTTCTGCTGGTTCTAATCATCCTGCCTCTGACTAGGAGGCTTATTACCAGTGTTATTTCAATAGAAGTCTCAACGGTAGAGCCTGCGAGAGCGCGCTCTCGCGTCACAGCTTTAAACGCTCTCCTCGAAAGGCTAGCGCACGCTACAATCATCGGTGAGAAAGCATGTTCTCCTTGAAAGGCTTGAAAACAGGTAGGGAAGGTTCAGCAACTAAACGAGTTTCTTGAAAACTGTTGGCTGAAAACGAGCTTAGGCACTCTGCAGGAGAGTTTCCAGATGAAAAGTATAGTAGGATAGCCATAGCATTGAGCAACGCGTTGGAGGAAGGCAGGAAGGAACACGAGAACCTCAGGGAAGCAATGTTAATACTGGCTAAACCCTCAGAATTAATAGATTAGAAGTGGTTGAAAAGTAGTACAAGCTACTGAATCTTCAATAGATGACACGAATTAGTACAGGAAGCCACCTCTTTAAACCAGCTGGGCGGGCTCCGCCCTCGGGACCTCCAGGTCGTTGAAACGCCTGGCGAAAGAAACTATGGATTTCACTCCAAGCGACATGGCTGCTGAGTATTATATGGCATCATCCAGCTCTAAGCACGCACTAAGGCTGAGGAGTTAATGAATTTCTCAAGGTCTTCTCTCACCGGCCTGTCTCTGTGCCCCACTTTTTCAAGCTTGACGGCTTCTTCAACCATAGTTACCGAATATTACCTTCGCTTACGTAACATACTTAAACCTCTTGATTTTATTTCATTTAAATACTTTCGAAAAGACATTTAAACGCTCTCCCAGTAGGCTGAGGCATGTTCATAAGAAGGATTGAGGGGGAGAAGCCGTCTCCTCCCCCGGCTGAGGAGCATGCTCCTGAATACTCTTTGAGAACTCCGACAGGCATAGTTGGCTTAGATAAGATTATAGACGGCGGCCTGATAAGGGGTAAGACCTACCTGGTCGCCGGCGAGACTGGGACTGGGAAGACTATATTCAGCCTCAGGTTCATGCTTAAGGGTATTGAGATAGGCGAGCCCTGTGTCTACGTTCCCTTCGACGAGACTATCGAGGGGACTGTTGAGGGGGCTCTG
>JAWBXT010000023.1:0-16198 GCA_038867695.1 Thermoproteota archaeon
TCGACCATTCTCAAAGGCCTCTTTTCAACCTTCATCCTGCAGATTGTCAACGGCCTAGCCTCCCCCGATTTCGACACTGCGAGAACGCTGTCGCCCGACCTCAAGTCGCTCAAATAGGGAGTGGCCCCGTTAATACCCATGATGTACTGCGAAATTGCTCCAGCGTTAACCCTGAAGGGCCTGGGCTTAGTAAAACCGGATTCAAGCACCTCGGCTTCGACGAGTGTGAAGAGGGATGAGAAAGAGCCTATTAGCATTCCTTCTCCCGGACTCATTACGTCGCAAGTGTCTATGCACGCCCTCAAGCCCATCCCTGCTTCTGAAACCCTCTCTACAACGGCTTCTCCAAGCTTCAAAACTGCTTCTATAGGCCTCAACGCCTCCGCAGCCTTAGAGGCTTCCCGGGGAGGCATGTCTAAAGCGACGCCGTCGACGCCAAGCTCCAGGGCCCTGAGGGCCAGCTTAGCCTCCTCGATTGTAGAAACCTCGGCTACAATCATCATCCTCCCCTTAAGCTTTGCTACAAGGTTCTCCCAGGGGATGACCTTCCAATCGGATGTTTTGACGAGGATTTTTCTAAAACCCATTTCAGCAGCCTTTATCGCAACTTCCTCGTCTCCAGCTTTCTTAACCTCAAGCTCCAGGACTGCAGAACTAGTTTCAACTTCTCCAAGAGGACCCCATTTAACAAGCCTTAGCCTTTCTCCCTTGCCATTAACAATACCCGTACTTCTAGAAACCACCCTGTCGACACCTGGAATGCTTTGAAGCGCATCATTGAAAACCCAGATTTCCTTCAGCCTTCAGCAACCTCCAAGGCATAGTCTACGGAGGCCCCTTCATGGACTATTGCCCTCAGGGCCTCAGCCATCTTCCTAGGCTCCTTATGTTGGAAAACGTTCCTACCGATGGAAACTCCTGCGGCACCTGCTGAAACAGCATCTGAAACCATTTTAAGAAACTCCCTTGTTGAAGATGTTTTTGGCCCCCCGGCTATGACGACGGGCATGTGTGACGATTCGACTACGAGTCTAAAAGATTCTGGCGAGCCGGTGTAATTAGTCTTGATAACATCTGCACCAAGCTCTACACCTATTCTCGCAGCATGTGAAACCTCCTTTGGGGAATGCTCGTCCTGAATCTTAGCGCCCCGTGGGTACATCATTGCTAAGAGGGGTAAGCCCAGTCTACTACAAGTTCTTGACGATCTTGCTAGAAAGGAGATCTGTTCGTAGTCCGTGTCTGAACCCACGTTAACGTGGAGCGAGAAACCGTCTGCACCGAGTGCGATGGCTTCTAGTGGGGTTGCACAAGCCGTCTTCCTAAGCCTATCAGGGCTCAAGTCTGTTCCGGCAGAACCGTGTATTATAAGACCCATGTTAGAAAAGTCGAGAAGCTTAGCCCAGCCCTTGTGTACGACCACAGCGTCGACACCGCCCTTCGCAAGTTCTTCTACTAGTCTCTTCATATTTTCCAAGCCCTTTACCGGACCTATTGAAACACCATGGTCCATCGGTATTATTACTGTCCTACCATCGTCTCTGAATATCCTCCTAAGCCTCCTCCTCTTACAAGGATCTGGAAAATCTAAAATATTCTTCATAGAAGCTTCATCTCCTTTAGGAGTTCAGCTACCAGTATCGAACCCCCTGCAGCACCCCTCACAGTATTATGCGAGAGAGAGACGAATTTAACTGTTAGAACACCGCACTTCCTGATCCTGCCTACTACAACACCCATACCGTCCTTGTAATCTCTATCCAGCCTCGTCTGGGGCCTGTCCTCTTCTTCCCTAACCTGTATCACCGGGTCTGGCGCGGAGGGTAGGCCCATTCTCTGCGGAAGCGGTTTAAACTCCCTCATTACCTTCTTAATTTCTCCAGCATCCGCATTCTTCTCCAATTCAACGAAGACATGAAGCATGTGTCCATCTACAGTGGGGACTCTGTTCACGCTTGCTGAAATAGGGATGTCAAGCGGCTTACCGGGTTCTCCGAGTATCTTATTTGTCTCTGTCTGAAGCTTCTCTTCCTCGCCCTTTATAAAGGGTATTACGTTATCGATTATGTCTAGAGACTGGACACCAGGGTAGCCTGCTCCGCTCAACGCCTGCAGAGACACAACAACCACTCTCTTTAAGCCGAAGGAGTCTAGAAGCGGCTTTAAAGGTATGACGAGCGGCATTGTCGTACAATTCGACTTTGTAACGAGGAAGCCTTTCCAATGCTTCTCCTCGCGTTGCTTCTCAATAAGGCTCAGGTGATTGGGGTTAACTTCGGGGATTACCATTGGGACGAGGGGGTCCATTCTGAAGGCGCTTGTTGTGGAAACAACCTTAAAACCCTGTTCCGCAAGCTTCGGTTCTATTTCAACTGCAACCTCGCTCGGAAGACTTGAGAATACGAGGTCAACATCTTTCAAAGACTCCGGCTTAGTCTCCTGAACTATCATGTCTGAAACATGCTCCGGCGGGCTTCCGCCAAGAAGCCAGTGCGCAGCCTCCTTATACTTTCTCCCGACGCTCCTCTCCGAGGCGGTAAGAACCCTTATCTGGAAAAAAGGATGGTTAGAAAGAAGCCTGATGAATCTTTGACCAACTAATCCAGTAGCACCGAGTATTGCTACGTTAATCTTCCTCAATCTTAAACGCCTCCGTCAATAGTTTGAAAGCCCTCTCAACATGTTCTTGCGATAAAACCACTATAAAATATGAGCCGAGCGTTATGATGCCGTGGATGTTAACTCCTTCCTTAGCCAACGGGGCGGATATCCTGTAGAGTACGCCGGGTGTTTCATGCAGGTCTGTGCCACGTATCACTATTCCGCTGAGGCCTTGTCTTACTGCCAACCCAACGGAATCCTCTCCTGTCATGAACATGTCGTGTACTTTCTGGGCGAAATCCTCTGGAATACTGCCTTCAAAATAAACCAGTACTTCTTTATTATTGGATAAGAATCCTAAAAACTTTGGACCATCCTTATCCGTTGATTTAAGGACTTCTATTGCCCTTAAAACTGAATTAAGGCTGCGTCCGACGAAGACCATAGCCGACAAGGGTTTTTCGATAATCTCCATACTGAGTGGCGGTATTGAAGACATTATTAGAGTACCCTCGTCCCTCAGGCTTTTTGAATCATAGCTTATCACTCTTACTTTGAAAGACTCTGGGAGATACCGGAGTGATGCTTTGTGTATGAATTTTACGCCGACATCTGCCAATGCTGAAAGCTCATCTGTAGTCAGCTTGTCTAGCTTCTTCGCTGACTTTATCAGCCGGGGATCAGCCGACATTATTCCAGATACGCTTGTAACCAGTATTGTGTCGGCGGGGTTTAATGCAGAAGCGAGCACGAATGCTGTAGAATCACTACCGCCTCTGCCCAAGGTTGTAACGTGGTTCTCGCTATCTTTACCTACGAAACCTGGGAAAACGATTACGTCATACTCCTTCAGCAGATTCCCTATAATATGTCTAATCCTTTTACATGACTCGTCGACGATTATTTTAGCGTTCCCATAATTACTATCTGTTATTATTGGCCACTCTTCATGGGAAGGGTCGATGAAAGTCGCCTTAACACCCTTGGCGTTCAACGTTGAAGTGAAAACTCTTGCACTCGTTCTCTCACCCATGGACAGTATCTCATCCATCAGCTTCGAATCATTAGCGTCTTTGAAAAGCTGTATGAGAGCATCTGTCGTCGAACCCATTGCTGAAACCACTACGATGATCTTATTCCCATTTGAAACCTCCTGTGCAACCAAGTCGGCGGCATGCTCAACCCTCTCCTTTGTTGAAAGGGCGGCACCCCCAAACTTGACGACAAGAAGCTCGTTGGAACCCATTACAACAACCTCCTAAAAAGAGGCTTTAAAACCTAATAGTGATAGGTATAAGTCTTGGAGAATGTACCTCTGGAAGCCTTAAGCAAGGCTTCAGAGGATTCTGTCACATTCTTCCCGAGACTAAGCATAGGGCACTTTTCGACGTAGTGTTTAAAAAGTTTACTGGGATGTTTGACGTATGATTACTGCCATTTATAAACTCATGTGTTTGGAAACCTGAGCAGGAAATACTTGTATCCCGCTACGAGAGCCTCTTCAGCAGCCTTCAGAATGTTTGTTGAGACACCTATTGTTGTCCATCTGCTCCCGTTTGATTCAAACTCTGCCAGAATCCTCACGGAGGCTGCTGTGCCAGAGGGGGCATCTATCTCCTTGACTCTGAAGCCTATGAGTGAAACGTATGCGATCCTAGGGTAGATTGGGCTCAATGCCTTCTTCAAAGCATTGTCGAAAGCGTTAACGGGGCCGTTCCCCTCAGCTGAAGCGGTTACGCTCACACCACCAACCTTAACTTTAACGAGACACTCTACAACCTGCCTATCGCCAAGCCATGTTACTAGAGAAGTCCAGTGTTCAAGCTCGAAGAGCTGAGGCTGGCCGTACAAGGATTCGTATAGCAGTAGGAAAAGGTTTCCGTCAGCATTCTCGAAGACATATCCTTTAGATTCAAGGTCTTTAATTTTTTTAAGAACACCCATAATCCTTGGATCCTTCTTATCTATTTCAAAACCCATTTCCTGAGCCTTAGCAGCAAGACTCGCGCCACCGGACTGTGAGGAAACAACTACAGCACTCGTGTTTCCAAAGATAGCAGGATCTGTAAACTCGTATGCTTCCCTGTTCTTCACGACAGCGTCACCATGCACACCGCCTTTGTGCGAGAAAGCATATTTTCCAACGAAGGGTTGCCAGGGATTCTCTTCGATAGAAGTTATGTCCCTCAGGTATTGGGAGACTGTGGAGAGCATCCTTAAGTTGATGTTCATCTTATAATCGAATCTCGTTGCTAAGACGCCTATAACCTGCACCAGGTCAGCGTTCCCACATCTCTCACCTATTCCGTTTATGGTCCCATGCACCATGACTGCCCCTGCCTTAACCGCGGCAATGCTGTTAGCAACAGCCATTCCAGTATCATTATGCGCATGAATGCCAATAGGAGTTTTGAAAGAATCTACGACCTTCCTGGTTATCTCGTAAACCTCCAAGGGGTCTGATGCGCCACGTGTATCAGCCAAAACTAGGAAGGAAGCTCCAGCCTTCTCGGCACTTCTTAAGACCTCTATGGCGTAATCAGGATCCTCTCGATATCCGTCGAAGAAATGCTCCGCATCGAACACAACCTCCCTATCACAGTCCTTAAGATACTTGACGCTATCGTAAACCATGTTAAGATTTTCCTCGAGCGTCGTGTTCAAAACGTCTTTAACGTGTAGGACCCACGCTTTTCCGAAGATTGTGACAGTAGGTATGTCGGGTTGAATCAAGTATTTTAAATCTGGATCATCCTCAGCTTTTACCATCGGCTTACGCGTTCTCCCAAATGTCGAGACCCTAGCCCTAAGCCTGTATTTCAGTATTCTCTGGAAGAAGGCAACGTCTATAGGATTGGTTTCATTTGGCCAGCCTCCTTCTATGTAGTCGACTCCAAGGTCGTCAAGCTTAAGAGCTATCTTAATCTTGTCTTCAAGAGAGAAGTTTACGCCTACAGCTTGATTACCGTCTCTCAACGTAGTATCGAAAATAAGGATTTTCCTTTTCTCTTGGCTAACCATCTCTGAGCCACCTGAACCTCGGATCCCGGATTACAGCAGGATGATTTGGGTCAACCATTACTACTTCGAACCACTTGTAAACCCCGTCTTCACCAACCCAATAGGAGCCAAGTATCTTCATATTAGGATATTTCTTCGCCGCCCTTTCCTCAGCAATCTCCTGCCTACTCTTACCTGGTTTAAAGAGTACAACACCCATGTGCTTAGGTCTCCTCCCAGACCTAGGCCTAGGCTTTCTCCTACCTCCTTTCCTAACCCTCGACCTTACGATTATGAACCCGGGCTTAGCCTTATAGCCGAGCCTCCTAGCAGACTCGATGTCTGTGGGTTTATCAACTCTCACTACAGCAGGCTGGCGTCTCCATTCTATTAGCTCCTTCCTACGAGCCTCTTCAACAGCTTCGAGTAGGAGCATTTTCGACTCCTTAGACAGTTTTACCCTCTTCATCTCCCTACACTCTTAATGCCATTGAGCCGGGATAACAGCCTTATAATTCTTCGGGCTAGCATTTTAGCCGTTTCCCTCTGGGCTTCAACGGTCTGGGCGCCTATGTGAGGGGTGAAGACGACGTTAAGCCCCTCAGGTATCTTAGGGAGCCTAGGCGGTTCGCTGCTATAAACATCTAGCGCAACGCCCTTCAATCTCCCCGTCTTCAAGGCCTCTATCAAGGCTTCCTCATCTACAACGTCACCCCTAGAGGTATTCACAAAGTAGGCTCCGGGTTTCATTATTGAGAATTCTCGGATTCCGAACATTCTGCGAGTATTATCGTTCAGGGAAACATGAACTGTAAAAATATCGCATGACTTAAGGGCCTCTTCAAGGGGCATGTATAGGAAACCTTTGGAAATAGCCTCATAGGGATCTATGAAAGGGTCTACGACAACAACCTCGCATCCAAATGCCTTCAGAATCCTAGAAACCCTTCTCCCAACCCGTCCCCAACCTATTACCGCAACCTTCTTCCCCCAGAGCATTTCACCCTCATGCGTACTTTTACTCCAGACTCCGCACTTCATGCAGGCATCGCAGAAGACGATCTTGCGTAGAAGGCAAAGTATCAACCCTATTGTAAGCTCGGCTGTTGATTTGGCAACATAGTTGGGACAGTTAACGACCTTAATCCCAAGCCTCTCCGCTTCCTTTACATCAATATTGTCAAGACCCGAGCCGGCTCTGCCAACTAGGATTAGGTTCTTGCCGTTTGACAAAACATCCTTGTCCACAAGAGTTCTACTCCTAACTATCAGCACATTGTAGTCACCTATGATTTTGAGGAGCTCTTCCCTGCTTATGCCAGCCATATTGTCAACTCTTAGACCCGCATTATGAAGTATGCGCAACCCCTCTTCATCAATATGGTCAGCCACCAGGACCCTCATATTGCTCAGCATCGCTGAACGCATCGCCAAGCTACTTGCTTTAATACACCCGTATATAAGCTATAAGGCGACTTATTTTAATCCAATACTTACAAGTCTTAATCCCGAATCAACGCTTCCATCTGTAGGAGGATTAAGCACATGCTTGATATCCTGTGACTCGACGTAAATCCTCATGAGTATACGTATGCTTAAGAATATTGTTTAAATCCTAGTAGTGTAAAGTTATTAATAATGGTTACGAGGCTGGTAGGCCTCACGGGTAAGCCTAATGTGGGGAAGTCGACACTATACTCAGCTCTAACGCTGAATATTGTTAAGATTGCAGACTATCCTTTCACCACGTTGACTCCGAACAGAGGTGTTGGCTACTTGAGGAAGAAGTGCGTTTGCAGAAGCCTAGGTGTTGCTGACAATCCTGTTAACTCTAGGTGTGTCGACGGCTTCAGATTCATACCGGTTGAGCTCGTCGACCTCCCCGGCATTGTTCCGGGTGCCCATGAGGGAAGAGGCCTTGGAAACCAGTTTCTATCAGAGATAAGTGTTGCAGACGCTTTGATACATGTAGTCGATGCCTCAGGCAGCTTGGATGCTGAGGGGAGGCCCGTTGACCCTGATCCTGAGAATACTCTGAGGGACATAAGGTTTCTTGAAGAAGAGTATGACCATTGGCTTGCAGGTATAATAGAAAAGGGGGTTCAGAGAGTTCATAGAGCAAAGCCGAGTAGAACTAGTGTTGAAGAAGCCTTCAGCCAAGTTCTAAGTGGCCTAGCAATAGGCAGGAAGCATGTTGAAGAAGCTGTTGAAAAAGTTGATCCTCCCGATAACCCTTCTCAGTGGAGTAAGAACGTTATTCTCGAACTGGCGAGGAGCATTAGGATGATTGCTAAGCCGATGATCATAGCGGCGAACAAGGTAGATAAGAAAGGTGCTGAAGAGGGGGTTAGAAGAATGAGGGAAGCAGGTTATGACCCCATCCCTATTAGCGCTGAGGCTGAGCTGGTTTTAAGAAGGGCTTCTGAAGCAGGCCTAGTTGAATACTTGCCGGGGGATAGCGATTTCAGAATACTTAATCCAAGTGCGCTCAAGGAGAAGCAGGTTGAGGCTCTTGAGATGGTTAGGAGCAAGGTTTTGAAGCCCTGGGGCTCGACTGGAGTACAGGAATTGCTTAACAAGGTGTACTTCAAAGTTCTAGATATGATAACTGTTTACCCCGTAGAGGATCCTAATAAGTTTACGGATAAGAAGGGTAATGTTCTGCCGGATGTCTATCTTGTCCCAAGGGGGATGAGTATTAGAGAGTTCGCCGGCCTAATACACACGGAGCTAATGGAGAACTTTCTCTACGGGATTGATGCTAAGAGTAAGATAAGGCTCGGTGAAGAATATACTCTTAAGGATGACGACGTTGTAAGTATAGTCGCAGTTGGCAGGAGAGGCTAATCTTTCTCAGCCCTGTATTTCTCAACGTAGTAGCCTACTTCTTTCTTCGGACCGTAGAACCTGAGTCCCTTTTCAGCTATCGTCTTCTTGACGATTTGAGCAACCTTCTCTGGAAGCTCGCCGCGTGAAACTAGAAAATCTATTATCTGGAATGCTTCATCATTGTTTTCGCATCTCCTTATGTAATCGAAGATGTTAGGAGCATATCCCTTGAGGGACTTTGGCTCAAGCTCCTTGGAATACCCTTTCAGAGCGATCTCCATGAGTTCTTCTTCACTAAGGTTCCCAGACAATTTAAGCAGCCTCAGCCAAGCTCGCCTTAATCTCCTCCAGTTTTACCGGCGCCCCTAGCACTTTCATTTTCTTAATGCCTGCAAGCTTTATCCTATGGAACTTCTTGGCCTCGTTATAAAGGTCGGATTCGATCTTCCCGAATACGAGCTCCTGAACGAACTGGGCGTAGGTGAGCTTACTACACTTGTTCAGTATAATGTTCATCATCGTTTTCCTCATCTTTTTCTTCTGTAGCTGTGAAGCCTTGTAACGGGTTATAGCCAGTACTGTGATCCGCATCCTGTAACCGTCTTTAGTTGCCGCTTCAAAAATCATGTCAACCCTGGAGGACCCTTTCCTCAACAGGCTTCTTACGAAATCTCTATCAAGCTCGTAACCCCAGAAATCAGTAGTGGCAGATTCTCCCCTGACGCCAACTACCTTAAACCGTATCTTGACTGTTGTGTGAGAGGGGTCGTCCGTAAGCTCGCTCAGTAGCAAGGATATTCCCCTACCTATAAGGTCACTTGGACTGTGCGTAATCAGCTGGCCTATTATCTTACCCCCCAAGTAATCGGGGGCCATTACCGTAAACCACTTTTTAACTCCCTTCTGCTTTACCAAGCTTGAGGGATTGTTTGGAGACAACATATTTAAACTATGCTCCTCAGGCTTTAGGAGTGTTGGAGGGGAAAAAAGGGATTATCAAGGATGTTAGGCTGAGGGTCTCGGTAGAACTGAACCTGAGCAGGGAGCTTGTCGGCGACGAGGTTGAGAAGATTGTGGATTACGCTCTATCCAGATTTCCCAGCATATTCTCTAAGGGTTCTGGGGGAGAGGCTCCTCGGATAGAAGAGTTGACTGTGAAGGGGAATTTGTTGAGCATGACCGTAGAATCCGGGAGGAGGGTGAGAGCTCATGAAGCTATTAAGAGGGCCAGAAGAGCTTTGAGTGAAGAACTCGGCCCCAAGATGGGGCTTGGAGTTAGGAGCATAATCGTAAAGTCTTTTGAAGTCTTCTTCACTGGAGAAAACCTTAGAGAGGTTAGGCTACCCCTTGTTAAAAGGGTTGAGAAGGTTGCGGGAGGGATAAAATACTGGTTTGAAGTCAGCGAGGCAGATATGTATAATCAAGTTCCAGACAGGTTAATAAGTATATTCATTGAGAAGCAGGAGGCCTTTGGAGAAGCTAGAGAAGTTCACAGAATAATCTGGAAAAGCTCGGAGAAGCCTGTGAAGTACATTGGAGACCCTGGGCTAGTTATGGAGGAGGAGGGCTGGGTCAAAAGGTTTCATCCAGGCATATGGTATTACCTCCAACCGTACACGAGCCTGCTTAGAATCTTCGAAAACATGATTATAGAGAGCGTCTTAAAGCCCTTAGGTTTTCAAGAGATTGTTCTGCCTAAACTCATACCGCTTGAAGTTATGAAGAAAAAGGGTCAGCTTACCGGTATACCGCATGAAATGCTATACGTCTGCGAGCCAGGTTTAAGAGAATTAAGCTTTTTCGAAGAGTACGCTGACTCGGTTAAGGTTTTCAATAACACTTTGCCTGAACTATTAAAGCCCTTGTTAAAAGAGCCTTCTTTCTGCTTACCTTATGCTCAATGCGAGCCTTTCTATGAGCTTTTCTCAGGGGAGGTTGTTAACCTAGATAATCCTCCGGTTAAGCTCTACGATAGGTCAGGGTTTAGCTTTCGACACGAGGCAGGAGGCTTAAGGAGCTTAGAGAGGCTCATGGCATTCACGAGGATAGAGATAGTCTACCTCGGCAGGCCTGAGGAAGTCAGCGAGATAAGAGACAGGCTAATAGACAATTACATCCATCTGCTGGATAAGACCCTAGACTTGGAAGTGAGGACTGCCGAGGTGACGCCTGTCTGGATGGCTCACGCCGGTGTCGTCGGTGACGTGGAGAGGAAAGTCCCGGCGACCCTAGATGTAGAAGCATACCTTCCCTTCCGGGGGGATAGGAGCTCTGTAGAATGGTTGGAGATAGCAAATGCTTCAGTACACTATGATAAGTATGTGGAATGGTTCAATATTAAGGAGAGAAAGAACAGGGAGGTTTGGACAGGCTGTTCTGGAAACGGTCTTGAAAGATGGGTTTACTCGTTTTTGGCTAGACACGGCTTCAACGTTGAAGATTGGCCTGTAGAGGTGAAGAGGCTCTGGGGATACTTGAGTCCACCGCTCATGGATACATGGCCTCCTCGAGTTTTGAAATAGCTTCTTCAACCATCCTTAAGTGTTGCAAATATTCGTAAATAGTGTACGCTAAAGACATCAAGCCCCTTTTGCATGCTACTTTGAAAACTATCTTATCGCCTTTAAGCTCCGAGAATGTTTTAAGACTCCTCTCCTCAAAGAACTCGTCCGGCTTCGTCGAAAAATATACGAGTCTAGCCATAGAAGGATTTTTGAAAGCCACTTCAAGCATTGCGAAGCCTTTGGAACTGCTCCTCCGCAATTTTTTCAACAGCCTCCATGAAGCTGTGTAGCTTCCTCCTCGGTATCGTCGCACCCGAAGCCACGTCATGGCCACCTCCCGTGCCTCCGACCTGCCTCGCCGCCAAAGACGCTAAGACCCCTCCGTCAAACCCCTTCTGCACAAGGCCTCTTGGAACTCTTATAGAGACCTTAAGTAAATCATCCTCAGCCGCAGTAACTACTAGTATTTTCCTGAAATCGCCAGGTAGGCTTGATGAGATTATGGAGGCTACTGGACTGAGGACTCGTGGGTCTACAACCCCCTCCCCGTTGTAAAACAGTATTCTATCCGTCTCAACCCTAGCTCCGGGAACGCTTAAGACGCTTGAAAGCGATTTTGAAACCACTATTCTATATTCCCTACTGATCCGCTGGGCTTCTTCAAACAGTCTCCCCTTCTCGCCCATTGCCACGGCTAAGCCAAAATGTGAGAAACCCATTCTCGCACAAGAGTTCAAGAGGGCTGAGAATTCTCTCCCATCTCTAAGAACAGTCCCCTTAGGTTCGGATAAGAATACGTATACTGTTCCGAACATGTTTTGAACGCTCTCGGGAGAAAGACCGAGGTCAGACATGTATTGCATGAGGCCCGTTAACAGTTTAGACTTCTCTGCTTCAGAGAGGTCGTTGAAAGTTCTCCAAGAATCATCCTTCTTAACTTCTATACCTAGGCTCTTCAAGAAGTTTAGGGCAACATTCTCATCACCCGTCAACCCGGGCACTATGAAGTTAGAGGAGGAAGCGATAGAAACGTGTATAGGCAGCGTCTCCCTGCCGAAGAAGACGAAATCCTCTTCAGTAGTAATAGAACCATTTTCCTCACCCTCAAGAACTATTGTGGAATTCAATCCGGATAAAGACCTGTTTGGACCAATGTCCTGCATATCAGCGAGCGCGCCCACTATGGCTAACTCGTTCATTCTTTTGAAATCGTCAACCAGATTCTTGAAGACGAGATATGAAACTCCTGATCCGGAAATATCTGAGCCGCCGTTTAAGCCGTGCTCATTGGGGTTAAGCATGAGAATATTGCTACGATCGCCAACTGGCTCATGGTGATCCAGTATGATAACCCTTGAGGGGTCGAGTATACTCCTTATCTCATCTAAGTATCCTGAGCCTATGTCTAAAAGTATAACGGGCTTCGAGGAGTATGCTATGTTATCCAATATAGCCTTGTCGATCTGCTTAACCGATCTAGCGCAGAACGAGACCCCCATGCTTCTCAGCGCTATGCAGGCTATTGCTGCAGCTGCGGTGCCGTCGGCATCGGCATGGAAGACTATGAGCACGTCATCCCAGTCTAGAGAGCTAAGCTTGCCAGCTAGTTCCCTAGCTTTCGAGATAAAACTCCTCTTAGCCTCAGACTGGTTAATCATACCTTTGCCTCAAGGATCCTAAGGTCGGGTAAAGACACCTTCTTCCTAGAGTAGTACCTAGCGAGCCTCCTAATCTTTGATTCTACAAGCTGAAGATTGTGGACATTGAAGCGGTCAGACTTATGCCTAGTTAAGTGGGCAACCATTCTCTCAGCCTTTGCGACGAGCCTGTCGAGGTCCTCCGTCCTGGAGAATTTCACACCTTTTTCTAAAAGTATCTTAGATATCTTCTTACCCGTGACGCTCTTTACCAATGGTATTCCATAGGAGTCTCTAAGTATCCTACCTATCTCAGAAGGCCCATGTCCCTCTTGGGCCAGCTTGGCAACAAGCTCTTCGACCTCCTCAGGCTTGTAGGGCAACCATGGAGGAGGCCCGCTGTAAGCCGGCCTGTGAGAGCCCGATTTCCCCCTCTTATGACTATGCATCCTGGCCAACTCTGAACCCAGTCACAAGATTAAGGCCTCCTATTTAAGCCTTGAAAAACGCTATTTTTGAAGCATTTGGCTTACGCCTTATAAAATTACGCTGTTAAGCCTTTTTTTCAGAGGATAATCTTCCCACTTTTACTTCCTAACGTGTTCTAGGAACCATGATGCAAACTCCTTTAAGGCTCTAGCCCTATGGGAGAAAAGATTCTTCTCCTCAACGCTCATTTCTGCAAAAGTAAGGTTCGAGCCTAGAGGTATAAAGATCGGATCATAACCAAATCCGCTCCCCCCTCTTTTTTCCAACGCTATCTCCCCGTCGATTCTGCCTTTGAATATTTTGATCTCTCCATTAGGCTCACCGTATGCTAATGCGGTCATGAAGTATGCCGACCTATCTGTTACACCAGACAGCAGTCTCAAAATCCCCTCGCAACCTATCTTCTCGTAGACATAAGAGGAGTAGACGCCTGGAAAACCGTTTAAAGCGTTTATGAATAACCCCGAATCCTCGACGATAAAGCTTTTATCTAGCATTCTCCACGCTTCCTTAGCACATTTCTCTACGACTTCTTCTAAAGTTTCCGCCTGAGGCTCTACAATATCCAAGTCGGCCTGTTCAACCATTATGCCGAAGCGCTGGAGCAAACGCTGGGCTTCGATAACCTTACCCCTGTTCCCAGTTATGAAGAGTACGGTATGCATCGTTCGGAACCGGCTTGGGGAATATTAAAACCTTAAAACTGCTGGATAGTCGAATAGGCGGTAAATGAGTCTTGACGGCGAGGCCCTGGTATGCATAGATTGTGGTCGAGAGCATAAGCCGGGGCCTGGCGTGCTGGTTTGCGAGAAGTGTAGCGGCCTCCTTGAAGTAGCCTATCCTAGGAGTGTTTTTAGAAACGTCTCGTTTAAGGGGACGGGAGTTTGGAGGTATAGTAGCCTACTGCCTAAGGTGGAGAGGATTATCACATTGAACGAGGGCAATACTCCTCTCGTTAAGGCTGAGAACCTCGGTAGGAAAATAGGCTTAAGAAACTTTTATGTTAAGTTTGAAGGGGCGAATCCAACAGGCTCCTTCAAGGACAGGGGGATGACCGTAGGGGTAAGCGTTGCATTAAAATTCGGTCGGAGAAGCGTCGCATGCGCTTCAACCGGTAACACTTCTGCTTCCATGGCTGCTTACGCTGCGAGAGCATGCTTGAAGAGCTTCGTATTCCTCCCAGATGGCTACGTTGCTGCCGGCAAACTCCTCCAAGCAATTGCACATGGGGCGGCGATAGTCAAGGTGATGGGAAATTTCGACGATGCTTTAAGAATGCTTCTCTCGCACTCTGCGGAATTGGGAGTCTATGTTCTCAACTCAGTTAATCCCTATAGGATAGAAGGCCAGAAAACTACTGCCTTCGAGATATGGGAGGGGTTAGGAAAGACCCCTGAGTTTGTCACGTATCCCGTTGGAAATGCCGCTAATATTTCCTCTGGTTGGAAGGGTTTTGTTGAGCTTAGGGAAGCAAGCCTCTCCAATTCTCTTCCTAAGATGATCGGTGTTCAAGCTGAAGGCGCTGCTCCAATAGCCAAGGCTTTCTCAGAAGGCAGGAGTGAGATAGATCCTGTTGAGAAACCTGAGACAGTTGCGACAGCAATAAGGATAGGAAGGCCATTGTCTTGGAAGAAAGCTTTGAGAGCAATAAGAGATTCAAAGGGAATTGCATTAACTGTTAGCGACGAGGAGATACTCAGAGCCCAAGTCGAATTAGCGAGGACAGAGGGGATTTTTGCAGAGCCTGCTGGGGCAGCATCCATAGCTGGAGTAATCAAGCTATCTAAGGAAGGGTATTTCAAGGGCGACGACACTGTAGTGGCCGTGGTCACTGGCCACGGTTTGAAAGATCCGGATGTTAAGATAATACCGTATGCCGAGCTAGTGATACAGCCGGATGAGAACCCAGTGGAAGCGTTGAGGAAACTATTATGAGGATACTTCTCATAGGCTTTGGAAACGTCGGGAGGGCTTTCCTACAGCTCTTAGAAGAGGAAAGACGCAAGTTCAGGAAGAGAGGTATTGACCCTAAGGTTGTTGGAGTAGTAGACAAGGGTGGAGCAACAATATCCCAAGACGGTGTTAAAACCAGTAGAATACTGGAAGTCAAGGCGGAGAAGGGGAGCGTAGCATATTCTGAAGAAGGGGGTTTCCCCCAGATGGATGCTCTAGAAGCCATTAACATTATTCAACCAGATTTGACGATTGAAGCCACTTCTACGAGCAAAGGAGGGTCTGGGCCTGCCTTGA
This sequence comes from Thermoproteota archaeon, assembly GCA_038867695.1. Lineage (GTDB taxonomy): Archaea > Thermoproteota > EX4484-205 > EX4484-205 > JAAOZP01 > JAAOZP01. Next base: position 15,311 of record JAWBXT010000023.1, read on the forward strand.
AACATATTGTTAAAGCCTTGGAAAACGGTTCGCATGTTATCTCAGCCAATAAGGCACCTTTCGCATACGATTACGACACCGTTATGAGGGTAGCGCTATCTAGGGGGAGGCTTGTAAAATATAGTGCTACAGTAGGAGGAGGACTGCCTGTTTTGAAAACGCTTAAGACGCTTACAATCGGCGACGTCGTGGAAAGTTGTCGAGGAATCTTGAATGCAACCTCTAACTATATACTCACATTGATGGAGGAGGGTCGGAGTTATAATGAAGCCCTTAAGCTCGCGCAGGAAATGGGTATTGCTGAAACAGATCCGACTATGGATGTTTCAGGAATGGATACGGCCTACAAGATAACCATAATAGCTAACACAATAGAAGGAGGACATAGCGTAAACGAGGTTGAAATAACCGGTATTGAAAACATCAGGTTTGAAGACTTACGTAAGGCTTCTTCAAGCGGATATTCAATAAGGCTTCTGGGAGAGTTTACTGAAGAAGGAAAGCTTAGAGTAGGGCCTTCAAAGCTTAAGAGGGGGAGCATGCTCGATGTAAGCGGGACATTAAACGCGGTGGAGTTTAAGATGAGGAGGGCTGGACCAGTATGCTTAACCGGAAAGGGCGCTGGGCCCTTTGAGACTGCTGCAGCAATAATAAGAGACATATTCGAAATAGTGGAGGAGACTATGCGTTGAAAGTAGTTAGTTTAAACCTTGAGAATACCGGTCTCGAAATAAAAGACCTTTGCAGGAAGCTTGTTGAAGAAGCTGATGAAGAGCTTATTTTAATCGTAGAGCCACGTGAAGATGCTGTTAAAATATTGTCCGATGCAGCATTGTCCCGAATAAATGAAGAGGAAGCTATTGAGAAGCTGGCGGCTGAATTAAACAA